>CP065161.1:1200000-1500000 GCA_015693905.1 Rhodobacterales bacterium HKCCA1288 | reverse complement strand
TCATAGCCTCATTGGTTAGCGGCAGACGCCATGAATGAAAAGTCACGTTTCGGCGAAGATGCGGCAAATTCCGCGCGGTCGCCCCTTGCCCTTGCGACAGGCTCCGCGCATTTTGGACATATGAATGAAATTGAAAATATCGACAGTGCGATCGAGACTTTAACGGGTAAACTTTTGGTCGCTATGCCTGGAATGGGGGATCCGCGTTTTGCTCATGCGGTGGTGTTCCTCTGCGCGCATGATGACGAACAGGCTATGGGGTTGATCATTAACAAACCTTTAGCCGAATTGACCTTGTCTGAGATGTTCGAGCAATTGGGCATTGCCAATGGCTCGGGATCTTTGCCTGATTTACCAATCTGCTTTGGTGGCCCCGTTGAACAGGGGCGTGGATTTGTTCTGCATGAAACCTCTTATGCGCAAGGTGACGCAGGTCATGCGGGACGCCTAGAGGTGGATGACACATTTGCCATGACCGCGACCCTCGATATCCTAGACGATATTGCGCAAGGCGAAGGCCCAGATCAGGCGATTGTCGCCTTGGGCTATGCGGGCTGGGGTCGGGGCCAGTTGGAAAGTGAGATTGCGCAGAATGCGTGGCTGATTTGCGAGGCCGCGCCTGATCTGGTTTTCAATGTTGATATGCCGCGCAAATGGGAAGCTGCCCTTGCAAAATTGGGCATTGATCCGATTTTGTTGTCCGCGCAGGCAGGGCGCGCTTAATCTCGCGGGGCGGCAGCCCGCATCAGCCGATCATTGATTGCAAGGCCCAATCCCTTTTGTGGGACAGGCGCGACATCAATCCCAGTTTTGCCGTGCAATGCCAGTTCCGCATCGGCGTGATGCAGGATCGAAAACAGTGCCGCAGCCGCTTCGCGCAAATCGCCCTTTTCCGAGAGGGTGAAATCTGCATCCCCAATCGGGCCAAAGGCAATGCGTAGCCGTGTTGGGTCGCTGAGATCCTGATTGATGCGCAGCGGTGCATTGGGGGCGTAATGGCTGCTCATCTGACCGGGTGCAGCTACGCGTCCAGGCGTGAGGTCAGACACAAGCGCCCCCGTGAGCGCGCTAATGTCTTCGCGCGCAATGCCGCCCTCGCGCAGGAGTTTCGCGGGCTTCTGACTTGCGTCCACGATGCTTGACTCAAGGCCTACGGGGCAAGGCCCACCATCTACGATAGCCGCGATGCGATTGCCCAACGACCGCGCCACATGTTCGGCCGATGTGGGGGACAAGCGCCCTGATCTATTGGCAGATGGTGCCGCAATTGGACCACCAAAGCGGCGCAAGATATTTTGGGCCACAGGGTGGTTTGGGATGCGAATTGCCACAGTCGGCAGACCTGCACTGACCAAGGGGGATAGCCCGTGATCAGGGCGCAGGCGCAAGACCAAGGTCAAAGGGCCGGGCCAAAAGCGATCTGCCAAGACCCGTGCGGTATCGGTCACCTCTGCAATTTGCGCGACCTGTGCGAGGTCAGCCAAATGCACGATCAGCGGGTTGAATGTAGGTCGCCCTTTTGCCTCAAAGATTTTGGCACAGGCTTGGTCATTGCGTGCGTCTGCGCCAAGCCCGTAGACAGTTTCCGTGGGCAGCGCGACCAATTCCCCCTGTTCTAACAAGCCACAGGCCCGCGCGATCCCCTGCTCATCAGGGGACAAACGGGAGGGGCGGTCTGGGGTGGGTGGCACTTGTGACATTGGGGTTCATCGCCTAGGACGGCACTGGTGTTTGCGCGGCCCGATATAGCTTGGGCGCGCTGTGAAGCCAAGCCGCGCTGCAAAAAGGTGTAACATGATCCACTATCCACACGAGACCCCACCTGCAAAAGGCACTGCGCGGGAAATAGCGGATGGCATCCTGTGGATACGGTTATCCATGCCCTTGGGCTTGGATCATGTGAATGTCTATGCCTTGCGCGAACCAAATGGCTGGACTGTGATCGACACAGGGCTTGATACAAAACTCAATCGCCGTGAATGGGCCGCGATTATAAAAGATGATCTGCGCGGTGATCCTATCTTGCGGGTGGTTGTCACCCATCACCGCCCCGATCATGTCGGGCTTGCGGGTTGGTTTATGGCGCAAGGCGCGGAGTTATTGATGACCCGCACCGCATGGCTGACGGCAAGGATGCTGACCTTAGACGAGGAGCCAACACCGAGCCCAGAAGCGGTGTCTTTTTGGCGTGCGGCGGGCATGGATGAGGCGCTTTTGAGCAAGCGCCTTGATAACCGCCCCTTTAATTTCTGTGACACAGTTTATCCTTTACCCTTGGGCTTTACGCGGTTGGAGGAAGGGGCGATGCATCGTCTTGGCGGGCGTGATTGGGTCGTGCATTTGGGCCAAGGTCACGCGCCAGATCATGCCACCCTATGGTGCCAAGATGTGCCGCTTGTTTTGGCGGGGGATCAGCTTTTGCCATCGATATCGCCCAATCTTGGGGTGTATCCGACAGAACCGATGGCAGATCCCGTGGCCGAATGGCTAGAAAGCTGCGCAAGGTTTGAAACCATGGCGCGCGAAGATCATCTTGTTTTGCCAGGTCACAAGCTGCCCTATCACGGGTTGCCTGCACGATTGGCGCAATTATCGGACAATCATCACGGTGCGCTTGCCCGATTGCGTGAACATTTGCGCGCGGAACCCCGCACAGCGGTTGATTGCTTTGCGCCCTTGTTCAAACGCCAGATTGATGAGGCGACTTATGGGCTGGCGATGGTCGAGGCCGTGGCCCATCTCAACCATCTCTATCATCTGGGCGAGGTTGCCCGTGAAATGGACGCGCGCGGTGCATGGGTGTGGCAGTTGCGCAGTTGAGGGCCCCGCCCTGCTTCCTTGTCGCCTTGTAAGATTTTTACACAGATCGTGTCACAGTGTCGCGTGACAGGGCGCATGAAATTCGGTAAGCGCATCGTCAAAGCGACCAGATCAATGGAGACGACCATGGCAAAGAACGAACATAAGCACGGCTCGATGGATATCAGCGAGCAGGAGAAAACCTTTGATGGTTTCATGACGTGGAGCATGCGCGTTGCTGCTGTTTCGATCGCTGTTGTGATCTTCTTGGCCCTTTTCGCCCGCTAAGTTTGAAGCCGAACACCGATGGGGTGGCGTTCGTCTCTTACAGTTTTGTGTCTCGCGCTGGCCCTTACGGGCTGCGCGAATCCATCGATTTGGGCCAGTGATCAAGACATTGCGACAGCAAGCTATCGCGAGCCAGGGCCAACGCGCATCACACTTTTGACAATGCTGCGCAGTGAAACAGGCACGGGTGCGCATAGCGCCCTTGTTGTCGATGACGGGACACAGCGATTGCTGTTTGATCCTGCCGGCGGTTGGTTCCACCCAGCCGCACCTGAACGCAATGATGTGCTCTTTGGAATGAATCCCACGCTCTATGGGTTTTATTTGCAGTGGCATGCGCGCGAGACTCATCATGTCGTGGCGCAAGAGGTTCTTTTGCCGCCAGAACAGGCGCGATTCGTGGCGCAGCGCATTCAGGAAATTGGCCCTGTCCCCAAGGCAAATTGTTCGCGCTCAATCTCGGAATTGCTTAGCGAATTACCGCAGTTTTCCGGTTTGCCAGTTACATGGTTTCCCGAAAAGACCATGGAAAATTTGGCGCGCTATGATGGCATCCGAACCTATGAAATTTGGGATGATGATGACGAAGGGTGACCCCTTCACCCTCTGAGCATAGCGCAAAAGAAAACCCCCGTGCCAAAAGGACGGGGGATATCTTTTTTGAAGAAAACTTCGCATTTGCGAAGGTTCTGCTTAGAGCAGACCCTCACGCTGCGCTTTTTTCCGCGCCAGTTTGCGCGCGCGGCGGATTGCTTCCGCTTTCTCGCGTGCTTTCTTGACGGAAGGCTTTTCGAAATGTTGCTTAAGCTTCATTTCACGGAAAACGCCCTCGCGCTGAAGTTTCTTCTTCAGAGCGCGCAATGCTTGATCAACATTGTTGTCGCGAACACTCACCTGCATGTGGTGTCACCACCTTTCTAAGTTAGAGTTTCAAAGTTGCAGGAAGTGGCCATCTAGCAAGAATCTGCTAAGTTGTAAAGCAACGCAGAAAAATGGAGTGATGCGATGGAAAGCCAAGCCACGACCGAGCTGAAAGCGCGCATTGTCACCGCAGCATTGGATCATGTGCCGTTTGATGGGTGGTCTGATGCGGCCCTTTGCGCTGCGTTGAGCGATTGCGATGTAGACACAGAAACGGGTCGCGCGCTTTTCCCTCGGGGAGCGGTTGATTTGGCATTGGCCTTTCATCGGCAGGGGGATGCAGATTTGTTGCGCGCCTTGCGCAATGCTGACTTGTCTGAAATGCGCTATCGTGATCGCGTGGCTTATGGGGTGCGCCTGCGCCTTGAGGCGGTCGCCGACCACAAAGAGGCCGTGCGCCGCGGCACCACCTTGTTTGCCCTGCCCATCCATGCCGCAGATGGCGCCAAAGCCGTCTGGGAAACCGCTGACAGCATTTGGGAGGGGCTTGGGGATCGCGCCAATGATTTCAATTGGTATTCCAAGCGTGCGACATTGGCGGGGGTGTATTCGGCTACTGTGCTTTACTGGTTGGGGGATCAATCGCCAGATCACGCTGCGACATGGGCGTTTTTGGATCGCCGCATCGATGATGTGATGCAAATCGAAAAGCTAAAGAAATCTGTCAATGAGAACCCTGCGCTTAAGCCTCTTATGGCGGGGCCAAATTGGCTACTTGGAAAGATTCGCCCGCCCGCGCGGGTCGCACGAATTGACCTTCCAGGATATATTCGTCCAAAAGACCAACAGTGAAATCTGTTCTGGAGAGTTACATGACCCTGCCTAAAACCATGCGCGCGGTTGAAATCAGCGAGGCGGGCGGGCCAGACGTATTGACGCTGTGCAGCCGCCCTTGCCCCCGTCCTGAGGCTGAACAGATTTTGATCAAAATTGCCTATGCAGGGGTAAACCGACCCGATGCGCTGCAACGGGCGGGGCTCTATGATCCGCCAAAAGGGGCCTCTGACCTTCCCGGTCTTGAGGCCTCTGGCACAGTTGTGGCGGTGGGCGAGGCTGTGTCCGAGTGGAAAATCGGGGATCAGGTCTGTGCACTTTTGCCAGGCGGGGGGTATGCAGATTATGCGCTGACCCATCAATCCCACGCTTTACCCGTGCCAAGCGGCATGGATCTGCGCGCTGCTGCTGCGCTTTGTGAGACGTTTTTCACCGTGTGGTCAAATCTGTTTCAACGCGCCGCTTTGCGCGCGGGTGAGCGGCTCTTGGTGCATGGCGGCGCATCTGGGATTGGCACAACGGCCATTCAATTGGCGCGTTCTTTTGGGGTGCGGGGTTTTGTGACCGCAGGCCAAGATGAAAAATGCAGAGCCTGCGAAGCCTTGGGGGCGGAGCGGGCGATCAATTACCGCACGGAAGATTTCGTTGAGATCATGCGGGCCGAAGGGGGCGCTGATGTCATTCTCGATATGGTGGGCGGGCCATATCTGCCGCGCAATATTCGGGCTTTGGCGGATGACGGGCGGCTTGTGCAAATCGCCTTTTTGCAGGGCGCGAAGGTTGAGCTGAACTTTACACAGATGATGACGCGGCGCTTGACGCTGACAGGGTCGACCTTACGGCCCCAATCAGATGCCGCCAAAGCCGCAATTGCGTCTGAGTTGCGCGCTCATGTTTTGCCCTTGCTCGAAACTGGCCAAATTGCGCCCGTGATGGATAGCAGCTTTGATCTGACCGAGGCCGCCGCTGCCCATACCCATATGGAGGCGTCCGCCCATATCGGAAAAATCGTTCTCGAAGTTGCGCCTTAGGCCTGTTCCAAGGTTTTGACCAGCGCAGGCAGCCCACCCAAATCGGGTAGGCTGTGATAGCGTGCGTGGGTTTGAGGCGCTTCTGCCTCCTCCAACGCCCAGATATAGGTTGACGGCACATAGACCCCAAACGCCCCTGCCTCAAGGGCGGGTATGACGTCCGATTTCATGGAATTGCCCGCCATCAGTGCCACATCGGCACTCGCGCCATGCCGCGCGAAAGCGCGGGTGTAAATTTCAGGTTTCTTGTCGCTGACAATTTCAACGCCATGAAAATATTCGCCCAAGCCTGATTGCGCCAATTTGCGTTCTTGGTCGAGAAGATCGCCCTTAGTGATCAGCACCAATTTGTGGCTTTGCGACAGATCGCGCACCACCCTGTCGGCATGGGGCAGCAGGGTGATGGGATGTTGGAGCATGTCCTGACCCGCAGCCAAAATTTCCGCGATAACTGCACCGCTGACTTTTCCTTCGGTGACTTCAATCGCGGTTTCAATCATGGAGAGCATGAACCCTTTAATGCCAAATCCGTAATGGCCTATATTGCGCCGCTCTGCCGCCAAGAGGCGGTTGTGCAAATCGTCTTCGGCGCAGTAATCCGCCAAAAGTTCTGCAAAGCGCGCTTGGGTTACGCGGTAAAATTCTTCGTTCTGCCAAAGCGTATCATCCGCGTCCAAACCGATTATTTGCAGCTTTTTTGTCATTGGGTTATGCACGACCGTAGGCAGATGCCTTGTGGCCCCTTTTCTGAATCACCTTGCGGCTTATATAAAGGCACATGGACGATGGCACCATGAGCACGCCAGTTTTAGACCAGATGGCCAGTTTTGGAGTAGATATGCGGCGCGATGGCTTGACGATGATGGCGAAACCTCCTGTTGAGGAAAACGACACCACCGTTATATCCAAAACAAAACCAAAAACGCAGCGGCCCCCGATGTATAAGGTACTGCTGTTGAATGATGACTATACCCCGATGGAGTTTGTCGTTCACGTTCTTGAGCGCTTCTTCGGCATCTCTCACGCGCAGGCGGTCGAGATTATGCTGACTGTGCACAAAAAAGGGGTGGCCGTTGTGGGTGTCTTCTCTTATGAGATTGCCGAAACGAAAGTGGCGCAGGTGATGGAATTCGCGCGCCGCAATCAGCATCCGTTGCAATGCACCATGGAGAAAGAGGACTGATCCCCAGTCCCGCCGCCGCTTATGACCCCAGACAGATGGATTTCCGCGCTTGAGCAAAACGCGCTCAGCTTGCCGCCTCTTTCGGCGGTTTTGATTTATGGTGCCACTGGCGATATGCAACTTGATGTGTTCGGACAGGCTCGTTTGTTGGCTGTGCAAGGGTTTTACCCCGATTATGCCCGCGTTGTGGCCCGTGGAATTGAAGTGCATCCTGATCTGCCAGCCGATGCGGTGGACGCGTTTGATCTGGCCTTGGTTGCGGCCCATAAATCAAAAAAATTGACCCTGTCGCGGATCGCACAATCACTGATGTCATTGCGCAAGGGTGGCATTTTGATGGTGGACGGGGCGAAAACCATCGGGATTGAATCGATCCTCAAGGCCCTAAAATCAACCTTTGACGGCGTAGAAGTTTTTTCAAAATCGCATGGCAAATTGATTTGGTTCGCGCGCCCAGATGTCCTGCCCCAAACCTGCGCGGAATGGGTTGGCAGCGCCACGGAAACCGAAGATGGCCATATCGTGCCAATTGGCAGCTTCTCTGCGGACGGGCCAGATCAAGGATCGGAAATACTGATTGCACTAGCCCCTAAACTTAAGGGACGCGTTGCTGATCTTGGGGCGGGTTGGGGATATATCGCCGCCCATATTCTGGATGAACAGGATAGTATTGAAACCCTCGATTTGATTGAGGCCGATCACGCGGCGCTTGAGGCCGCCCGTCATAATGTCGATGATCCGCGCGCGCGCTTTTTCTGGGCAGATGCGACTGCATATAAGCCTGATGCACTTTATGATGCGATTTTGTGCAATCCGCCTTTTCATACATCACGCGCGGCTGATCCTGCCTTGGGGCAAGCGTTTATTTCGGCGGCAAGTCGCCTGCTTAAGCCTTCGGGACAATTTTTGATGGTCGCAAATCGTCACCTGCCTTATGAATCGGCGCTGAAGGCGAATTTTTCAACGGGCCGCATGTTGGCCGAGATGCAGGGCTACAAGCTCTATCAAGCTGGGAAACCGAAAGCTGCGCGATCCGCGCGATGATCGGCAAAGGGGTTTTTGGAATGTCTTTATCCATCCAAGGGAAAACTGCGATTGTGACGGGGGCCGCCAATGGGATTGGCCTTGCGATTGCGCGTCATTTTTCTGACCTTGGCGCGAATGTCGTGTTTACAGATCGCGATGAGGAGCGGCTTTTTGATGAATGTGGCGCCTCAGATGATGAGCGCGCGCCAAATATTCGCGCCTTTGCGGGAGATTTGAGCGAAAAGCTGACAGTGGCCAATTTGATCTCGGCCACGATTGATGCCTTTGATCGGGTCGATATTTTGGTCAATGCGTGCCGCCAGATCATTCCAACGGACCCGTTTGATCCTGCCGATACCAGCATTGAGCAAATGTTGCAGCAAAACCTGTTTACATCGCTGCGCCTGAGCCAAGCCGTTGCAAAAAAGATGATTGCCCAGGCCGAAGGGGATGACCGCGATGATGAGACGCGCGGCGCGATTGTGAATATCTCGAACATCGCTGCGATGCGCAGCCATCCTGATTTGATGGGCTATTCGGTGTCGTTAGCGGCGCTTGAGCAATCTACGCGGTCTTTGGCATTGTCCCTCGCCCCAAATCGTATTCGTGTGAATGCGGTGTCTTTTGGATCGGTGATGTCAGCGAGCCTTCAAGCGGGTTTGGCAGAAGATGAATTGAAGCGCAAAGACATCCAAAGCCACACACCGCTTGGCCGCATTGCTTCGGCGCGCGAGGTGGCGGGTGCGGCCCAATTCTTTGCCTCGGATGGAGCGGGATTTGTTACAGGGCAAGTTCTCTGCGTGGATGGTGGGCGCAGCCTGCTTGATCCTGTTGGCGTGCCTTTGCATTAAAAAACCGCGCAACCTTTGGGGTCGCGCGGTTTTCAGAGGGCAGGCGTTATAACGCCTGATTATTTGTCGTCTTCGTCTTTATCGTCTGGCAGGTTAAAGAAGCTGTCCGCATCATAGGTCTTTTCTGTTTCGTCCCCGTCCTCATCGGCGGCAGACGCATTGCCTGAGAGGCTGAATGTTTCAAGACCCGAAATCGCGCTTGGCATTTTGGGTTCTGGATCACCTGCAAGGCTTTGTTCGGTCGAGACCAATTTACGGCGCTCATCATCGGTCATAACCAGACCTTCTTTGGCGCGTTTCGCGTTGGCTGATTGCACGGCGGCATCCAATTCAGACTGCTTGCACAGACCAAGCGCAACAGGGTCGATTGGTTGGATGTTGGAAATGTTCCAATGGGTGCGTTCGCGGATCGCTTGGATGGTTGGTTTGGTGGTGCCAACCAATTTGCCAATCTGGCCATCGGACAGCTCTGGGTGGAATTTGACCAACCAAAGGATTGAAGCAGGACGATCCTGACGCTTGGACAGGGGCGTGTAGCGTGGGCCACGGCGCTTTTCCTCGCCCAGTGCTGCGGGGTTATGCTTCAGCTTTAGCTTATGCGCAGGGTCTTTCTCACCACGATCAATCTCGTCTTGGTCGAGCTGGTTATTGGCAATCGGGTCAAAACCCTTGACGCCTGTGGCTACGTCACCATCTGCAATCCCTTGCACTTCCAATTCATGCAGCCCGCAGAAATCGCCGATCTGCTTAAAGCTGAGCGTGGTGTTATCCACCAACCAAACGGCGGTGGCTTTTGCCATGATGGGTTTTGTCATTTTTAGCTCCTTTTCGGATGCAATCGGGCGGGCGCTGAAACAACGCTGCGGCGGGGGCCGCAATTCCTCGATTTCGGGGAAGTTGCCCGTTATATAAGACAGCGATTGGCGCAAGGAAAGAGGGAAACGCGAGATGGGGTGCAGATTGATGCGTGCGGGGCTTTTGGCCTTTGCACTATGTGGCGCGGCACTCCCTGCGCGGGCAGATCAGGCGGGGGTGTTTGACCTTTATGTCTTAGCCCTCAGTTGGAATTCAACATGGTGCGCGATTGAGGGGGATGAGCGTGGCGCGGCGCAATGCGAGTCGGGCGCAGGCCATGGGTTCACCTTGCACGGGCTTTGGCCACAATATGAGGAGGGGTGGCCCAGTTATTGCTCAACACCCGCGCGCGGCCCAAGTGATGCGTTGACGGCAGGCATGGTTGATATCATGGGAAGCTCAGGCCTTGCGTGGCACCAATGGCGTAAGCATGGGGTCTGTTCTGGCCTGCCTGCTGAGGATTACTTCGCCCTATCGCGCCGCGCTTATGCGGCGGTGACTGTGCCTGCGGTTTTGACCCAACTTAATCGGCCTGTCCGCCTGCCAGCCGAAGTGGTGGAGGACGCGCTCCGCGAAGCCAACCCCGATTTCAGTGACGCTGGTGTTGTCACCACCTGCCGCGCAGGTCGCATCGCAGAATTGCGCATTTGTCTGACCCGCGATTTAGAGCCCCGTGATTGCCCTGCCGATATGGGGCGCGATTGTTCTTTGCGTGAGGCGCTGTTTGATCCAATCCGCTGATGCATGCTTGCACCTTCGCGGTGGGCATGCATCACTCGCCCCCTCACAGCAATCAGGAGATTCGGCATCATGACCGCCCCCATTCGTGTGGCAATAAATGGCTTTGGTCGCATTGGGCGCACCGTGCTGCGCGCGTGGCTTAAGGGCGGTTGGCCCGAGGTTGAGATTGTCGCCATCAACGACATCGCCCCTCTCAAGACCTGCGCTTACCTGTTCGAATATGACAGCGTCTTTGGCCCTTACGCGGGCGAGGTGACCTGCGGTGATGGCACATTGGTGATTGATGGACGCCCGATTGCATTTACCTGCGAGCCTGATCTGGCGGCGCTGCCCCTTGCGGGGGTGGATATTCTGATGGAATGCACAGGGCGCGCCATGGATCGGCGGATTGCCGAGGCAGGTTTGCGCGCAGGTGCCGCACGGGTGCTGATTTCTGGCCCCTCCCTTGATGCTGATGTGACGCTGGTCTTGGGGGCGAATGATGCGGCCTTAGTGCCCGAAGCGCGCATTGTGTCGAACGCATCTTGCACCACCAATGCCACAGCCCCCCTGATGCGGGTTCTCGATGAGGCGTTTGGGGTCGAGACGGCTTTGATGACGACAGTGCATTGTTATACGGGCAGCCAACCCACCGTGGATATGCCGATGGGGGATTTGGTGCGATCCCGCGCGGCGGCCTTGTCGATGGTGCCCACAACGACCAGTGCGGAAAAGTTGATTGATCTTGTGCTGCCCCATCTTGCGGGGCGGATCACTGGCTCTGCTATTCGGGTGCCAACGGCAAGTGTCTCTTGTATCGATTTGGCGGTCATCACCGAGCAGCGACCATCGGTTGAGGCGGCGCGCGATGTCCTGCGCGCAGCCAAAGGGCCGATCTTAGGCTATACCGAGGCGCCTGTTGTCTCGACTGATCTTCGGGCGCGCCCCGAGTCTTTGATCGTGCAAGGGGATCAGATCAAACGCTCCAAAGGCGGGATGCTGCGCGTCTTTGGGTGGTATGACAATGAATGGGGATTTTCTGCGCGCATGTTGGATGTGGCGCGCAAGATGGGGGCGCAAGCCTGAATAAGAAAGGAGCGAGGAGCATGGCAGATTGGAAAAACTGGATGCGCGAGGCGAATTATATCGCAGGCGCATGGGTGGGCGCCGATGATGGTGCGACCTTGGATGTTACAAACCCCGCCACGGGCGAGGTGATTGGGCAAATTCCAAAATCTGGCCAATCAGAAACCATGCGCGCGATTGATGCAGCCCATGCAGCTTTTCCTGCTTTTGCAGCGATGGACTTGATGGGGCGCTTGGCGCTTTTGTGGAAATTGCACGATGCGTTGATGGATAACCAAGACAGTTTGGCCGAATTGTTGACCCGCGAGATGGGTAAACCTTTGGCTGAAGCGAAGGGCGAAATTGCCATCGGTGCGCAATATCTGCGGTGGTATGCAGAGGAGGCCCGCCGTGTGAAAGGCGAGATCGTTCCTGCAGGCGTCAATGGTCGCCGTATTTTGGTAACAAAGCATCCCGTGGGTGTTGTGGGCATGATTACGCCTTGGAATTTCCCCTCCTCGATGCTGGCCCGCAAACTTGCGCCTGCTTTGGCGGTTGGCTGCACAGTTGTTGCGAAGCCTTCGGAAGAAACCCCCTATTCAGGCTTGGCTTGGGCAGCTTTGGCCGAGGATGTGGGCTATCCCAAAGGGGTGATTAACATCGTCACGGGGGATGCACCCGCCATTGGTGGGGCGATGATGGCCCGCCCTGAATTGCGCAAAGTGACCTTCACGGGCTCGACCAATGTGGGCAAATTATTGATCCGCCAGTCAGCTGATACAGTCAAGAAAGTCTCCATGGAATTGGGGGGGAATGCTCCATTCATCGTTTTTGACGATGCTGATCTGGATCGTGCGATTGACGGGGTAATGGCCTCTAAGTTTCGCAATTCTGGTCAGACCTGCGTTTGCGCCAATCGTGTTTTTGTGCAGGCTGGTGTGCATGATGAATTCGTGGCGAAACTGGTTGAGAAAACCCGCGCGCTGAAACTTGGAAATGGCATGGATGCGGGCGTGACCCAAGGGCCGTTGATCAATCAAGCGGCGTTGAAAAAGGTCGAGGGCTTTGTGGAAGACGCCAAAGCCAAAGGTGCCACTGTGGCCACAGGCGGCATGCGGGATCAATTGGGCGGCACATTCTTTCAGCCAACGATTTTGACAGGGGCCAAAGCCGACATGGAATTTGCGCAGGAAGAAATCTTTGGCCCTGTTGCGCCCGTGTTCAAATTTGAGACAGATCAAGACGGGATTGATATGGCCAATAACACCCGCTTTGGCCTTGCGGCTTATGCCTACACCTCCAATTTGGCGCGCGCGATGCGCCTTGATCGAGATTTGCAATATGGCATGGTCGGGATCAATTCTGGCATGATCACCACGGTTGAGGCCCCCTTTGGCGGCGTCAAGGAATCAGGTCTTGGCAAAGAGGGCGGCAGCCAAGGTGTCGAAGATTATCTTGATACCAAATATGTCTGCATTGACGGGCTCTGATCCCACTTCCCTCGACCTGATGCGTGTGGGGGATTGCGCATATGGTCGAGGGGCGCGTGGATGCGCATGAGGCATGCATATGCCCTGACCTGTAGAACGACCGCTTAGGTTTGGGATTTAGGTTAAAAGGATTTCCGCGCGCTCAAGGCCGCGGAAATCGTGCCATCGTCAAGATAGTCCAATTCACCCCCGATGGGCACACCTTGCGCCAGTGATGTGATTTTCACGTGTCCTTCGCGCGCCATTGGGGCGAGTTCGCCTGCAATGTAATGGGCGGTGGTTTGACCATCAACGGTGGCATTCAGCGCAAGGATCACTTCTTCAATTCCATCTCTAGCGACCCGCTCAATAAGGCGCGGGATACGCAGATCGTCAGGGCCAACATCGTCTAGTGCCGATAGCGTGCCACCCAAGACATGATAACGTCCGCCAAAGGCGCGGCCGCGTTCCATCGCCCAAAGATCGGCGACATCCTCGACCACGCAGATTTGGCCATTGCCCCGCTTGGGGTCGGTGCAAATCGCGCAGACCTCATCGGTTCCGATATTGCCACAAGAGAGGCATTCTCGCGCGTCACGGGCCACTTCGGCCAAGGATTGCGCCAAGGGTGTCATCAGGCCTGCGCGTTTTTTGATCAGGTGCAAAACCGCACGCCGTGCCGAGCGTGGCCCAAGACCAGGCAAGCGCGCCATCAGCGCGATCAATTCCTCTATTTGGCGCGCGCCTTCGCTCATCGAAATCAGAAGGGCAGCTTCATGCCTGCTGGCAGGCCAAGCTCAGCAGTGATTTTTTGCAATTCTTCCTGACTGCGATCAGAGGCTTTTGCTTGCGCATCTTTGATGGCGGCCAAGATCAAATCTTCGACCACTTCCTTGTCATCCCCATTAAAGATGGAGGGATCTATATCCAAACCCACCAATTCGCCTTTGGCGCTGGCTGTGGCCTTTACGAGGCCTGCGCCTGCTTCCCCTGTGACACGGATTGTGTGCAGGTTTTCTTGCATTTCCGCCATGCGGGTCTGCATTTCTTGCGCCTGTTTCATCATCTTGGTCATATCGCCAAGACCGCCAAGGCCTTTGAGCATATCAATCATCCTTTGTGGTTAATCATCTTCGAACGGATCCCATTCATCTTCGATCTCGGGCAAGGCCTCGACCGCAGCATGGGCCTGAATATCTGTGTGACTGCGGATATCTGTAATTTTGGCGTGTGGAAAGGCCAAGAGGACGGCCTGCATCAGCGGATGGTCTTTGGTCTCTTTTTCAAGCTCGGCACGCTCCGCATTCGCTTGCTCTTCGATGGTGGGTGCGCCGCCCGAGGAGACGACCGAAACCACCCATCTTGTCCCTGTCCATTGCGTCAAGCGCTGGCCAAGGCGCGGCCCCAAATCTTCGGGCGCGCGGTCGGTGGGTTCAAATTCAATGCGCCCCGCGCGATAGGAGGCCAAGCGCAAAGTGGTCTTGACCTCAACCAACAGTTTGATGTCGCGCATCTCTTCGATCAATGCGACCACATGTTCAAAAGTTGGGTATCGGGCCAGTAGGGCCTCTGGGGCCTCAGAAAGGGCCGCTTGTGGCGCGCCATTTGCGCCGCCTGTGCTGCTTGGAAGGCTTGAGCCTCGCGCGGGTGCGCCATGCGATCCGCCTTGTGTGGGGGCTGGCCCGCGCGGCGGTGCGGCAGGGGGCGGTGTTGTGGATTGCAGCTTACGGATCAAATCATCGGGGCTTGGCAATTCGGCCACATGGGTCAGGCGGATAACGGCCATTTCGGCGGCCATCATCGCATTGGGGGCAAAGGCCACTTCCTCAAGCGACTTCAGCAGCATCTGCCACATCCGCGACAAGGCGCGCATTTGCAAATCCCCCGATAGCGCCATCCCGCGGCTGCGCTCATCAGGAGAAATAGAGGGGTCTTCCGCGGTTTCGGGCGAGATTTTCACAACCGACAGCCAATGGGTGATATCGGCCAAATCCCGCAGAACTGCCATTGGGTCAGCGCCATCAGCGTATTGCGTGGCCAATTCATCCAATGCCCCCTTGGCATCGCCGCGCATGATCATCTCAAACAGATCCATGACACGCCCGCGATCTGCAAGGCCGAGCATCGCGCGCACTTGTTCCGCGCTGGTCTCGCCTGCCCCATGGGAAATTGCCTGATCCAAAAGGCTGAGCGCATCGCGCACAGACCCTTCCGCCGCGCGCGTGATCAGGGCCAAGGCTTCGTCCGTGATTTCGGCTTTTTCCAGATCCGAGATTTTGCGCAAATGCGTGATCATCACCTCGGGCTCGATGCGGCGCAAATCAAACCGCTGGCAGCGCGACAATACGGTGACAGGCACTTTGCGAATCTCTGTGGTCGCGAAGATGAATTTCACATGGGCAGGCGGTTCTTCCAATGTCTTAAGCAGCGCGTTGAACGCGCTGGTCGACAGCATGTGAACCTCGTCAATTATGTAAATC
Source organism: Rhodobacterales bacterium HKCCA1288 (assembly GCA_015693905.1). NCBI lineage: Bacteria > Pseudomonadati > Pseudomonadota > Alphaproteobacteria > Rhodobacterales > Rhodobacterales bacterium HKCCA1288. The sequence goes on along the minus strand of CP065161.1, from coordinate 1,484,538 downwards.
TTATAGCGCGCGCTGGCAGAGCGATAATTGACGCTTTCAATAATCTCGCGGATGTCATTCACGCCAGTGCGTGAAGCCGCGTCCATTTCCATGACATCGACATGGCGCCCTTCGGCAATAGAGGTGCAAGGTTCGCATTGCCCGCAGGGTTCAGTCGTGGGCTTGCCCGAACCATCAGGGCCAATGCAGTTTAGGCCTTTAGCAATAATTCGTGCGGTGGTCGTTTTCCCTGTGCCGCGAATGCCTGTCATAATGAAGGCTTGCGCGATGCGGTCTGCGGCGAACGCGTTTTTCAGTGTCCGCACCATGGCCTCTTGCCCGATCAAATCGGCGAAACTTGCGGGGCGATATTTGCGCGCAAGCACCTGATAGGCTTGATCGGTGGTTTGGGTCATAGGGTTTCCAACGGCTCTTGACGGTTTTTGCTTGGCAGAACGGCGTCCTGCCTGCAGGGTTAATAGCAAACTAGGCGCAGATGAGCGGCGCGGCAACCGCTTCCTGCGCGCAAAGCAAGCGGGGACGCGATGAGCGATAGATCACGGCTTTTGATATTCCTGTTTTTGATCTTGGCCAGCGTCTTTGTCGCGTTGGTTCATCTATGGGCCGCTCTTGTTGAGGGCGGGTTTCGGGCCATCCCGTTATCGGTGGTGTCGATCTTCGTGTTGATCCATTTGCCCGCAACCGCCGCGGGCATTTGGTTATGGCGTCAAGGGGCCTTGGGGCGGATGCGCTATTTGGTGCATGGGCTGACCCTCTATTTTTGCGTGGCCCTGTTCTTCGCGATGGCGGGGAATTTTATTTGGGCTTCACTTGTGAATGGCCTTTATGGTGGGGGCAGCTAAGGTCATCACGCTTTGGGCGGTGTGATCCCCGACCAGTCCCATATGGTGCGCCGGTCATCGGGCATTTCAGGTGGGGCGGATTTTGCCTCGAACCCATCTAAAAACGCCAAAGGGTCATCAAAAGGCAGGTCAGATAATGTTTCGGGGGTGCTCTCCCACCACGCGCTGCGTAGAAGTCGCGTTGCAATCTCAGGTGCAAAACGGGGACGGATGACACGGGCGGGGTTGCCGCCAACAATCATGTAATCTGCCACATCGCGTGTCACCACAGAACCCGCTGCAATCACCGCGCCATTGCCGATGGATATACCATCACGCAGCAGCACATCTTGGCCAATCCAAACATCGTGCCCGATGCGCACAGGCCGTGCCGCGCCATCATACCGAGCAGAGTCAGGCAAGGGGGGCAGGTCAAACATCCGCCGCCTGCGGGGTTGATATTGCACAGGCGAGGTTGTCACCCAGTGATTCGGATGGCTGGCCCCCATGACGCGGACATTTTCGCTGATCGAGCAATATCGCCCAATCCAACCCGCATTAAACACGGAATGGCTGTAGGAATAGGCACCAAGCGGCATCAGACCTTTTGGATTATGCTGGCTGTGGCGCTCAAACTTGGCGCTTGCATTGTTCAAAACATGGCCTGCGCGCAGTTTTGGATAAAAACGCATAGGCAGCGTTTCGACCAATGCCAAATCGGTGCAGCGAAAGCGATTCATTGCAGCCTATTCCCCGAAACTCCGTAACCCAAGCCACAGCTTGGTTGGTTTTGGGCATCGCCGCAAGGGTTCAGGTGACACTTATTTGCAGGGGAAAGGTGAGAGGCTGGACAACGACCCAAGCGGGACTCGTTACGGCTGCTTCCTTCCGGATCTGACCGGGTTGGCGAGGAGCCTGTCCGCGCCAACCTCTCAACCCCTCAATTAGTCAATCTTAGCTCTTGGTGCAAGGGCTGCAGAAAAAATGCAGGCTACAGCGTGATTTCAAATTGTGCGAACCCTTGGGCCGAGACGCCACAATAGGCCAGACCATTCAAATCGCGCTCTTTGCCGACCTCCCGCGCAGTAGGGGATGTGCTGAATAGAGCCTTCGCGCCGTTTAGGGGTGTAAAGCGCCAAACTGGCTTGGGCGTAACCGCAAGGGGGCTTTGCGTGCTAAGATAGGCGCAGAGGATCTCTTCGATAGGCATGGGGGTCATATCCCCTAATTTTGCTATGCCGCGCGCGGGCGCGGTGAAATGACCGCCCCCGCCCGCCCGATAGGAGTTGGTGGCGACATGAAACCGCATCTCTGAACGCAGCGGCGCATCTTGATAGGTTATGTTCTCAATCCGTCTTGCATGTGGGTTTTTTAGGACACCTTCGGGGTCAAAACGGGCGGGTTGGGCGAGGTTGATCTCATAGCTCAGGCCATAGAGCGTGTCGAAATTATAGCTCATTGCGCGCGGGTCAATAAGTTCGGGCCTGCCATGCCCTGTGATCTGCACAAAGGCCGATGCACTGCGTTCAAGCCATTCGACAATATCGGCACCCGTCACCTCGACCACCTCAAGGCTGTTGGGATAAAGGCAAATTTCCGCCGCATGTTTGCGCGTTAAATCACCCGCGGGGATGTCGATGTAATGATCAGGGCCCGCCCGTCCGCCCGCCTTATAAGGTGCAACCGCCGATAGCAGGGGCAGGTCTTCTGCGCCGATCTCGGTCAAAGCATGGGCTGCGGCCTTGCGCTGCGCATCGGCCAAAAGCGTGCCAATCGCGCAAGGTGTGATCATCGAAAAATAACTGGTCAGCCGAGTCTCAGTTTGCCCAAGAGGGCGCCGAATATGGGCTATGACGCGGTCATGAATTGGGGTTTGCGGTGGTTTTGCGACCGCTTTTGGGCGCAGCATGTGATGTGCTGCATGGCCCTCTATCGCCCGCCACGCATCGCCATCTTGTGCGAGGGTGAGATGGATCAGTCCAATGCCACGGCCCCAGAATTTAGGTTGAACGGCAGGTTTGCCGTGAATGCGCCCGCGGTAATGGTCTAAGGCGGGCAGGGGTTCAGCTGCGGCTGATTTTGGATCGGGGAAGAGACGATGCGTATGGCCAAAGATCAGCGCGTCAATTTCAGGAATGCGCGCCACCGCGGCGGCGGCATTTTCGCCTGAAGGATCATGGCCGTTGCGGTCGATTCCACTATGGCAAAGGGCCACAACAATATCGGCCCCGTCAGATTTAAGGGCGCGCGCAGTGATGGCAGCTTGCTCGGCGATGGGGGTGACTGTGACGCGGCCTTTTAAAAGGGCGCGATCCCATTGCAGAATTTGTGGCGGCACCAAGGCCAAAAGCCCGATTTTAATTTCGTGGCTGCGACCCATTTCATCTCGGAAATTGCGGGTGAGCATGTGGGACTTGGCAAGGCCCGCTGGTGCAGCAATACCTTCGACATTTGACAGGACCACTGGAAAATTCGCGCCCTTGGCGATGGCTTGGGTGAAGTCTAGCCCATAATTGAAGTCGTGATTGCCAAGCCCCATCGCGTCGTATTGCAGCGCATTCATTGCCGCAACGATTGGGTGCGGCCCTGACTCACGGGCGGCCAAATCCCCCAACGGGGTTCCTTGAAATGTGTCCCCATTATCAAGCAGTAGAGAATTGGGAAAAGCGCCACGCAATCGTGCAATCAGCGGGGCTAAAGCATCAAGCCCGCGGGTGGGGTCGGGGGTGTCGTGGAAATAATCATATTCTGTAAGATGAGCGTGTAAATCGGTGGTCGCAAAAAGCGTGACCTTCAGACGCGCGGACCGCGCCGTCCTTGTGATGATCCGTCCCGCAGCCAAATCTCATCCCCTTATGATGGGGGCATCATACAACCATAAGGGTAGTGCTGCGCAATCCCATTCTTGTTGCACCGCGTTCACGTCTCTGTAAGGTTCGGGCGCGAAGCAAGGATCACATCACATGCCCCTTTTACCAACTGCCTCTGCCGTCACCTTTGGTGGATCGAATTTAGATCGTGCGGCGCATTTGCGGGATGATCCTGTGCAATTGGGGCAAATCGCAAAGGCGCATATCTTGGTTCTGTGGCGCGGCAAGGTGCTATGTCAGCGCGATGCAGAAACGGGTCTGGCGTCCTTGTGCTTTTTGCCAAAAGACGCACCGCTTTTGCGAGATCTCGCAGAGGAGGCGCGGTTGTTTTTGGGGCTGTCCGAGGATGGGGTGGCCTATTTTGCGCAAGAGCTCAGCAATTGGGACCCTGAATTGCCAGAAGGGGTCAGCTTGAACTCCTTTGTTGATCTGTCCGAGCAGGCTCATCCAGATGCGCCCGAGGGCGCAGTGTTTTTGGAATTGCGCAGCATTATGATCACCCTGCCTCCACGCGCAGCGGAATTGGCAGCAACAGCCCGTGCTTTGTTGAATTGGCACAGTTCGCATCTCTATTGCGCCAAATGCGGCAACCCTTCGCAGATGGTGCAGGCCGGGTGGCAGCGCAAATGCCCCGCCTGTGGCGCCTCGCATTTCCCGCGCACGGATCCCGTGGTGATCATGCTTGTGACCTATGGCGATCAAATTTTGTTGGGGCGTTCGCATGGTTGGCCCGAAGGGATGTATTCCGCACTCGCAGGGTTTGTCGAACCTGGTGAGACAATCGAGGCCGCCGTGCGCCGCGAAGTGTTAGAAGAGGCGGGGATCACCACATCCGAAGTGCGCTATGTTGCCAATCAACCTTGGCCTTACCCCAACTCTTTGATGTTCGGCTGCCTAGCCACCGCCACAAGCACAAAGATCACGGTTGATCCAAATGAATTGGATGATGCGCGATGGTTAAGCCGCCAAGAAGCGATGGATGTCTTTTGTGGGTCACACCCAGAAATATCTTCGCCGCGCAAAGGTGCAATTGCGCGGTTTTTGCTGGAAAACTGGCTCGCAGATCGGTTCATATAGGCTGCAAACGGTGCGCGATTGGGGTGGTCTTTGGCCAGACGCCCTGCCTTCACAGCGCGTAAAAGATCGGCGTATAGCATTGGGGTGATCAGCTATGAAATTCAAAGCGACCGAAGATATTGATGCCCCGCTTGAACTGGTGTTCGAGCGGTTTTGCGATTTTACGCAGATCGAAGCTGATTTGACGGGACGCGGCGCCAAGCTCGTGCGGGAAGGCGGGTGGTTGCAGCCCCGCAAAGGCACAGGCTGGTCAGGTGAGATCAAATTGCGCGGCCGCGCGCGCCCTGTTTCTTCGCAAATCACGAATTTCATCCACGAAGAGGTGATGGTGATTGAAAGCCAAATCGGGGGAATGCAGACGATCTATGAGCTGCGCTTTCAAGGCATCAATCCGCAAATGTCGAATGTCAGCGCGACCTTGGAGTTGAAGCCAACCACGTTAAGTGCGCGGCTTGTGATCCAATCTTTGAAACTTGCGCGGGGCCGCGTTTTGCAACGGATGACGGGTTATTTGGTGCGCCGTGGCAATGAGGTCGAGGCGGAATATCGCGCTTCCTTGGGCTAGGTTTAGCCTTGCGGCGTCATGGCCTTACGTTGGCGTGCGCGCTCTATCCCCAATTGCCGTTCTCTTAGTATGATGGCGATGCCTGCCGTGATGATGATGGCCGCACCCACCAACATGGTCGTGCTTGGGATTTCGTCAAATATGATATAGCCCACCCCAAGCGCCAAGAGCATCGAGCTATATTCAAACGGCGCTATCAAGGAAGCATCGGCTTCGCGATAGCTTGAGGTGAGCAGAATCTGACCCACGCCGCCTAAAACGCCCGCCAAGATCAAGAGCATCGCTTCGCGGGGCGCAGGGATGACCCACCCCCATGGTAGGGTCAAAAGGGACATTAAGGTCGCCGTAATTGAGAACCAAAAAACGATGGCCGATGTGGCTTCGGTTGCAACCATTTTGCGCACAAACACCTGTGCAAGGGCGGCGCATACCGCGCTCATCAAAACAATCATTGCCCCAAGCGCCTCGGCATGGGTGGTGTCAGCGCCGCCAAGGCTGAGGCGCGGAGAGAGAACAATCACCACGCCAAGCATCCCCAAACCCACCATGCTCAGGCGAAAAAGCCGCACATCTTCGCCCAAGAACATGGCGGCAAAAACAACCACCAAAATTGGTGCGGCATATCCAATCGCGGTTACTTCGGGCAATGGCAAAAGGCCAAGCCCCGCGAACCCAAGCCCCATCGCACTGGTGCCCACAACCCCACGCCAAACATGACCCAAGGGCGAGACTGTGCGCAGGCCGTTTGACAATTCATGTCGCATCCACAGCCATGCGATGATCACAGGCAGCGCAAAAAATGATCGAAAGAAGACGGCCTGACCCGGCGGCACATGGTCAGAGGTGGCTTTGATCAACGATGCCATCCCCACGAAAACGCATACAGACGCGATTTTCAGGGCAATGCCGCGAAGGGGGTTCATGTGAGGGGCGCTCGCGCAAATCTTGTGTCGGCGCAAACCTTGCGCGAGGCGCGATGGCAATGCAAGGGCGGATTAGGCCCCGTAATCGCGGCTAGGATCAGCGGGATAGCTGCCTAAGATTCGCAACTCGCTGGTGAAATATTCCAACTCTTCCAAGGCCAATTGCACGGCGCGATCATCGGGGTGCCCTTCGATATCGGCATAAAATTGTGTCGCCGAAAAAGATCCCCCAACCATATAGCTTTCAAGCTTGGTCATGTTCACGCCATTGGTCGCAAAGCCGCCCATGGCCTTGTAAAGCGCCGCAGGGATGTTGCGCACGCGAAAAACGAAGGTGGTCATCATATGTTCCGCGCGTGGGCGTAGATCGGCCTTTGGCTCCATGATCAAGAATCGTGTGCGGTTGCTGTCTTGATCCTCGATATGACGGGCCAAAATATCGAGATCAAAGATTTCAGCAGCAAGTTCCGAGGCAAGCGCGGCCTTGGCTTTGTCGTCCCATGCAGCAACATCGCGCGCGGCGCGGGCATTGTCGGTGGTTACACAGCCTTTAATGTTGTTTTCTTTTAAGAATTTCGAGCATTGCGGCAAAAGAACCAGATGCGACCACGCCTCTTTTACGTCAGAAATCTGGCTGCCTTTGACACCCAAAAGATTGATGTGAACGCGCACAAAGGCCTCGCCCACGATATAAAGGCCACTTTCAGGCAACAGACGATGAATATCGGCCACACGGCCATAAGTCGTGTTTTCTACGGGCACCATCGCGGCTTGAGCATCGCCTTGGCGCACCGCATCCATCGTTTCCTCAAAGCTTGCACAGGGCAGCACATCCCAATCGGGGCGTGCTTCGCGGCAGGCTTGGTGAGAATAGGCACCAAGCTCTCCTTGAAAGGCGATGCGGCGTGGGTTTGCGGTGGCAGTCATAATAAATCTTTCAGATGGGCGTTCTGTCGCGCTTCCTATACCTTGCCATCTTATGTTGGAAGAAGATAGATAGCCCTCAACTCGGGCTAGAGAACGGGAACGACATGTTTGATACAATGACCATCACGAAAGCAGGCGCATCGCTTTGCGCAGCCCTGCTTGCACTTCTCCTCGCTGGTTGGGCCAGTGACGGGCTATATTCCGTTGGCACTGCAAGCCATGGTGAAGAACACGTTAGCGGCTATCCGATTGAAGTGGCCGATGCCGGTAGCGCCGAACCTGCCGAAGAGGTGGTTGAGGTTGCCTTTGCCGATGTATACGCCGCCGCAGATGCGGGCGCGGGTGAAGGCCTGTGGCGCCAGTGTCAGGCCTGCCATTCGCTGGAGCAAGGCGCCAACGGTGTAGGCCCCTATCTTTATGGCGTTGTTGGCCGCGCAAAGCATTCGGTTGACGGGTTCAACTATTCGGATGGCCTCCGCGCCTTGGAAGGCGATTGGACACCAGAGAACCTCAATGGTTTCTTGGAAGCACCTCGCGAATATGCACCTGGCACTGCCATGGCCTATAACGGGATGCGCAAGGTCGAAGACCGTGCAAACCTGATTGCCTATCTCGCGACCATCGGCAACTAAGCTCGTCTCGAGAGATTGTATTTTTCAGAAGGCCGCCCTGTCAGGGGGCGGCTTTTTTCATTCACAGATTCGCGCGCAAACTTCATGGGGTCTGGTTCTTTGCTGTGTGATCGCTAAGTTATTGGGAAATGACAAATCGCCCTGCATGGGCGCACGCAGAGATAAGGGTCGGGAGGTTGCGATGCACGAGAGACGGATGGTGCCGAAATCCTTGGCAACGGGCCTGATGGGGGCCGTGATAATTGGCATGGGTGTCACGCAGGCATTGGCGCAAGACTTGATCGAAACCCACGCCATATCCACCTTCGGAACACCAAAATACGCGGCGGATTTTGAGCATCTCGACTATGTGAACCCAGATGCGCCACAGGGTGGGGAGATGTCCTTTTCGTGGCCCTCAGGCACGTTTGACTCGCTGCACCCTTACACGCGCGTGGGTAATTCGGCGGTTTTGTCCTCGATTTTCTTTGAATCCATGTTGACAGGCACGGCGGATGAAATCGGCGCCTCTTATTGTCTTTTATGCGCAACCATGCGGTTTCCTGAGAGCCGTGACTATGTGATTTTCACCCTAAGGCCAGAGGTGCAATTCTCAGATGGCACGCCTGTCACCGCGGATGATGTGCTGTTCTCTTACGAAATTCTGCGCGATGAGGGTTTGCCATCCTTCCGTGCATCTCTGCCCATGACCATTGAAAGTGCGGAGGTTTTGGGCCCGCGCGAGATCAAATTCACCTTCAATCCCGAAAGCCCGCTGCGGGGGCGGATTGAGGCGGCGGGTGGCTTGCCCGTTTTCAGCCGTGCGAGCCATGAGGCATCAGGTTTGGCCTTTGAAGACAGCCGCCTCACGCCCCTCATCGGCTCTGGCCCTTATGTTTTGGGCGAAGCGAATCCGGGTCAACGTGTGGTCTATGTTCGCAATCGGGACTATTGGGGAAATGATCTGCCCATCAATCGCGGGCGGAACAATTTCGATAGCATCCGAATTGAATATTATGGCGATGCGATTGCCGCCTTTGAGGGGTTCAAGGCGGGCAATTACCTGTTCCGTCAAGAATCCAGCAGCCAAACTTGGGCCACAGGCTATGATTTCCCGCGTCTGAATGATGGGATCATTATTCGCGAAGAATTGCATGATGGGTCTATCACTTCGGGTCAAAGTTTTGCGATGAATTTGCGGCGTGAAAAATTCGCTGACCCGCGTGTGCGCGAAGCGATTGCGTTGATGTTCAATTTTGAATGGACAAACCAGACTTTGTTCTATGGGCTTTACGCGCCGAATACGAGTTTTTGGGAAAACACCTATTTGGCCGCGCATGGCCTGCCATCTGAGGCTGAGTTGGCGCTGCTGGATCCATTGCGGGATCAACTGCCTGCACGGGTCTTTACCGAAGATGCCTTTGCCACCCCGCCCTCTGACCCTGATCGCAGTCTCGACCGCCGCGCCGCGCGCCGTGCCTCTGCCTTGCTTGAGGAGGCGGGATGGGTCGTTGGTGATGACGGGATGCTGCGTGACGCGAATGGCGCGACATTGGATGTGGAATTCCTGAATGCCAGTCCGTTGTTTGATCGGATCATCAACCCCTATGTCGAAAACCTACAGGCGATTGGGGTGAACGCCATTTTGACCCGCGTTGACCCTGCGCAATTGCAGCAGCGGCAACGAGATGCGGATTTTGACATTATCACGGATCACTTCCCCATGGGCTTTGAGCCGGGATCAGGGTTGCGCCAATATTTTGGGTCGCTTGGGGCGGATGAGTCACTCTTTAACGTCATGGGTTTGGCTGATGAGGGTGTCGATGCCTTGATCGAAAAAGTGGTCGATGCTGAAACGCAGGAGGAGTTGACCCCCGCCGTGCAGGCGCTTGACCGTGTGCTGCGTGCCCATGTTTTCCGCGTGCCGCAATGGTATAACCCCAACCATTGGGTCGCCTATTATGACATCTATCGCTATCCCGACACGCTGCCGCCCTATGATCTTGGCTTCCTCGATTTCTGGTGGGTTGATCCCGCGGCTGAAGCCGCGCTCAAAGAACAGGGCGTGTTGTAAACTTTATGGCAAGCTATATCCTCAGACGTCTTTTGCTGATGATCCCGACATTATTGGGGATCATGGTGATCAATTTCGCCCTTGTGCAATTCGTGCCAGGCGGGCCGATTGAGCAGGTGATCGCACAGCTTGAGGGGGAAGGGGATGTATTCGCAGGCATTTCTGGCGGCGGCGGTGACGCAGGCGCGCAGATGGAGCAGGTCGGCAGCGATTACCAAGGCGCGCGCGGCTTGCCGCCGCAATTTTTGGATCAGCTGAAGCTAGAATTTAACTTCGCGCGCCTTGTTTGCGAAGATGGGTTTACGGGCACCCCTTCGTTGCGTGCGCCAGAATGTGTGGCCGAAGACATCCCCGCGATGGAGAGGTTTTTCCTTATGATGGGGGATTATCTGCGCTTTGATTTTGGCGACAGTTATTTCCGCTCAATCTCTGTGGTGGATTTGGTGATCGAGAAATTGCCTGTCTCCATCACCTTGGGGCTGTGGTCGACCCTCATTGCCTATTTGGTCTCGATCCCCCTTGGCATCCGTAAGGCGGTGCGCGATGGCAGCCGCTTTGATACTTGGACAAGCGGGTTGATCATCGTGGCCTATGCGATCCCTGGGTTTCTGTTTGCGATTTTGCTGTTGGTTTTGTTGGCGGGGGGCAGTTATTTTCAGATTTTCCCGCTGCGTGGTCTGACTTCGGACAATTGGGAAGATCTGAGCCTCTTGGGTAAGATCGGGGATTATTTTTGGCACATCACCCTACCTGTGCTCGCCTCGACCATTGCAGCTTTTGCCACGCTAACGCTTTTGACAAAGAACAGCTTTTTGGATGAAATCAAAAAGCAATATGTCATGACAGCCAAGGCAAAAGGGCTGTCGGAGGGGCGGGTGCTTTATGGGCATGTGTTCCGCAATGCCATGCTGATTGTCATCGCGGGCTTTCCCGCGGTTTTTGTGTCGGTGTTTTTTGGTGGCTCACTGATCATCGAGACTATTTTTTCCCTCGATGGTTTGGGGCGTTTGGGCTTTGAGGCGGCTGTGAGCCGTGATTACCCCGTTATTTTCGGAACGCTTTTTGTGTTTGGGCTGATTGGTCTGGTCGTGGGGATCTTGTCGGATCTGATGTATGTTTGGATCGACCCGCGCATTGATTTTGAAACGCGGGAGGTGTGAGCGCATGATCACGCTCTCCCCTCTTAACCAGCGCCGTTGGCGCAATTTCAAGGCCAACCGCCGCGCGCTTTGGTCATTGATGATCTTTCTTGTGCTTTACGGGATTAGCCTATTCGCTGAAATCATTGCCAATGATAAACCGATTTTGGTGCAATATCAGGGCGGCTATTACACGCCTATTTTTAACTTTTACCCTGAGACAGAGTTTGGCGGCGATTTCCGCACCGAGGCGGTTTATCGTGATATTGAAGTGCAATGTCTGATTATCTCGGGCGGGTTAGACGCCTGTTGGGATGATCCAGAAGGCGTGATTGAAACCGTTCAAACCACAAGGCGGTTTGATGGCGTAGAGGTTGCAAAGGGCTGGCTCCTCTGGCCGCCCATTCCCTATAGCTACAATACCGTCAACGATATCGGGCGCGCGGCCCCATCGCCGCCTGATGGGAACCATTGGCTTGGCACGGATGACACCGCACGGGATGTTTTGGCGCGTGTGATCTACGGGTTCCGTCTTTCGGTGACATTCGCGCTGATCGTCACCGCGCTGGCCTCGGTGATCGGAATCGCGGCGGGGGCGGTGCAGGGCTATTTTGGCGGCGTGATTGATCTTATTTTCCAGCGTGTGATCGAAATTTGGGGCGCGACCCCAAGCCTTTATATCATCATCATCGTTGCCGCGATTTTCACCATGGATTTCTGGCTCTTGGTGTTTTTGATGGTCTTATTCGGTTGGACATCCCTAGTCGGGGTTGTCAGGGCCGAGTTTTTGCGCGCCCGCAATTTCGAATATGTGCGCGCGGCCCGTGCGCTTGGCGTCTCGGATCGTGTGATCATGTTCCGCCATGTGTTGCCAAATGCGATGGTGGCCACGCTGACCATGCTGCCCTTTATCGTCACGGGCACGATTGGTTCACTGGCTGCGCTAGATTTCTTGGGTTTTGGCTTGCCCTCATCCGCCCCGTCTTTGGGCGAGATGACCTTGCAGGCCAAAAACAACCTGCAAGCACCATGGCTGGCCTTCACGGCGTTTTTTGCCTTTGCGATCATGCTGTCGCTGTTGGTGTTCATTTTCGAAGGGGTGCGCGATGCGTTCGACCCCAGAAAGACGTTCCAATGAGCCTGCTGTCGGTCGAAAATCTACGCATCACCTTTCAGCAAGATGGGCGGCGGATCGAGGCGGTGCGCGGTGTGTCTTTTCACATCGAGGCAGGGGAAACTGTTGCATTGGTGGGCGAGTCTGGATCAGGCAAATCTTTGACCGCGCTTTCTACTGTATCGCTTTTGCCTGATGCGGCCGAAGTATCGGGCGAGGTGCGCTATCGCGGCGAAGGCCTGATCGGCGCGCCTGAGGCGCGGCTGCGCGCGGTTCGGGGCAATGACATAAGCTTTATCTTTCAAGAGCCGATGACATCGCTGAACCCCCTTCATACCATTGAAAAGCAACTGGGCGAGGCGCTGAGCCTGCATCAGGGCCTGAGCGGTGCAGAGGCGCGGGCGCGCAGTGTCGCGCTTTTGGAAAAGGTTGGTATCCCTGATCCTGCGGCGCGGATCGGGGCCTATCCGCATCAATTGTCAGGCGGACAACGGCAGCGCGTGATGATTGCAATGGCCTTGGCCAACGGGCCTGATCTTTTGATCGCAGATGAGCCCACCACTGCGCTTGATGTCACCATTCAGGCGCAAATCCTTGATCTTTTGGCCGAATTGAAAAAATCCGAAGGGATGAGCCTTTTGTTCATCACGCATGATCTCGGCGTTGTGCGCAAAATCGCGGATCGGGTTTGCGTGATGCAAGCGGGCGAAATTGTTGAGCAGGGCAAAACAGCGGATGTTTTTGGGGCGCCTCAGCATCCTTATACCCAAAAGCTTTTGGCGGCTGAGGCCACGGGCGCGCCTGCCCCTGTGGCGAAAGATGCGCCTGAAGTGATCGCATGTGACGCCTTGCGTGTTTGGTTTCCAATCACTGCGGGGCTGCTGCGCCGCAAAGTGGGGGATGTGAAGGCGGTCAACGCCGCCACTCTCTCAATCCGCGCGGGGGAGACAATTGGCATCGTGGGCGAGTCGGGGTCAGGTAAAACCACGCTTGCGCTTGCGCTGATGCGCTTGATCTCGTCACAAGGGCCGATCCGTCTAGAGGGGCAAGACATTCAAGGTTTGAAAAGCGCGGCAATGAAACCCTTGCGCCGCGATATGCAGATTGTGTTCCAAGACCCTTATGGCTCGCTTAGCCCGCGCATGACGATTGAACAAATCATTGCCGAGGGGTTGAGCATTCATCACCCTGAAAGCAAATCCGCGCGACAAGAGCGCGTGGCTGAGATGTTGCGAGAGGTGGGGCTTGATCCAGCCATGATGCATCGTTACCCGCATGAATTTTCGGGCGGTCAAAGACAGCGCATCGCAATTGCGCGTGCGATGGTGCTTAATCCAAAGCTTGTCGTTCTAGACGAACCAACATCGGCACTTGATATGACCGTGCAAGTTCAAATCGTGGAATTGTTGCGCGATCTGCAAGCAAAAAAGGGGCTGGCCTATTTGTTCATCAGCCATGATCTGCGTGTTGTGCGCGCCTTAGCGCATCGGATTTTGGTGATGAAATCAGGCGATGTGGTCGAGATGGGTGAGGCGGCGCAGGTCTTTGATGCACCCGCCCACCCTTATACGCAATCGCTGCTGCAGGCTGTTCTGAGCCATTAGATGGCTGAAGAATGTCCTTCGCTGCGCATTTCATAAGCATCAAAAGCGCGCGCGATCATGCGGGTCAGGGGGCGCCCCTCTGGATGAATAAAGAAACCAGATTGCGTGACTGACACCATATTGGGAAACTGTCGCGCTGTGCTTTGAAGCAGGGCCTCAAGACTTGCGGGCGCGATTTCAAAATTCCCCAAAATTTCGGCGCGGTCGATTTGGAAATCGCACATGATGGCTTCGATCAGTCGGGATCTGAGCCGATCTTCTCCTTTGAAGACATGACCACGCCCTGTGGCCAATGCGCCTGCACGGACGGCTTTTTGATATTCGGCGGTGCTTGAGGCGTTTTGCGCATAGCCTTGTGGAAAGCGCGAAATAGCCGAAGCGCCTAACCCAATCAGCGTATCGCAGGTGTCATCTGTGTAACCCTGGAAATTGCGCCGCAGACGACCTTCACGCGCGGCACGGCCCAAGCTGTCATCGGGTCGGGCGAAATGGTCGATCCCGATTTCCTGATATCCATCCCACATAAACAATTCACGCGCGACATCGAACAAGGCAAGCCGTTCTTCGGGTGTCGGTAAAGCATCGGTTGGGATCATGGATTGACGCTTGGACATCCATGGCACATGGGCATAGCCATAAAGCGCCACGCGGTCAGGGCTTAGCGAGAGCAGCATTTGAACAGTTTCTGCGATGCGCTTTGCATCCTGATGAGGCAGGCCGAATAGAATATCTGCATTCAGCGAAGTAATCCCACGCGCGCGGATGGCATCCACCGCTGCCTTTGTCACATCATATGTTTGCAGGCGGCCAATTGTGTTTTGAATTTCGGAATGAAAATCTTGTACCCCGATTGAAGCGCGATTCATTCCTGCAGCCACCAATGCATCAAGGCGCGCGTCATCTATTTCGTTTGGATCAATCTCAACCGAGAATTCATAGTTCTCATCAAGAGGAAGCACAGTTTGCAAATGGCTTGCGAGATCTGTCATCTGTGCAGGGCTCAGCAAGGTAGGCGTGCCGCCGCCCCAATGCAATCGCGCCAGTTTCACCCCCTTTGGGAGGAGTGCAGAGAGATTGGTGATTTCTTGTTTTAGGCTTTCCAGATAGGCAATGATCGGCTCGTCCGAGCGCACCCCTTGTGTGCGGCAGGCACAGAACCAACACAGGCGTCTGCAAAATGGCACATGGATATAGGCCGAAATGCGCGCACCTTCGGGCAACCCTTGGATCCATGATGCGAATCTTTCCGAAGTCACGTCATTCGAAAATTTCGTGGCGGGCGGGTAACTGGTATAGCGCGGCACTTTGGCGTCGAACAAACCCAGTTTGCGGAGTTGCGTGTTATTGTCCATCAGACTACCATAAGGCGAACCGACCAAACTGGGATTGACCTAGATCAACCCAAACTGACTTGAGCTAAACTGACGGATGGCATCCATGCCAAACAGACCGCTGACCCTCCCAAAACAGGACTGCGCTGATTGTCCTATTCGCCACAAAGCGGTTTGTGCGCGATGCGAGCCTGATGAACTAACGCTTTTGGAAGAAATCAAGTATTATAAAGGCTTTACGGCAGGGCAGCCGATTGTTTGGGCAGGCGATCCGATGGAATTTGTGGCATCGGTTGTCTCGGGTGTTGCGTCAATGACCCAAACCATGGAGGACGGCCGCCGCCAAATGGTCGGTCTTTTGTTGCCTTCAGATTTCTTGGGTCGTCCGAATCGTGACACGGTGTCTTACGATGTGCATGCGGCAACTGATATTGTGCTGTGCTGTTTCCGCCGTAATCCGTTTCAACAATTGATTGCCACCACACCTCATGTCAGCCAACGCTTGTTGGAAATGACATTGGATGAGTTGGATGCCGCGCGGGAGTGGATGCTGCTCTTGGGCCGCAAGACCGCGCGCGAGAAAATCGCCTCTTTCCTGACAATCATTGCGCGGCGTGATGCTAGTCTTAAAAATGTGCCCTCTCTGGGCGGGCCGTTGAGCTTTGATTTACCACTCACGCGCGAGGCGATGGCGGATTATATGGGCTTAACCATCGAGACAGTCAGCCGCCAAATGACCGCCCTGCGCAAGGACGGTGTCATCGAATTGGACGGCAAGCGGCGCATCATCATCCCCGATTTCGAAGCCTTGTTGGATGAGACGGGCGATGATGATGATGGGGGCTTGCCATCCTAGGGCGTTGCGCGATTTAATCCATCCCACGCGCGCGCAGGCCAGCCGCGCAAGATTGGGGGGATCGCAATGCAAAGACGCAGGCGGCAGCTTGTTGTTGGGGCTGTGTCAGCATTGGCTGCGCCCGCATTACTTTTTGGAAAATCTTATGCCTCTACCCCGCGTGCCGTGCTGCGCACTGCGTGGTGGTCTGATCCTTTTGCGCGGGGGTCTTATTCGCATTTAGGTTTGCATGGCACTCGGGCAGACCGCGTGCAGTTGGCGCAACCTGTTGCTGAGCGGTTGGTGTTCGCGGGTGAGGCGACCGAACCTGATTACCCCTCAACAGTGCATGGGGCGATTTTATCGGGCAGGCGGGCTGCGGATCAAATCCGCGATTTGGGCGTGGATCATGTTGCCATCATCGGTGCAGGCGTTGCGGGATTGGCGGCGGCTGAACTTCTGTTGCGCGATGGCATTGCGGTGGATCTCTTTGAGGCGCGCGCGCGAATTGGCGGACGGGTGATAACGGATCGCAGTCTTGGCTTTGCCGCCGATCTTGGGGCGTCATGGATTCACGGCAGCCATGCCAATCCAGTCACGGAGATTGCGCACGCGCTTGGCCTGACCCTATTGCGCAGTGATTGGGAAGGGGTTGTGACCCGCAACAGGGAAGGCCGTATTGTGGATATGCCAGAATGGCTGCACTGGCACAGCATCGCCAATCTTGATTACGCCGATGATTATGACAACCTCTCCGATCTTGCGCTGGATGAGGGTGAAGAATTCGGTGGGCCTGATGTGATGATTTCAGGCGGCTATGATCAGATCTTGGCAGGCTTTGAGACGGATGGGGCGCGGTTGCATCTCGCAAGCCCCATTGTGCAAATCAGATATGGCACGGGCGGCGTAGAGATCGTCACGGCAGCTGGATCAAACACAGGGACGCTGACTGCGCAGGCTGCGATTGTCACATTGCCATTGGGGGTGTTGCAATCAGGTGCGGTGCAGTTCGCCCCAAGCTTGCCGCCAGAGGTTCAAGCCTCCCTGTCACGTTTGCGGATGGGCAGTTTGGAAAAGGTCGTTTTGCACTATGATCACGCCTTTTGGGATCAGGGGGCGGAGGTTATTTTGGCCGCTGATGCTCGTGATGGTGCCTTTGCCGCTTTTGTAAATTTGCTTCCCCTTACGGGTCAAGCCGCCCTCATGGCGCTCAATGGGGGGGATTATGCCCGCAGTCTTGCAGGCCTATCCACAGAGGTTTTGGGCCAAAGGGCAAGCGCGGCCTTAGCCGCGCTATACCTCTGATTTCAATGCGCCATGAGAATGGGCAGCTTGGCTTCGGTCAAAAGGTCACGGGTGGCCCCGCCCCAAATCGCCTCGCGCAGGCGTGAATGGCTGTAGGCCCCCATCACAAGGAGATCTGCGTTCGTGTCTGTCAGATGCCGTGCGATTTCATCGCTCACGCGGCCCAATCGGCGCGGCACAAGGCTGATATTGGCATGCACCCCGTGGCGGCTCAGCCATGTTGCCAAATCTGCGCCAGGTTCAGCGGGGCTCATGTGACCCCGCTCGGGATCGATGACGAGGATATCCACCTCATCCGCTGCCTTTAACAACCCCAAAGCATGGCGCACCGCCGATAGCGCCTCGGCGCTGTTGTTCCACGCAATGACAATACGGCGGGCAGGGTTTGGAATATCCACCCCATTTGGCACAACCAAAACGGGTGCCGCCCCATCAAACAGGGCCGCTTCGGCAATCATAGGGGCCTCACTACCCATATTCGGCCCGTAAGGGAGGGGAAGGATCACCAAATCTGCAAAATGGGCATTCGCGGAAATAACGCTGCCTAGTCCCGCGGATTGGGTGATGGTTGCCTCAACCTCAAAAGAGATATCAGCCTTTTCAAGTAGGGCCTCGGCCCGCGATTTGATTTCGAGCGCGTCTTCGCGTGCGAGTTGCAAGGTTTCATCGCTCATGATCGCCGCGGTGGCCCCCGCCACAAAATACCCTGCCTGAGTTGCATCCACCCCAAGGCTGAGGGCGCGCAAATGCGCGCCAGTGGCGCGAGCGAAAGGCAAGATCGGGGCAAGGGTGCTGTCCACAGTTTCAGGCTGATCAAGAACGGTCATCACTGTGGGAAAACAGGTTTGGACGGACATGGCGCATCTCCTTTTGGGATGAATCGTTACGGGCCGAGCTTAGGCCGCGCAGAGCGCATCAGCCTTTGACTTGGGTCAAAAGAAAGCGCGGAAACGCTTGACATGGATCAAGGAGGGATCGCCCCGCATGGGCGATTTGAGGGGCAATAGGAAACAGCTTTACGGGTGATTGATTCACCTCAAGAGCGATACGAAGGGACGATCTATGCTTGATTATGCAAAGCTATTGATCCTTGGTCTGGTTGCGGTTTTGGCCGCGATTGCTGCGCAATATGCCCGCGATGAAGCCTATATGGTGCATGCCGTTTTGGTCATGCTGGTCGCATCGGGGGTGTTTTTGTGGCAATTGCGCCGCACTGGCGAGCCACAGCTTGCTCCAGCCTTGGACGAATATAATGACGGGCCAGTGCGCGCCGCTACCATCGCCACAGTATTCTGGGGCGTGGTCGGTTTTCTCGCTGGCACATATATCGCGTTTCAGCTTGCCTTTCCGCAGTTGAATTTCGATTGGGCTCAGCCCTTTGGTAACTTTGGCCGCTTGCGCCCCTTGCACACATCGGCGGTGATCTTCGCCTTTGGGGGTAACGCGCTTTTGGCCGCGTCATTTTACATTGTTCAACGCACCACGGCCGCACGGCTTTGGGGCGGCGGTCTGGCTTGGTTCGTGTTTTGGGGCTATCAGCTGTTCATCGTTCTGGCGGCGACAGGCTATCTGCTTGGCGCAACCCAAAGCCAAGAATATGCGGAACCTGAATGGTATGTTGACCTATGGTTGACCATCGTTTGGGTGGCGTTCTTGGCCGTGTATGTTGGCACGCTGATCCGCCGCCGTGAGCCGCATATTTACGTGGCCAACTGGTTCTTGCTGTCCTTTATCGTGACCGTGGCCATGTTGCATGTGGTCAATAACCTTGCGATCCCAGTGTCGATCTTTGGGTCGCGCTCGGTTCAGGTGTTCTCTGGCGTGCAAAACGCAATGACGCAATGGTGGTATGGCCACAATGCTGTGGGCTTCTTCCTGACGGCGGGCTTCTTGGGGATGATGTATTACTTCATTCCAAAACAGGCCGAGCGCCCTGTCTACTCGTATAAATTGTCGATCATCCACTTCTGGGCGCTGATCTTCCTTTATATCTGGGCAGGCCCTCACCATTTGCATTACACCGCGCTGCCTGACTGGGCGTCTACCCTTGGCATGGTGTTCTCAATCATTCTTTGGATGCCGTCTTGGGGCGGTATGATCAACGGCCTGATGACCTTGTCGGGTGCTTGGGACAAGCTGCGCACAGACCCTGTGTTGCGGATGATGGTCACCTCGGTTGCCTTCTACGGAATGTCCACATTCGAAGGCCCAATGATGTCGATCCGCGCGGTGAACTCGCTGTCGCATTACACGGACTGGACGATTGGTCACGTGCATTCTGGTGCCTTGGGGTGGAACGGGATGATCACCTTCGGGATGCTCTACTATCTCGTGCCCAAACTGTGGAACCGTCAGGCCCTGTATTCCCTGCGGGCCGTGTCGTGGCACTATTGGTTGGCGACCATTGGGATCGTTCTCTACGCATCTTCGATGTGGGTCACGGGGATCATGGAAGGTCTGATGTGGCGTGAAGTTGATGCGCAAGGCTTCCTTGTGAACTCTTTCGCAGACACGGTTTCGGCCAAATTCCCAATGTATGTGGTGCGCGGCTTGGGTGGGGTCATGTATCTCACTGGGGCGATCATCATGGCCTACAACCTCTGGATGACCGTGCGCAAAGGCGCTGCTACGCAGCAAGCCCCTGCCATGGCACCAGCAGAATAAGGAGGGCGTGAGAAATGGCTCTTGAAGGTCACAAGAAAATTGAAACCAATGCCACGCTTCTGCTGACGCTCAGCTTTCTGGTCGTCACCATCGGCGGTATCGTGGAAATCGCCCCCTTGTTCTATCTTGAGAACACAATTGAAGAAGTGGATGGGATGCGTCCCTACTCACCGCTCGAATTGACGGGTCGCGAAATCTATGTGCGTGAAGGCTGCTATGTCTGTCACAGCCAGATGATCCGTCCAATGCGCGATGAGGTGGAGCGTTATGGTCACTACAGCCTTGCGGCTGAATCCATGTATGACCATCCGTTCCAGTGGGGCTCTAAGCGCACGGGGCCAGATTTGGCCCGTGTGGGCGGCCGTTATTCGGATGCTTGGCATGTGGATCACTTAACCGATCCGCAGTCGGTTGTGCCTGAATCCGTCATGCCCGCTTATGGGTTCCTATCTGATCGTGTCATCTCGCCTGAGCATGTTGTTGATCTGATGGAAACCCACCGCTTGGTCGGTGTGCCTTACACGGATGAGCAATTGGAAATGGCCGAGCTCGATTTCATCGAACAAGCTACGACCTATGGCGATGCGGGTGTTGTCGCCCGCTATCCAGGCGCGCAGCAGCGCGACTTTGATGGAAATCCCGCTGTGACCGAAATGGATGCTTTGGTCGCATATCTGCAAATGTTGGGCACATTGGTCGATTTCTCGACCTTTACGCCTGACGAAAGCCGTTAAGGGAGGGCTGATCTGATGCTTGATGACAGCTACACCCTGATGCGGGTTTTTGCAGGCTCTTGGGGCGCTGTGTTTATGTTTGTCTCTTTCGTGGCGGTGGTATTTTTCACCTTCCGCCCAGGAAGCCGCAAACTGCACGAAGACACGGCAAATATCCCCTTTCGCCATGATGACAAGCCCGCCGCACGCAGCCCTGCGACCAAGGAGGCACGGCAATGACCGACCATAAAAACGCACATCACGTTGACCCAACCTTGCAAGCGGGTGACCCTGAAACAACGGGCCATTCTTGGGATGGGATCAAGGAGTTCAACAACCCCCTGCCACGTTGGTGGTTGTGGACATTCTACGCCTGTATCGTTTGGGGCTTGGCCTATACTGTAGCCTATCCCGCATGGCCGCTGTTGAAAGAGGCAACGCCAGGTTTGCTTGGGTTCTCGACCCGCGCTAATGTGGTCGATGACATTGCGGAATTTGACGCGATGAATGCAGGTCTGCGTCAAGAGCTTGAGACAGTCGATCTTGCGGCCATCACCCCGCAGGCCACACCTGATCTTTATAATTACGCGATCCAAGGTGGCGCGGCGACCTTCCGCACATGGTGCGCGCAATGTCACGGATCGGGCGCAGCTGGCGTTCAGGCCGCAGGATACCCGAACCTGTTGGATGATGATTGGCTATGGGGTGGGAGTATTGACGATATCCACTACACTGTTACCCACGGCATCCGCAACGAGACAGACCCAGATGCGCGCTATTCAGCGATGACTGCTTTTGAAGGCATGCTCAGCGATGAAGAAATCGGTCAGGTCGTCAATCATGTTCTGGCAATCTCGAACCAAGAGCATGATGCGGGGCTTGCTGCCGCAGGACAGGAGGTGTTCCTCAATAACTGCGCTGCCTGCCACGGGGATCAAGGCCTAGGGGATCGTTTCATGGGCGCCCCCAATCTGACTGATGCAATCTGGCTCTATGGTGGCTCAGCCGAGAAGATCGAGGAGACTGTGCGCTATGCCCGATTTGGTGTGATGCCAAACTGGAATGAGCGCCTGTCCGAAGCCGAGATCCGTTCGGTTGCGCTTTATGTCCATTCGCTTGGGGGCGGTGAATAACCGCCGCCCTCGGGCACAAAGATCCACGTTTCCCTTGCGAAATGTGGTGCGGCGTCGGCCTCGGTCCTGTTCGCGCGTTTCCTACGAGGCCGACGTCTTCCTCCTCAAACCTCTCTCTGCACAATGTGGAGAGAGGTTTCTTAATGAAAACAAGAAAGCGCGAAACGCGCCCAAGTCAAGGATCGCAGCCCGATTTATCTGGCAGATGACAGCCACCGACCCTTGGGCCCATTGTTTGATTCAAGTCAAAGAAGCACCACCGTTTTGGCCCTAGTTTGGCCGCGCGAACAATGACCAGACCTATTATCGAATCATCCAAGGATGCGTCAGCTATGACCACCTCTTCAGAGCCGCCAAAGCTATATGCTGCGCGTGAGCCTGTCTTTCCCCGCCGTGTGAAAGGCAATTTCCGCAATTTGAAATGGGTGATTATGGCTATCACCTTGGCGATTTATTATGTCACGCCATGGATACGGTTTGATCGTGGCCCCTCCCTGCCCGATCAGGCGGTTTTGGTCGACTTGGCCAACCGCCGTTTTTTCTTCTTCTGGATCGAGATCTGGCCCCATGAATTTTATTTCGTGGCGGGCCTGTTGATTATGGCGGGATTGGGGTTGTTCCTCTTTACCTCCGCCCTTGGTCGGGTTTGGTGCGGCTATTCCTGCCCGCAAACGGTCTGGACGGATTTGTTCTTCACTGTCGAGCGGTGGATCGAGGGTGATCGCAACGCACGCGTGCGTTTGTGGAATGCCAAATGGGATGCGCGCAAAATCAGACTAAGGGTGTTTAAATGGGCGGTTTGGTTGGCGATTGCGGTCGCAACGGGGGGGGCTTGGGTGTTCTATTTTACCGATGCACCGACCTTGCTTGGCGATTTTCTGACAGGGCAGGCCCATATCGTTGCCTATACAACCATCGCCGTTTTGACCGCGACAACCTTTGTGTTTGGCGGTTTCATGCGTGAGCAGGTTTGCATCTACATGTGCCCGTGGCCCCGTATTCAGGCTGCGATGATGGACGAGCATACAATCACGGTCGCTTATCGCGATTGGCGCGGCGAGCCGCGTGGTAAGCATCGCAAGGCAGAAGGCGCAGATCAGTTGGGCGATTGCATCGACTGTAATGCCTGCGTGAATGTCTGCCCTGTAGGGATCGATATTCGCGATGGTCAGCAGTTGGAATGCATCACCTGCGCGCTGTGCATTGATGCCTGCGATGATATGATGGCCAAGGTCGGCAAAGAGCGCGGTTTGATTGACTACATGGCCTTGACCGATGAAGAGAACGAGCGCGCTGGAAATAAAAAAGTTTCTGTGTGGAAACACATCTTTCGTCCGCGCACGATTATTTACACGATCCTGTGGTCGGGCATCGGTATCGGTTTGACTGTGGCCCTGTTTATGCGGGGCGAGATCGACATGACGGTCGCGCCCGTGCGCAACCCGCTTTATGTCACGCTGTCTGACGGAACGATCCGCAACACCTATGATATCCGACTGCGCAACATGACCCATGAGGATGCCGTGTTCGCTGTGAGCGTAGTCTCAGAGGCGGGCTTGGAGATCAGCCTTGAAGGTGAAGATAACACCACCGTCACTGTGCCTGCCGATGAAACCCATTTGCAGCGCGTCTATGTTTACGCAGCCCCCAACAGCCAAGCTGCGCAAACCGAGCGCACGGATATTCGGTTTTGGATTGAAAACCTCGCCACCAATGAGCGCAGTTCGCAAGACAGCAGCTTTGCAGGGAGAGATATGGAATGAGCATACCGACAAGCAATAACCCCAGTAAAGGCCGCCTTACAGGTCGCAAGGTGTTGATGATTTTTGTGGGATTTTTCGGGGTCATGTTCGCCGTGAATATCTTTATGGCGTTTCAAGCCCTGTCCACTTTTCCTGGGCTGGAGGTTAGCTCCTCCTACGCCGACAGTCAGGATTTCAACATACGCCGCGATGCCCAAGAGGCTTTGCACTGGCAAGCGGCGGTTGAAACGCGGGGGAGTGGGGCAGGGGCGACTGTGATCTTGCATTTGACCGATGCGTCAGGCGCGCCTGTAATGCCCGCGCAGATGGAGGCGCTCTTGACCCGCCCCACGAACCAAACCCAAGATCAGCTTTTGGCCCTGCAGCTCATTGATGGCGCATGGCAGGCACCCGCAGATTTGGATCAAGGGCGGTGGCGTTTGCGCCTGACAGGGCGCGCGGATGACGGCACGGATTACCGCCATAACCTGACCTTTTGGGTGAACTAAACAAATCATGGCAAGCACTGATTTCCATTACGAAGAACGGCCAAGACCTGCCGCCTGTCCCGCCTGCAGCGTGGCCCCTTTGGCCGAGCATTTGGCAGAATTGCCAAAAGATGCGGAAATCATGTTGTCCTTGCCCACAATCCATTGCGCGGCCTGTATTTCGGCAGTTGAGCGGGCGTTGAGCAAGATGCACGGCGTGACGGATGCACGGGTGAACCTCACCCTGCGCCGCGCGGCTGTGAAAACCGATGGCACAGTGTCGGTCGATGATTTGATCGCGCGTCTGGCGGCTGTTGGTTACGAGGCGCACGAGCTTGATGCAGGTCGCCTGAGCAGCACGGCCGCACAAAGGCAGGGTCGCGATTTGCTGATGCGGCTGGGTGTGGCCTTCTTCGCTATGATGAATGTCATGCTGCTTTCGGTTGCGGTTTGGTCGGGGGCTGAGGGCGTGACCCGTGACATGATGCATTGGATATCAGCCGCTATTGCCATTCCTGCGGTGATTTTTGCGGGTCGTCCGTTTTATGTTTCGGCATGGTCTGCGTTGCGGGTGGGCCGGCTTAATATGGATGTGCCAATCACCCTCGCCATTCTCTTGGCGCTTGTAACCTCGCTTTATGAGACAATGCATTCTGGGGCGCATGCGTATTTTGATGCGGCGGTGTCTTTGTGTTTTTTCCTCTTAGGCGGGCGGTATTTGGATTTCAAAACCCGCGCATCTGCGCGATCTGCGGCACAAGAGCTGTCCGCCCTTGAAGTGCCGCGCGCCTTGCGCGTGACGGCAACAGGCGAAGAGGTTGTCGCCGCTGCTGATCTGGCCATCGGTGATGTGATCCGCGTGCGTCCAGGGGGGCGGATCCCTGCGGATGGCGTGGTGACCCGCGGCACATCCGAACTTGATCGCGCGCTCATGACGGGGGAAAGCCTGCCTGCGGCCATTGGTGTTGGTGGGCAGGTCAGCGCGGGCGAGATCAATCTGACGGGCCCGCTAGACCTGCGGGTGACAGCGGCAGGTCGGGACAGTTCGCTTGCGCGTATCGCTGATCTGGTTGCAATGGCAGAAGCGGGGCGCAGCAATTACACCTCGCTTGCCGATCAGGCCGCCAAACTTTATGCGCCATTTGTGCATATCTTGTCCGCTTTAGCGGCTGTTGGGTGGTGGCTCTATACGCAAGACATTCGCGTCTCACTCAATATTGCCGCTGCGGTTTTGATCATCACCTGCCCGTGCGCGCTTGGTCTGGCGGTGCCTGCTGTGACAACCGCGGCCTCGGGTCGTTTGTTTCGGAAGGGCTTGCTGATCAAACATGCAACCGCGCTTGAGCGTCTGGCCGAAGTGGATTGCGTGGTCTTTGACAAAACAGGCACGCTTACCATGGGCGCGCCCGAGGCCATGGGGCTTGATGACTTAAGCGCCGCGCAAAAAGCCATCCTTGCAGCAATGGTCGCAGGGTCAGATCACCCGCTGTCACGCGCATTGGCGGAGGCATTGGCCGATTTGAAGGTGACTCCCGCCCCGCTTGACGATTTGCGCGAAAAGTCAGGGTTGGGGGTCGAAGGGCGCTATCAGGGTCAAATGATCCGATTGGGCCGTGCCGAATGGGTCGGCGCAGAGGCATTGGACGAAACGGCGACCTATTTGGCGATTGGCGATACGCCGCCCGTTGCCCTGCGGTTTCGCGATCACATTCGCGATGGGGCAGAGGCCACAATCGCCGCGCTTAAGGCCAAGGGCGTTCGGATTTTGATGCTGTCTGGCGATCAAGAAGGGGCGGTTGCAAGCTTCGCTGCGCGACTTGGCATTGAAGACTACCGCGCCAACGCCAAACCCGAAGAAAAAGCGGCAATGCTGAAAGACCTCGCGGATCAGGGCCATAAGGTGTTGATGGTGGGGGATGGATTAAATGACACAGTTGCTTTGGCCTCGGCCCATGTGTCGATCTCGCCTGCAACCGCCTTGGACGCGGCCCGTGCGGCCTCGGATATGGTGCTGCTTGGGCGCGATTTGGCGCCGTTGCCCGATGCAATGGAGACCGCGAAACGCGCGCGGGCGCGGATCAAAGAAAATTTCACATTGGCTACGGCCTATAACGTGATTGCCGTTCCGATTGCAGTGGCGGGTTTTGCGACCCCCTTGGTGGCGGCCTTGGCCATGTCGGCCTCCTCCATCACAGTGTCCTTGAACGCGTTGCGGCTTCGGGGGTAGGGTGGTTTATGGATATTCTCGCACTCCTCATCCCCGCGTCCCTGTTTCTTGGGGCTGTTGGCTTGGCTGCTTTCTTTTGGTCGCTGAAAGGCGGGCAATATGATGACCCAGAAGGGGACGCTGCGCGCATTTTGCGCAGTGATTTTGACAACAAGCCCAAAAGTTAAGTTTTACGGCCCGACCACCATGCAGGCTGTGTCGCGCGCCACAAGCCGTGCGCAGGCGCGAGTGGCCTCATCTTCTGTCATGCCCGCGAATTGCGCCTCAAAGCCACCTTGGCGTTGGGTCACATGGCGCAGGGCCTGTTGCAGCGAAGATTCCGACAAAGCCGTTTGCAGCAGCAAACGCTCAGCGGTGTTCTGGGTGGGGTAACGCCCCAAGGATATCGCATAAAGCCGCTCGCCCGTAGACGTAGCACGGGTCACGATTTCAGGCGCAGAAGGTAAGGCGTTTTCAGAAAGTGCTGCCGCCAATTCGATTGGGCGTTGGCTTGGCAAAGGCGCCTCTTCTGGCGCAAGCGCGTCCTCATCTAAACTTGCAAGGGCGGGGCTTGGTGCGTCATCCACGATTACGGGTTGGGTGTCTGCCTCGCTGATGACAGAGGTCACCCCTTCGGCACTGGGGGCTGCGGCTGTGAGCGCCTCCTCAACTGCAACATCAATCGCGGCGAGTAAGGTTTCACTTGGCGGTGTAATCGGAAGCGGGCGCGGTTGCGGCACTAGGCTGCGCGCAACAACCCCTGAGGGGCGGATCGTGCGTGCAACTGGCCCGCGCTCGTAATCGCTGGCAGGCCCACTCCCGCCGCCGCCTGAGCCGCCTGAATAGACGGGGAAGCCTGCCAATCTCAATTCGGCATGGGCAGGCGCGCGGGCAAAGCCCATATCCAATAACTCCGAGACGCGTTGGTTGCGCCATGCCGTAGATTGGCCGCCAAAGACAGTGGCAATGATGCGCACATCGCCGCGCTGGGCGGAGGCCACGAGGTTAAACCCTGCGGCGCGTGTGTAGCCTGTCTTGATCCCATCGGCGCCACGATAGGCCGACAAAAAAGCGCGGTTCGTGTTGCGCACAGTCGCGACACCTGCATCAGTCGAAAGGCGCGAGAACAGGTTATAATATTCTGGATAGTCATAAACCATGCGCCGCCCAAGCATTGTCATGTCATTAGCGGTCGACAAATGGCCCTCGGCAGTCAGGCCATGGGCATTGCGAAATGTTGTGCGCGTCATCCCTAGGGCTTCTGCGGTACGGGTCATGCGCCGTGCAAAAGCCGCCTCTGACCCCTCAATCGCTTCGCCAATGGCCGTTGCCGCGTCATTGGCCGAGCGCACAGCCGCCGCGCGCACCAAATAGCGTAGGCGAATTTGCTGGCCTGCGCGCAAACCGAGTTTCGAGGGAGGTTCTGCGGCCGCGTTTTGCGACACCGTAACCAAGGTGTCCATGGTAATTTCGCCAAGCCGCACCGCCTCAAAAGCGATGTAAAGCGTCATCATCTTGGTCAGAGAGGCGGGGTGCAGCCGTGTATCCGCATTGCGCGAATGCAAAACCTCGCCCGTTCGTGCGTCAATCACCATAGCCGCATAAGGCGCGGCCTTTACGGGTGTCGCAGCGAAAAAGACAACAATTAAAAGCCCCAAGAGGGCGGAAAAAAACCGATTATATGCCACGAGACCTGCTCACTCTGCCTCAATTAACCGTCTTGCGCGGTTGTTATCCTCCGACAATACGGCAGAAGTTTGAAAAAATCCATGATATACTGGGAGTCATTGAAGAACCGAGATTTGAAGGGTTGACGTTCGAGTGGGCAACGATTCAGATATGCGCATGATCCGTCCCGGTTTTCTCTCCTCTTCAGAACGGCGTGAACTTGAGGTTTGCGTGCGTAGCCAGCGCGAAGATCACGGCGTTGCACGGCGCGCCAATGCAATCCTGCTCCTTGATGACGGTAAGTCCTGTCAGGCTATCGCGGAGTTTCTGTATCTGGACGATGATACCATTCGGGGCTGGTACAAGACCTACCGAGAGGGCGGCTGGGACGCGCTTTCGACCGACGGCTGGAAGGGTGGTCAGTCCCGCATGACGACAGCTCAAGAGACGGAGCTTTGCACCTGGCTGGACGACCGCTTCTGTCGATCGACTGTCGAGATCAGGGCGTACATCGCGGCACAATATGGCGTGGACTATTCCCACTCGGGCTGCATCAAGCTTCTGTCGCGGCTGGGCTATGAATACCGGAAGCCGAAAGGGCTGCCACGCGTTGCATCTGAAGAGAAACAAGCCGAATTCATTGCGCTATACGAGCAGCTGCTGAACGGGTTGGGCGCCGATGAAGCCGTGTATTTCGCCGATGCGGTGCATCCCGAATATCAGACAAAGCCTGCGTTTGGCTGGGTCAAGGCAGGATCAAAGCCCACCGTGACAACCACCGCGGGACGCGGGCGGGTTAATATCCATGGCGCGCTCAACCTTGAGAATTTTGATGCGCCCTTTGTCGAACCAACCACCGTAGACGGGGTCAGTGCCGCCCAGCTTCTGGCCAAGATTGAGGAACGCAATCCTCTCTCGCGGATCATCTATGTCATCTGGGATAATGCGGCTTACCATAAGGGCCCGGACGTGCGCGAATTCCTCAAACGACCAGACTGCCGCATACGACTGATCCAGCTACCGCCTTATTGCCCGCACCTAAATCCGATAGAACGATTATGGGCGGTCATGCACCAATACGTCACTCACAATCGCTACTACCCCACACAAAAGAAGTTCGCAGATGCGATCCTGAGGTTCTTTCGAGAGACCCTGCCCAAAGAGTGGAAAACATTCCGTGATCAGGTGTCAGATAGCTTCAGGGTCGTCACTCACGAGGATTTTCGGGTTTTGGAGTAAGCGCGGTATAAACTATTGGAAGGTTTCAGCTTTCTTGATCACAAGAAATTTGTGGCGTGGTGCGGGCCCCATGCTTGCATTTGCAAGCGTATTTTTCATATTTCATTCGGATTTTTGCTTTCAGCGCGTGACCTTATGTCAAAGGTGGTGTTAGGTATGCGCAATACAGCTGTAGGACGATTTGCATGACCGATCCCTTTGATGAGCGCAAAGCCCGCGCTGCCGCGTGGTTTAGGCAATTGCGCGATGATATCGTGGCTGCGTTTGAAGATTTGGAAGACCGCCACCAGAGCGCCGATGCCGCGGGACGATTTGATGTGTCGCAGACCAAACGTCATTCTGAGGATGGCAGCGATGCAGGGGGCGGCCTCATGAGCGTGATGCGCGGGGGCAGGGTCTTTGAGAAGGTCGGTGTCAATGTGTCCACTGTGCATGGCACATTGGGCGCGCGCGCCGTGGCGGCAATGTCTGCGCGCAAAGATATGGAAGGCCTGCGGGATGACCCGCGTTTTTGGGCTTCGGGTATCAGTTTGGTTGCGCATATGAACAACCCGCATGTCCCTGCGGTGCACATGAATACACGCATGTTCTGGACGCCGCACGGGTGGTGGTTCGGGGGCGGTTCCGACCTCAACCCTTGCATTGAATATGAGGAAGACACCGCGGATTTTCACGCGGTTCTCAAGGCGCATTGCGATAAGCATGGTGACGACATCTATCCCCGTCTCAAAGCATGGGCAGATGAGTATTTCTATGTGCCGCATCGTGGTCGCGCGCGTGGGGTTGGCGGGATTTTCTACGATGATCTGAACACGGGCGATTGGGAGGCGGATTTCGCCTTTACCCAAGATGTCGGTCGTGCCTTTCTGCCTGCCTTTTTAGGCGTGGTCGAAAAGCGGCGCGAGATGGCATTTGACGAGGCGGATCGTGACGTTCAGTTGATCCATCGCGGTCTCTATGCCGAATATAATCTCGTTTATGATCGCGGCACAAAATTTGGCCTTGAGACAGGCCATGATGCAAATGCTGTTTTGATGAGCCTGCCGCCTTTGGCCAAGTGGGTTTAAGTGCCGCTCAAGAGGCGCTGATAGACTGAGATGATCGCATCTGCTTCGCGTTCTAGCGAAAAGTGATCAACCATATGGGCGCGGGCAGCCGCGCCCATTTTGCTGCGCAACGGTGCATCCTGCAAAAGGTGGTCGATCTGCGTCTCTAGCGCTGCTTGATCTTCAATCCCGACCAAATATCCGGTTTCCCCATCGCGGATCAGTTCTTCGAATGCGCCTGCGCGGGTGGCGACAACGGGAACACCACAGGCCATTGCCTCGAGCGGGGTTAAACCAAACCCTTCGTAACGCTGCGGGGCCACAAACAGATCCACCGCCTGATAATAGGGAATAATCTCGTGGGTTGGAACTTCGGTTGGGAAATGAACCCGCCCCTGAAGGCCTGCTGCGGCGATCTTTGCCTTTAGCGATTTCAGATAGTCTTTATGCCGGTCGGTTGCGCGGCCCAAGATAACCGCCTCTGCCCCCTCATGTTGGGGCAGAAGGTTGATCATTGCATCCACAAACCGATCTGTCCCTTTTGAGGGGCGAATACGGCCATAACATCCAATCAATGGCCCTTTGCCAAAGCCAAGCTTGGCTTTCAGCGCGCCGTGATCGGGCGCAGGGCTGAACGCGTGAACATCAATTCCGTGCAAAATCACAGTTGCGGGTCGATCTAAGAAAGCCGCCGTTTTCTGAGACGTAGCGATCACATGATCCATGTGGCCAATCAGCCATTTCGTGTAGCGCGTGTGGTTTCGTTGTGATGCGGAGGTGAACAGCAGTTTTAACCGCTTTCCAAAAACATGCTTCAGCACGATCCCCGCCAACATTTCATTATTGCGCCTTGCGTGCCAGACGCGCGGACCATGTGGTCCGTTTTTCGACATTGTGAGCAGATCATTGAGCGGGATTTGTGGCAAGCCTGCGGGCAAGCCGCGCCCCACGGCGGCTATCGCCACCTTTTCAGCCTGATGCGGCACGAGGCGCACAATGGTCGCCGTCACCCCAGACAAGCGTTGCTTGAAATTGGGGGCGAGGATGTCGATTTGATCAATCCGAGGGTGCGCCATGCCCCGAGCGTTACCGCGCAAACGCGGCATGGGCAAGCGCCGCGCGACTTACGCGCGGCGAATTTCCTCAAGCAGAACGTGCACATTTTCAGGATCAGCTTCAGGTGTAATGCCATGGCCGAGGTTGAAAATATGAGGCCCGTTTTTCAGCGCGTCCACAATGCGCCGCGCCTCTTGGCGCAAGGCATCACCGCCCGTGATCATCAGCTTGGGGTCAAGATTGCCCTGCACGCAGCCATCCTTTTGTAAATGCTGGGCCGCCCATGTCGCATCAACACTCGTGTCGAGGGCCAAACAATCCGCACCAACAGCCTTTGCGAAGCCGATATATTTGTCGCCCGCCTCACGCGGGAACGCGATGACGGGCAAGCCTGGAAAACGCTGCTTCATCTCTTGGGTGATCTTTTTCGCGGGCGCTAGCGCATATCGGTCAAAAGCCTCGCCTTTCAGCGAGCCTGCCCAACTGTCAAAGATTTTCACGACCTCTGCACCAGCCTCGACCTGCTTCGAGAGATATTCGATGGTCGCATCGGTCAGCAGGTTGATGAGCGCGTCAAAAGTTGCGGGATCTTCTTGGCGCAGTTTATGTGCGGGCGCTTGGTCGGGTGTGCCGCGCCCTGCGATCATGTATGTGGCCACTGTCCATGGCGCGCCTGCAAAGCCAATGAGTGTGGTCTCTTTGGGCAATTCTTGCGACAAGATTTTGACGGTTTCGTAAACGGGCGCGAGATGGTCGTGGATGTCGTCCTTGCCCTTCAAAGGCTTTAAGCCGTCTGGCCCAGTGATTGTAGAGAGGCGTGGGCCTTCACCCGTGACAAACCACAAATCCGCGCCAAGCGCATCGGGGATCAAGAGAATATCTGCGAAAAGAATTGCAGCATCGAACCCGTAGCGGCGGATTGGTTGCAAGGTGACTTCTGCCGCCAAATCGGGTGTGTAGCACAGCGAAAGAAAATCCCCAGCCTGCGCGCGTGTCGCGCGATATTCGGGCAAGTAGCGCCCCGCTTGGCGCATCAGCCAGACGGGTGGGGTGGGGAGGGTTTCGCCGCTCAACGCGCGCAGAAGTGTTTTTGTCATGGTCGATCCGATTTTCTTGTGCCAAATTTCTTTGGATGTAGGCTCAATCCTGTCCTAACCTGCCCAAGCCATGCTGTCTATGGTTGTCATGTCAAGTTGACAGAGTTAGAAAGAACCCATGAAAAACGAACGACCAACTCCCGCCTCTCCGCTGCGCATTGGCACGCGTGGTTCTCCCCTTGCTTTGGCGCAAGCCTATGAGACGCGCGCGCGGCTTGCAGCGGCCTTTGATCTGCCGCATGAGGCCTTTGAAATTGTGGTCATAAAAACCACAGGTGACAAGGTTTTAGACCGTCCCCTCAAGGAAATTGGCGGCAAGGGTCTGTTCACTCGCGAGATAGAAGAAGACCTGCTATCTGGGGCGATTGATATTGCGGTGCATTCCATGAAGGATATGCCCGTGTTGCAGCCTGAAGGTTTGCTGCTTGATTGCTACCTCCCGCGCGAGGATGTGCGCGATGCATTTGTGTCACTTGAATTTGACAGTCTCGATGCCTTACCCGCTGGCATGAAGGTTGGCTCATCTTCGCTGCGTAGGCGTGCGCAATTGACTGCGCGCCGTCCTGATCTCGAGGTGGTCGAGTTTCGTGGCAATGTGCAGACGCGAATGAAAAAACTGGAGGACGGGGTCGCAGGAGCCACGTTTTTGGCGCAGGCAGGTCTTAATCGATTGGGCATGGCCGATGTCGCGCGTTCTGCTATTTCACCCGAAGATATGCTGCCCGCTGTTGCACAAGGCGCTATCGGGATTGAGCGGCGCGCGAATGATCCCCGCACGGCCGAGATGTTGGCCGCTATTCATGATCGCGACACGGGCATCAGGCTTGCCGCTGAGCGCGCGTTTTTGGCGGGGCTTGATGGCTCATGCGAAACCCCGATTGCAGGTCTGGCCGAGATTGATGGCCCTATGTTGCGTCTGCGCGGCGAGATATTGCGCCCTGATGGCAGCGAGGTCTTGAGCGAGGATCGCAGCGCCCCCATTGCTGAGGCCGCGAAGCTTGGCGCTGATATGGCGCGAGATTTACGCGCGCGCGCAGGTGAAGGATTTTTTGATTGGATCACCGCCAAGGCTTGAGGCGCGCGTGACAAGAGATGAAAAAAGCCCCGCTTCGCAGATGCCAAGCGGGGCTTTGTTAACGGGGCATCGCGTGCCCTAGTCCCAAGAGACGCCTGTCAGATCATTGGCCTGTGTCGGCGAATTTTCCCAAAGACCACGGATGCGCGCATCCGCAACCCCTGTTTTGGCCAACTGAAACAAGTAGCCGTTCACATAATCATCCGCGATCATGCGCTGCATTTGTCCGAGCAAGTCACTACGCGCAGCAGGATCGCTTTCCAAGGTCAGCGCCTCGTTCAGCGCAACAAACTCGGGACGGGCATATTGGAAATAGTAATCCTCCCGCGCATAGATGCCGATATCCATAGGTTCGGTATGGCTGACGATGGTGAGATCAAAATCGCGACCACGGAACACCTGCTCAAGCCACTGCGCCCACTCTAGATTGGTGATTTCTGTCTCAATACCAATCTCACGCAATTGGGCCGCAATGATCTCTCCACCACGGCGCGCATAGGCTGGCGGGGGCAGCATCAGACGCAATGTTACCCCGTCTAGCCCTGCCTCTTGCAGCAAAGCACGCGCGCGTTCTGGGTCGTAATTCGATTGCGCGGTCAGATCGACATAGTCGGGATTATGCGGCGCGAAATGTGTGCCAATGGGTGTGCCATAGCCAAACATAGCGCCGTCAATAATGTCTTGCCGATTGATCGCGTGCGAAATCGCCTCTCTCAGGCGGATATCATCAAGCGGGCTTTGCTTGTTGTTCATCGCCAAAATTGTCTCGCCTTCGGTCGAGCCGACAATCACGTTAAAGCGTGGGTCTGCCTCGAATTGGGCCAAAGTTTCAGGCGCTGGGAAATTTGGGAAAGCATCGACATCACCTGCCATCAATGCGGCATAGGCGGCATTTGGATCCGTGATGAAGCGGAAGGTTGCGCTGTCAAGCGCGATGGGCGTGCCCCAATACGCGGCATTGCGGGCCAGTTCCACGCGATCCCCTTGCACCCAATCGACAAAGCGGAAGGGGCCTGTGCCAATGGGGTTGGTCGCGTTTGTTTCTGCGCTTTCGGGGGCCACGATCACCGCATCCCCCCAAGCCATCTTGAACAAAAAGGCCCCATCAGGGGCGTTTAGCGTAACCACAACGGTGTCAGGGCTTTCTGCGACAACAGAGGCGATACCTGCAAAGAGGGCGGCCTGTGCGTTGGTGGTGCCCTCAGCGCGGGCCCGATCTAGGCTAAAGACCACATCATCCGCATTCATGTCGCTGCCATCGTGAAACTGCACATTTGGCGCGAGGGTGAAGCGATAGGTTAAACCATCGTCTGAAATCTCCCATGATCGCGCAAGCGCAGGTTGCACAGAGCCGTCAGGGCCGAACCGTGTCAGGCCTTCAAAAACATTGGCATAGACCACCTCATCAATGGCCGCTGCTGCACCTGCTGTAGGGTCGAGATTTGGCGGCTCAAGCACCATCCCGATTTTGATGCTATTGCCTTGCGCAAAGGCGCATGTGGTGGAAATGATCAACGCCGTTGCGGCGGATGTTAGAAACCGAACCATGTGGCCCTCCCGCGAAAGTTCAGAGGGCCATCGTAGTGCCGCAAGGCTTGGTCTGGCAAGCGTTCTGGTTGTAATGCGGCCTGCTTGCTGTGCCTTTTGAGGGAATTGGGATCGGCGGAAGGCTGCGCATACTGTCGCAGAACTGTCATTTCCGACTCGCCCGAATCGTGACGAGAGGTTAACGCTCTGAGTCGGATCGGCACTTGCTGGTTCTGATAAGCCCCTCGGCCATAGCGCGATATACGCTTTGCGGCGATGCGCTGAGGCGAGGGTCGAACTCGGGAGATACGCATATGGTATGCGATACAGCACAGACTATCCTCGCCCTGTCTGCCGAAGAGGTCAGTAATTTCGTAAAAGAGCAAGCCAGCAGCCGCAAACTTTCGGGGCTGATGAAGGCTTTGAACGATGCGGCCCTCAAGGGTGACAAGATCGCGCAACGCGCGATTGAGCATATGGGTTTTGTTCTTCAGCCCTAAGCTGTTGGTAGCAATTCTGCCAAGGTCAGCGCCATAACAAGCGCGCTGTCTGCCATGTCATCAACCACAACCCATTCATCGGGTTGGTGGGCAAGCTCCAAAATACCTGGCCCGTAGGCGATGCAGTTTTTCAACCGACCAATGCGGTCGATATGTTTTTGGTCATAGGTGCCTGGGCTGACCACATATTCCGCTTTTTGGGCCAGCACGCGTTCGATGGCCTGGCCCACCGATTGCACAAGCGGGCTGCTTTCATCCGTCATGCTCGGTTGTACCTCGAACAGATCGGAAATCTCATAGTCAAATCGGGGGCGGCTGGCTTTGATTTGCTCTAGCATATCGGTCAATTCCGCTTTGACCGCTGCGATGTCCTCTTCAATCAAAAAGCGGCGATCAATCACGATGCGGCAGCGATCTGCAACACATGGTGCGGGCAGGCCAGTGTAATCATCGGCCTGTTCAGGCTCGCCTCCATGGATTGAATTGATATTCAGCGTGGATTGGCGCGCCTGCGGCGGCACGACTGGCATGGCAGTGGTTTTCCCTGCGAGGAGTGGCAAAAGATGCGTTTCTATTTCAGCGAGAACCGCGCCCATGTGAGAGATGGCGCTGTCGCCCAAGAATGGCATTGAGCCATGCGCAATGCGCCCCTTCGTTTCGACCTGTGCCCACCATACGCCACGATGGCCAAGGCAGATGCGGTCTTTTTGCAAAGGTTCGGGGATAATAACATGCTGAACGCGGGCAGGGTCAAATCTGCCCTGCTCGGCCAGATAGGCAACACCGCCAAAGCCACCTGACTCCTCATCTGCGGTGGCAGAGATTTCAATCGCACCTGCGAATTTTGGGTAGGTGGCAATAAAGGCCTCAGCTGCGATGATTGAGGCTGCAAGTCCACCTTTCATATCGCACGCCCCGCGTCCGTAAATGCGGCCATCTTCGAGAACCCCACCAAAAGGCGGCTTCGTCCATCCATGCCCAACCTCCACGACATCGTGATGGCTGTTGAAATGAACGGTGTCCCCCGCTGCGCCGCCCTCATAGCGCGCCACCATGTTCCATCGTGGATATGTATCGCTATCGGCAAGCGCCCCTGTGGCGCGGATTAAGTCAACCGTGAACCCCGCTGCCTCCAAGCGCTGTTTGAGATAGTCGCAAATTTCGCGGTAGTTTTGACCGGGCGGATTGAGGGTGGGGATGCGGATCAAATCTTGGGTCAGTGCAATCAAATCGTCCCGCCGTGCGGCAATCGCAGTTTCAAGTTGATCTTTGCTGTCCATTTTTGTCCCACCTTCTGTCTTTTTCAGCTTGCTGTGGGAATTTGCGCATTGCAAGCCCGTGCAAATTTTTGCGCCGTGCCTATATCAGGGATGAGACACGGATCTGGGAGAACAGGGTGTGATTATTCGCATAGCCTTGCTGATGGCGGTGCTTTTGACAGTGGTCTTTGTATCGCTCTATTTTTATTTGCGCGCAGGCCAGCGTGAGGCCTTAATCGAGGAATGGCAAAAGCGCGATCCGTCTGATGCCGCGAATGAGCATCGTGAGGATTGGATCAATCGCCGTCTGGCAGGATCTATGCGTAAAATCGCGCTGCGTTTGGCGGTTGTGGTTTATGCTTTGCCACTGGCGGCGCTGTTCCTTTATGTTGGGTTCACCGATCCGTTCGCGCCTTAGGGGGCGCAATGGGAAAATAAACGACAAAGGGGCAGGCGGCGCATGCGTTGGCCACGGATCATAGCATTACTGATATTGGGCGCGCTCCTTGTCGCGTTCTTCCACTATACGCTGCCGCAACGGGATATTTTGCGGATCACGCAGACAGAAATCATTAGGCAAGATTTTTCAGGCCTCAACCGCATCTTCTATGCGCGCGGCGATACAGGCAGCGCACAACTCGCATCGCGCGATTTGCGTTTGATCAATACGGTCGATGCGCAGGGCGAGGTTCACGTGTTCCGCAATGAGGATACAGGCTTTGGGTGGCCTCCTTATTTCAAGTTGGACAGCTCAGACCTGCAGGCCGAAGCGGCAAACCTGATTTCGACTGCGGCTGACCCGATTTGGGTAGCGGTTACCCATTACGGATGGCGTTCGCGCCTTTTGACGACCTATCCCAATGCTGTGGCCTTGCGTCAGGTGGCAGGGCCAGATGTGACGCTGATCCCATGGATGCCGATTACGATTCTCGTCCTTCTTTTGGGTGTCTTGTTGGCCCTATGGCGCTTGTGGGAGCGGTTTGAAGCCCGCATTCTTGATCCGCTTTATGACAGGGCGGCTGTGTTTTGGTCGAAAAGCCGTGATCGTTTGCGCGGCAAGTAAAGGGTGCGATGATGGATGCATGGGATGAGGTGCGCACGGCCTATCATGTGGCACGACTGGGCACGGTGTCTGGGGCCGCAGATTATCTATCGGTGCATCATGCTACAGTGATCCGGCATATAGACGCGCTTGAAGGGCGTCTTGGGGTGCGGTTGTTTCATCGTCATGCGCGCGGCTACACCCCCACCGAGGCCGGGCAGGATTTGCTCGCGACTGCCGCTGAAACTGAAGCGCGGTTTTCACAATTGGCCTCGCGGATTGCAGGGCAGGGCGATACGCTGTCGGGGGAATTGGTGCTGACCGCGCTTGGCTTCGTGGCGCAGTTGTTGATGCCCGCATTGGCCGAATTACAAAACGATCATCCAGATTTGCGCATTCGTTTGGTGACGGATGAGCGCGTCTTTCGGATGGAATTGGGCGAGGCGCATATTGCCATTCGTGCAGGGTCTGCCCCATCGGAGCCCGATAATGTCGTGCAGCCCTTTTTCACGCTCAGGGCGCGTCTTTGCGCAACCAAGTCCTATCTCGAACAGCACGGGCCATTCAGCCTAGAAGCAGCAGGGCAGCATCGCTTTGTGGCAACCACTCAAGCCGATAGCCGCGCGCCGTTTTTAAGATGGCTCAAGGATCATGTGCCTGAAGATGCAATCGTGTTTCGGGCCTCAGATTTCGCGAGTGCGATTGAGGCCGTTCATGCGGGGATCGGCATAGGCTTTGCACCTGCCTTTGCCCTTGAGCAAAATGCAGACTTGGTTGAGGTGATGCCCTCACTGGACGAATGGAATTCTTCTGTCTGGTTGGTCACCCATGTCGATTTGCATCGCAGCCCAAAGGTGCAGCGCGTCTTGGCCTATCTTAAAGATTACGCCAAAAATATCGTGGGGACGGTTTAACCGCCCTGCGTATCAGCCCCATCCAATTCGCGGGCGAGAAAGGCTTCGAACTCGTCTAGGTGGATGGGTTCGAATTGACCAAACCCCTGCATCCAAACACTTGCGGCGCGCAGCGCGTCAGGCTCGAGTTTGCACCACTTGACCCG
Organism: Rhodobacterales bacterium HKCCA1288; assembly: GCA_015693905.1. Lineage (NCBI taxonomy): Bacteria > Pseudomonadati > Pseudomonadota > Alphaproteobacteria > Rhodobacterales > Rhodobacterales bacterium HKCCA1288. The sequence continues at coordinate 1,445,827 of CP065161.1, read as the reverse complement.
TCCCCGCTTTTCTTGGGCAATCAGTCCCGCATGGGCAAGGATGGCGAGGTGCTTTGAGATCGCAGCCAGAGACATTTCAAACGGTTCCGCCACATCGGTCACGGCCATGTCATCTTCGAGCAGCATCGACAAGATCGCGCGGCGGGTTGGGTCTGCCAAGGCAGCAAAGGTCAGATCTAGGGAACTGGCACTCATATTGGCATCCTATCCTGCCTTCTGAGGCAATCGTCAACCATTTGGTTGAATATAGGAAATTGTCGAAATTTGCCGCAGACCTTCTAACGGGTGGATTTGACCAACTTGTCGCAGGTAATTTTATTACTTTATATTCAATAGCTTATGCGTTTCTCTGCGGGTGCAAAGTTTCGTTGACTCTGGCGCGGCCTGTTCTTAGGTTCCGCGCGACACCCGAGGGGCGTTTTCTGAAGGTGCTTTGCACATGACCGAGCCATCGCCAAATCCCGACCGCCTTAAGGCGTTGGAAGAAAAATTGGCAAACATTCGGTCGCGCGAGGCCGACAAGAAACCACCGATGGGGGAGCATTATTCCCAAGCGCAGCACGCGTGGCGGATGGTGATTGAACTGGTCAGCGGGTTGTTGATCGGTGTTGGCATAGGCTGGGGCTTGGATAGCCTCTTGGGCACGCGCCCTTGGCTGATGGTCGTTTTTACATTGCTGGGCTTTGTGGCTGGGGTCAAAACGATGATCCGATCTGCGCAAGAGCTTCAGAACCAAGCCCAAGCCCGCGAAAACGCGGATGAGGGCGGCACAAAATAAGGGGATACACCGTGGCTTCGGATGTAACGAATTCTGATCAGAACAAGCCCTCTAATTCGGGCAAGCCGATTGCATTTGTTCTTTTGGCCATCGCGGCTGTGCTTTTCGTCTTGGGTCTACTTGACGATTACGAAGGCGGCTTGGCGATCCACCCGATGGATCAATTCGTCATCTCCCCATTGTTTGGTGACACGCTGAACTGGTACACGCCGACCAATTCCACGCTCTGGATGGCGCTCAGCGTCATCGCGATTGTGGCATTGATGGTCATGGGCACGCGCGGTCGCGCCGTGGTTCCATCGCGCGGCCAGTCGGTCGCTGAGCTGATCTATGGCTTCGTGCGTAAGATGGTCGAAGATGTTGCAGGCAAAGATGCACTGCCCTTCTTCCCCTATATTTTCGCCCTGTTTATGTTCATCTTGTTGTCGAACCTCTTGGGCCTGATCCCAATGAGCTTTACCACCACATCGCATATCGCGGTGACCGCGATTTTGGCGGCGGCGGTATTCCTGACAGTGACCTTGGTGGGTTTCATCAAGAACGGCGCAGGCTTCCTCAGCCTGTTCTGGGTCAGTTCCGCGCCATTGGCGTTGCGCCCGATCCTTGCCATCATCGAATTAATTTCTTACTTCGTGCGCCCCGTCAGCCACTCCATCCGTCTTGCGGGTAACTTGATGGCGGGCCACGCAGTTTTGAAAGTGTTTGCAGGTTTCGCCGGCGCGATGGGCGCCGCAGCCTTCGCCCCAATCTTGGGCATTGTCGCGATCTACGGGCTCGAAGTGCTCGTATCCGTGATCCAAGCCTATGTGTTCACCATCCTAACCTGCGTCTATCTGAAAGACGCGCTGCATCCGCATCACTAAGCGGATCACGGTTCAGGACACCTATTCAGCCAATTCCAACGTAAGGAGAAACGGAAATGGAAGGCAATATCGCAGAACTCGGTCAATTCATCGGTGCAGGCCTTGCCGCTATCGGCTCTGGCGCAGCAGCGATCGGTGTGGGCCATGTTGCAGGCAACTTCCTCGCAGGTGCTTTGCGTAACCCATCTGCAGCTGCAGGTCAGACCGCAACGCTCTTCATCGGTATCGCGTTCGCAGAAGCTTTGGGGATCTTCGCGTTCCTCGTTGCACTTCTGCTGATGTTCGCAGTCTAAGCCTTTAGCGAACCATCCTTACGGCTGGGTCGCTTTGCGCGCAGCGCGCCACAGCGGCCCAGTGTAATCACCGGTTCCAGGAGGACATGATGGCAGAGACTGCCCACAACGTTGCCAGTGCAGCCCATGGTGGCGAAGCCGCCTCGGGGGGTATGCCGCAACTCGACTTCTCCACCTTCCCGAACCAGATTTTCTGGCTCGTGGTTACACTGGTGGTCGTTTATTTGATCTTGAGCCGCGTGGCGTTGCCCCGCGTTGCATCCGTTTTGGCAGACCGCCAAGGCGCGATTGCAAAGGACATTGCCGCTGCTGAAGACCTCAAAGCCAAAGCTGCTGAAGCGGAAGAGGCCTATAACAAAGCCCTCGCAGATGCGCGCGCGCAAGCGCAAGACATCATCGCCCAGACCCGCAGCGAAATCGCGGCTGAATTGGCGGATGCAACTGCAAAAGCGGACGCGCAGATCGCTGCGAAGGCAAAAGAATCTGAAGCGCGTATCGGTGAGATCCGCGCAGGCGCTGTGAAAAACATCGAAGCGGTCGCAAAAGATGCGACAACCGAGATTGTAACGGCACTTGGTGGCGGCAAGCCCGATGCCAAGGCGCTGAAAGCGGCCATTGCAGAGCGGATGAAAGGATAAGCCATGACACTGCGTTACGCGACATTGGCAACATCTGCCCTGACCCTAATCGCGGCGCCTGCTTTTGCAGCAGGTGGTGATTACGGCTTTGCGTCTTTCTTCAACACCAATTACGTGGTGCTGATTGGCTTCATCTTGTTCTTGGCGCTGTTGTTCTATTTCAACGTGCCTGCGATGATCCTCAAGATGTTGGATGACCGCGCGGAAACCATCCGTTCCGAATTGGATGAGGCCCGCAACCTACGCGATGAAGCGCAAGCCGTTCTTGCGGCCTATGAGCGCAAAAGCCGCGAAGTGGCTGAACAATCTCAGCGCATTATCGACCACGCCCGCGAAGAGGCTCGTTTGGCTGCCGATGCTGCCAAAGAAGACCTCAAGCACTCCATCGCGCGCCGCCTAAAGGCAGCTGAGGAGCAGATCACGAGCGCCGAAGAAAAAGCGACCCGTGAATTGCGCAACCGTGCTGTGGATGTTGCGATTGCGGCGGCGGCAAAGATTTTGGCCGATAGCACCACTGCAACCGAAGCGAACAAGCGCATTGATGCGGCCATCGCCGAAGTGGAAAGCCGCTTGCACTAAGCAGGTATGCTTGGAAGGTAAAAGTTATGAAAAAGGCCCCCTGAGAGGGGCCTTTTTTTTGTTGATTATGTGGCCTGTGTCACAGATGTCGTTTTCTGTCTTTTTTCGGTCGGGCGGGCGAGGCCGCGCGGCTTGACCTCTGGCAAGAGGGGACAACCACAGATCACGCGCGGGAGCGGATATCATGAAGACACATGTCAAAGCCTTGGTTGTCGGCGGCGGTGCCGTTGGCGCATCTATTGCCTATCATCTTGCAAAAGCGGGATGGCAGGATGTGATGCTGTTGGAGAGGGATGAATTGACCTCTGGCTCGACATGGCACGCGGCCGGACTTTTGCCTTTGTTCAACATGAGCTACGCAACCAGCCATATTCACGACTATTCTGTGAAATTCTATAAGACGTTGGAAGAAGAGACAGGCCTCAACGCAGGGTTTGCTGTGGTCGGTAACTTGCGCATGGCGCAGACCGATGCACGCATGGACGAGTTCCACCTTTATGCATCGACCGCTGAGACGGTTGGTATTCCCTACGAGTGGTTGACACCTGCGCAGATTAAAGACCGCTACCCGCTGGTGCGTACAGAAGATCTCAAAGGGGCGCTGTTCCACCCGACTGACGGCTATATCAACCCTGCAGACGTGACCCAAGCCATGGCCAAGGGCGCGCGCCAGCGTGGCGTGATTATCGAGCGCAAGTGGCAAGTTGATGGCTATGAATGGACAGGCGAGGCATGGCGCGTCACTGTCACTAAGATGGTGGAAAAGGGCGGCAATTTGGTTCCGTCTGAGGAAACCCAAGTGATCACTGCCGAACATGTTGTGACCGCAACAGGAAACCATGCGCAGCGCACAGCGAAATTGTTGGGCATCAAAATCCCCGCCATCCCAGTCGAGCATCAATATATCGTCACGGAGCCTGATCCAGAATTGGTGGCCTTCCGTCAAAATGGCGCGCCCGAGCATCCCGTTTTGCGCGATGCAGATGCAAAATGGTATGTGCGCGAAGAACGCGGTGGGTGGATTCTAGGGCCTTATGAAGAAGGCGCACCTGCATGCTTCAAATATGCTGTGCCCGACAGTTTCCGCGCGGATCTCTTCCCGCTCGATCTGGAGCGGATCGAAGAAGAATATATGTCCATGATCCACCGCATCCCGTCCAGTGAGACAGTGGGTCTGAAAGACGATTACAATGGCCCGATCTGCTACACCCCCGATGGGAATCCATTGGTCGGCCCTGCGCCTGGCCTGCGGAATATGTGGTTGGCTGAAGGTTTCAGCTTCGGCATCACCGCGGCAGGTGGCACAGGCTATTATCTGGCGCAGATGATGGTCGAAGGTGAGGCGGAAATCGATATGGCCAGCCTTGACCCTAAGCGTTACGGCCAAGATTGGATGACGACCGAATATGCAGCGCGCAAAAATGAAGAATGCTATGCGCATGTCTATGTTCTGCACCACCCTGACGAAGAGCGCGAAGCCTGCCGTCCTTTGCGCACAGGCCCTGCCTATGATCGTCAAAAGGCGCTTGGCGCGCAATTTGGCTGTGTGAACGGATTTGAACGTCCAAACTACTACGGCCCCAAAGATGCGCCGTCTCATTTCGACCATGATGCGCGCAGTTTCCGTCGCGGCGGATGGTGGAACTTTGCCCGCGAGGAAGCGGAAGCGATCCGTAAAACCGCTGGCCTGATTGATGCAACAGCCTTTGCCAAGCATCGTGTGTTCGGGCCTGGAGCGACTGCTTTCTTGGATTGGTTTACCTGTAACGCATTGCCCAAAGTGGGACGGATTAACCTGACCTATGCGCTGACCGATGCAGGCACGACCCGCACCGAATACACTATCATGCGGATTGCTGAGAATGATTACTACCTCGTCTCTGCAGGCGCGTGGGAGGCCTATGACGGCGATTATCTGCGCAAGGCCGAAGAAGATTTCTGGGCCAAAACCCAAAGCACAGGCAACTGGTTCGCGGTCGAGAATGTGACCACGAAATGGGGTGTCTTTGCCCTTGCGGGGCCAAATTCCCGCGCGATCTTGAACGAGCTTGTCCGTGACGCAGAGCCAGAAACGCGCCTCTCGAACAAGCGTTCGCCATGGCTGTCTGTGCGCGACATCGAGCTGGGAATGGTGCCTGTGCGCGCTGCGCGTGTGGCCTATACAGGTGAGTTGGGTTGGGAATTGCACCATCCGATTGAGATGCAAAATCACCTGTGGGATCAACTTATGGCTGCGGGCGAAAAGCATGGGCTCAAGCTGGTTGGTGCGCGTGCGCAGAACTGGCTGCGTCAGGAGAAATCCTATCGTGCCTTTGGCAATGAACTTGGCCGTGATGCAACGCCGTTGGAGGCGGGCCTAGATCGCTTTGTTGATCTCTCGAAGGAGTTCCATGGCAAGCAAGCAATGCTTGATAAGGGTATCCGCTCTAAATGTGTGACGCTGTTGATAGACGGGCCTCAGGATGCTGACCCATGGGGGCGCGAAGCCTTGTTTGATGGCGAAACCCGTGTTGGGCGTCTGACATCAGGTGGCTATTCCGTGCATTTCGGAAAACAGATCGGCATGGGCTATGTGAAACCTGACTATGCACAGGTTGGGCAAAAGCTGAAGGTGATGATCATGGGCGCGCTTTATGATGCGGAAATTACCGAAGACAGCCCTTATGATCCGAAGAACGTCACGATCCGCGTGGATGGTTGATCCAACCTGATCGAGACAGGGTTCCTCCCGTGAAGGCCGCCTGCATCCCTTTGGAGATGCAGGCGGCTTTTTTGCTTTTCTGCTCGGCGCGCATTTCATAGGTTGGGTTTATGTCAAAGCCTCGATTCATCCATTTGCGTGTGCATAGCGAATATTCGCTGCTTGAAGGGGCGATGCGGATCAAATCTTTGCCGCAATTGGTGGCCGATGCAGGCATGCCCGCTGTCGCAGTGACAGACACCAACAACATGTTCTGCGCGCTTGAGTTTTCCGAATATGCGGTCAAGGCAGGTGTGCAGCCGATATTGGGGTGCCAGATTGATTTGGCCTATGAGGCGGCGGCGCAGGGCGAGAAACCGCGCCCCCCGCGCGGCATTGTTCTTTTGGTGAAATCGCGTCAGGGTTACTTGAACCTATTAAAGCTGAATTCGCATTTCTACTTGCGCGGCGATGGCCAGATTCCCCATGTCACCCTTGATGAATTGGCGGCGCATAATGAGGGGTTGATCTGTCTTTCTGGTGGCCCTGAGGGGCCGTTTGGCGCGCTGCTCTCTGCGGGGCAAATAGCCAAAGCCGAAGGATTGATGGCGCGATTGGCTGAGATCTTCGGGGATAGGCTTTATGTTGAATTACAGCGTCATCCCATAGATCAGGGTCTGCCCGAGGCAGAGGCGCTGAGTGAGCCGCATTTGATTGATATGGCTTATAAGATGGGCCTGCCCCTTGTGGCGACCAATGACGTCTATTTCCCCAAACCAAAAATGTATGAGGCGCATGACGCGTTGATTTGCATCGCGCAAGGGGCCTATGTCGATCAACAAGAACCACGCCGTATCCTGACATCTCAGCATTATTTCAAAACCCCCGAAGAGATGGTGACACTCTTCGCTGATCTGCCCGAGGCGATTGAAAACACGGTCGAGATTGCACAACGCTGCGCCTACCGCGCGCGCACCCACGACCCGATCTTGCCGCGCTTTGCCGAGAACGAGGTTGAAGAACTGCGCCGTCAGGCCAATGAAGGTCTGCAAGCGCGCCTTGCGGTGATCCCGCATGCGGCATCAGTTGAGGACTATCAAAAGCGCCTCGATTTCGAATTGGACATCATCGAGGGGATGGGCTTTCCGGGCTATTTCTTGATCGTGGCCGATTTCATCAAATGGGCCAAGGAGCATGACATCCCAGTCGGGCCTGGGCGCGGGTCGGGTGCAGGCAGCCTTGTGGCCTATGCCTTGACGATTACCGACCTTGATCCTCTGCGTTATAGCTTGCTGTTTGAGCGCTTCCTCAATCCTGAACGCGTCTCAATGCCCGATTTCGATATCGACTTCTGCATGGATCGCCGCGAGGAGGTGATCCAATATGTGCAGGAAAAATATGGTCGCGACCGCGTGGGGCAGATCATCACCTTTGGTGCGCTGTTATCCAAGGCGGCCGTGCGCGATATCGGGCGGGTTTTGCAAATGCCCTATGGCCAGGTGGATCGCCTGTCAAAAATGATCCCTGTTGAGGGGGTCAAACCCGTGAGCATCGAAAAAGCCTTGGCCGATGAACCGCGCCTGCGCGAAGAAGCGCAGGCCGAAGAAGTGGTCGCGCGGCTTTTGGATTATGGTCAACAGGTCGAGGGGCTTTTGCGCAATGCCTCAACCCACGCCGCGGGCGTTGTGATCGGTGACCGCCCTTTGGACGAGTTGGTGCCACTTTACCAAGACCCGCGCTCGGACATGCCTGCAACCCAGTTTAATATGAAATGGGTAGAACCTGCGGGCTTGGTGAAATTTGATTTTCTCGGCCTGAAAACCCTGACTGTGGTGCAAAATGCCATTGATTTGATCCATTCATCGGGCCGCGATTTGCATGTCGCACCAGATGGCCACGCGCTCTATCAACCGCCTGAGGGGGCAGAAAACCAGATCAACGCGATCCCGTTAGACGATGAAGCGACCTATGCGCTCTATGCTTCGGCCAAGACTGTTGCGGTGTTTCAGGTGGAAAGCTCGGGCATGATGGATGCCCTAAGGCGTATGCGCCCCACCTGCATTGAGGATATCGTGGCCCTTGTGGCGCTCTATCGCCCGGGACCGATGGAGAATATCCCAACCTATTGCGAGGTGAAGAACGGGATCAAAGAGCGTGCCTCGATCCATCCGTTGATTGATCACATCCTCGAAGAGACGCAAGGCATCATCGTATATCAAGAACAGGTGATGCAAATTGCGCAGGTCATGGCAGGCTATAGCCTAGGCGGTGCGGATTTGCTGCGCCGCGCCATGGGGAAGAAGATCAAAGAGGCCATGGATGCCGAACGCCCCAAATTCGTGGAAGGGGCAAAGGCAAATGGGGTCGACAAGGCCAAGGCCGAAGAAGTGTTCGACCTTCTAGAAAAATTCGCCAATTACGGCTTCAACAAATCCCACGCGGCCGCTTACGCGGTTGTCAGTTATCAAACCGCTTGGCTTAAGGCGAACCATCCTGTCGAATTCATGGCTGCGGTGATGAATTGCGATATCCATCTGACGGATAAGCTGTCTATTTACAGCCAAGAGGTGGGTCGCCTTGGCATAGAGATCGTGCCGCCTTGTGTTAATCGCTCGCTTGCTACGTTCTCCGTGTCTGATGGGCGCGTGGTCTATGGCTTGGGTGGCTTGAAAAATGTCGGTGTCGATGCAATGCGCCTGATCGTTGAAGGGCGCGGAGATCAGCCCTTTGCATCGCTCTTTGATTTCGCTCGGCGGGTTGATTTGAAACGGGTGGGCAAGCGGCCGCTTGAGATGTTGGCGCGCGCAGGCGCCTTTGACGAGCTGGATGCGAACCGCCGCCGCGTGTTTGACAGTTTGGATGCGCTGGTCGCCTTTTCTGCTGCAATTCATGATCAAAAATCGTCAAACCAGACCTCCCTATTCGGGGAAGGGGGCGATGATTTGCCTGAGCCACGCCTGTCTAATCCGCCAGATTGGTTGCCGAATGAACGGCTTTCCCAAGAGCATCAGGCGGTTGGTTTCTATCTTTCTGGCCATCCTTTGGATGAATATATGCCAAGCTTGAAACGCTCAGGCTGTTTGTCGCTGCGTGAGGTTGAGGCGCGGGTGCAAGGGGGGGCTTTTGTCACCAAATTGGCAGGGGCGGTTGCGGTCAAGCAAGAGCGCAAAAGCCAGCGCGGCACCCGTTTTGCCTTTGTGGGTCTTTCCGATCCAACGGGACTTTACGAAGTAACAGTGTTCTCTGACCTGCTCGAGTCTGCTCGGCATTTGTTAGAGGCGGGCCAGAATGTGGTGTTGACCGTTGAGGCCACCTATGAAGCGGAGCAATTAAAACTCCTTGCTCGCGCGGTACAGCCCATTGATGCGGTTGCCGCACAAGGTGGGGCTACAGGCTTGAGGGTGTTTGTCGAGGACGCGGCCGCTTTGCCGCAATTGGCCAATGTGTTGGGCGAGGCCAAAAAGACTAATGCATCGCGGGTGACAGGCCCAATTCAATTATGCCTGACAGCCGCCGATCTTCCGGGTGAGGTCGAAGTCCTCTTGGGCGAGGATTACCCCGTCAATCCCGCCATAAAAGGGGCGCTGAAATCTTTGGGCGGTGTCATCGCGGTGGAAGAGGTCTAACCCTCACCAATGGGGCGGTTTTTGATTGGCGGCGGGCATATCGCCTGCGGCTTCACGATCTGCCTCACGCTGCATCAGCATCTCAACACGGGCAGTGAGACGGGTGATTTCCCGATCTTGGCGTGCGACCACCTCTGAGAGGTCATCGACTGTGCGGGTGAGATGGGCCAAATGCATCTCCAAATCATCGCGAGAGGCGCTCATGGGGCCTATGATCCTTGTCTGGGATTGTGTCGTTGCGTTCGGATGCAAACTAACCTTTGCAGGGGCCCCATGACCACCCCTCTCTTGCCCCTTTGACGCGAGGGCGCTACACCACGCGCGAGATCGAGGATATGGTTATGGCAAAAGAGAAAAAACAGCCCCGCCCTAAAGCAGAGACGCCGCGTGGATTTCGCGATTACTTCGGCGCGGAGGTGTTGGAGCGGCAAGAGATGCTTGCCAAAATTGCCGAAACCTATCAGCGCTATGGCTTCGACCCGCTTGAGACATCCGCCGTGGAAACCGTGGAGGCCTTGGGGAAATTCCTGCCTGACACGGATCGCCCCAATGAGGGCGTTTTTGCTTGGCAGGAGGAGGAAGACGGCGGTTGGGTCGCGCTGCGCTATGACATGACCGCCCCCTTGGCCCGCGTAGCGGCGCAATATCGCAATGATTTGCCAAGCCCCTATCGCCGCTACACCTTTGGCCCCGTTTGGCGCAATGAGAAGCCAGGGCCGGGGCGCTTCCGCCAATTCTACCAATGCGATGCCGATACGGTCGGCGCGGCCAGCGTTGCCGCAGATGCCGAGATTTGCGCGATGCTGTCAGACACGCTTGAGGCTGTGGGTATTCCGCGCGGCGATTATGTGGTGCGGGTGAACAACCGTAAGGTGTTGGATGGGGTTCTGGCGACCATTGGATTGTCCTCCGAGGATGAAGCTACCCGCCAAGCTGTGCTGCGCACGATTGATAAATTCGACAAAGTGGGCCGCGAAGGCGTGATCCAATTGCTGACCAAGGGCCGTTTGGATGAGTCTGGGGCTTATATCGATGGCGTGGGTCTTGATGCGGCAGCGGCCGATCAGATCGTGGCATTCCTGTTGGCGCGCGCAGACAGCAATGCCGAGACTTTGGTGATGCTGCGCAAGCTGATTGGCACATCTGCGATTGGTGAGGCTGGGGTGGCCGAACTTGAAACCATTGCCACGCTGCTTGACGCGCAAGGCTATGGCCCCGACCGGATCGTGATTGATCCTTCGGTGGTGCGTGGCCTTGGCTATTATACGGGCCCCGTGTTCGAGGCGGAGCTGACCTTTGAGATTCTGGATGACAAAGGCCGCCCGCGTCAATTTGGGTCTGTTGCAGGCGGCGGACGTTATGACGATTTGGTCAAACGCTTCACAGGCCAAGATGTGCCTGCAACGGGTGTGTCCATCGGGGTTGATCGCCTCTTGGCCGCATTGCGCGCCAAAGGGCGGATCAGCGGCGCGATGCAGGGGCCTGTCGTGGTGACGGTCATGGATCGCGACCGCATGGCGGATTATCAAGCCATGGCGACTGAGTTGCGCAATGCGGGCATCCGCGCCGAGGTTTACTTGGGCAACCCTAAGAATTTCGGAAATCAGTTGAAATATGCAGATAAACGCGAAAGCCCTGTTGCGGTCATCCAAGGTTCGGACGAGGCCGCGCGCGGCGTGGTTCAGATCAAGGATTTGATCTTAGGGGCCAAGATTGCAGCCAATGCAAGCCTTGAGGAATGGAAGGCGCAACCTGCACAGCGCGAAGTGGCGCGCGGTGATCTGGTCGCCGAAATTCGCGCTATATTGGAGCGTCAGGGATGAGCCAAAAAGCGGCCATTCGTTCGGAGGCGGAGCGGTTCTTTGCAGCATTTCAAGCCGCGGGCGCCGTGGCTTTTGAGGCCGATCATTTGCTGCCTGCTGATACGCTGCTTGATCTCTATGGCGAAGATATCCGCGCGCGGGCTTATGTCACGCATGACCCCAATCGCGGCGAAATGATGCTGCGGCCCGATTTCACCGTGCCCGTGGTGCAGCGCCATATGTCGGACGGGGCGGAGCCTGCGCGCTACAGCTACATGGGCGAGGTTTTCCGCAAGCAGGAGGCCAGTCCCGCCCGCGCGAGCGAATATCTGCAAGTGGGATATGAGCTGTTTGATCGTGATGACCCTGCGCGCGCAGATGCCGAAGTCTTTGCCCTTTTTACCTCATTGCTTGCCCCATATGGCCTGCGTGCCGTCACTGGCGATATTGGCGTCGTTTTGGCCGCGATATCTGCCCTTGATACAACCGAGCGGCGCAAACGCGCCTTGCGGCGTCATGTGTGGCGTCCGCGCCGTTTTCGGCGCTTGCTGGATCGTTTTTCAGGCCGCAGCGATGCCCCTGCGACCCGTGCAGCATTGATTGCCCAGATGTCGGATTTAGGGCCTGAAGCCATGATTGACGCCACTGAAAATTGGAGTGGTCTACGCAGCCCCGCTGATGTCTTGCGCCGTATGCGCGCTTTGGCCGAGGATGATGATGCGCCCAGTATTTCGGCGGCGCAGGCCGAAGCCTTGGAGCGGGTTTTGTCCTTGCGCGAAACCCTACCAAACGCAGTCGCACAATTGCGGGATTTGGCTGTGGATTTACCGCAGATCGATAGCGCCATTTCAGGCTTGGTGCGCCGTATTGAGGCGATGTCCGCCGCAGGTGTCGCCGTAGATGACCTATGGTTCGAGGCCTCCTATGGGCGGACGAATATGGAATATTATGATGGGTTTGTGTTCGGCTTTTTCAACGAAACTGACCCGCATATGCCCCCCGTTGCCACAGGTGGACGCTATGATGCGCTGACCAAAATCTTGGGCAATGGTCGTGAGATTGCTGCCGTGGGCGGGGTGATCCGTCCTGAATTGCTGCATGGCCTCTCGTGTCAGGAGGGTGGCATATGACGTTGCGTATTGCGGTGCCGTCTAAGGGGCGGTTGATGGAAAAGACCTTTGATTGGTTTGCAGCGCGCGGGGTTGAGATGCGCCGCGCAGGCTCAGAGCGCGATTATGCTGCCGAAGTTTCGGGGGCGGATATGCAGTTGATGTTGCTGTCTGCGGGAGAAATTCCGCGCGAAATGGCGGCGGGCCGCATTCATTTGGGCGTGACAGGCACCGATCTTGTGCGTGAGAAGATCCCCGCATGGGATCAGTCGGTCGAAGAATTGGCCGAGCTTGGATTTGGCTTTGCGGATTTGGTTTTGGCCGTGCCGCAATGTTGGATTGATGTGGATTGCGTGGATGATCTGGACGCTGTTGCCGCAGATTTCCGCGAGGCCCATGGGATGCGTTTGCGGATCGCCACGAAATACCATCGTCTTGTGCGGGACTATCTGCGCGCTGCAGGTGTTGCCGATTATCAATTGGTCGACAGCCAAGGCGCGACCGAGGGCACCGTGGCGCATGGCACGGCGGAATTGATCGCTGATATCACCTCAACAGGGGAAACCTTGCGGGCCAATAACCTGAAAATCCTGTCGGATGGGATGATCTTGCGCAGCCAAGCGATGCTGTTTCGGGCGCGCGGCGCAGATTGGACAGATGGGGCCCGAGCCGCCCTTGATGGGCTGAAAACCAAGCTTTCGATCTAAAGAACGCCGATTTCAGCCAAAGCAGTTTGCAATTCACGCGGCAAAGTTTCTTCTTCTGCGCGATTGGCGTTTAAATCTCGGGGGCTGTCTTCGGGTTTGAGGTAGCGCCACCCTTGAAACGGGCGTTTGGGCGTGGGTGTCACGCGGGTGACGTCCTGTTCCAAAACGATGCCGCAGCGCCTGATCCCATCGCCGCGATCAACCTCCTCGAGGGCCAAGATTTTTTGGCGGCACAGGATCAATCCTTTGAACACCCAATAAAGCGATCCGCCTGCAAGAATTTCTGCCTCACGCTTGGGCCACATCCGTGTCACATGGCGCGGCAGGCCCGATGGCCCCAAGGCGCGCGGGTTCTTTTGCCAGTTCAAAAGATCCTGCACCTCTTCGGCGCCGACACATAATTTGACCAGATTTATGGTGCTGCTCATATCTCTTCCCCAAAGTCCCTCAAGATATGGTATGCTATTTTTCACAAGGTTCAAGTTGACCGCTTGCGCCAAGGCCCCTAGTTTGTGTTTCCCCATCTGATCGTGAAAGTCTGCGCTATGTCTCGTTTTGCCGCCCCGATTGCTGAACAAATTTGGGATATGAAATATCGCCTTAAAGAGGCGGATGGCACACCCATTGACCGCACTGTCGAGGACACTTGGCGGCGGATCGCGCGGGCTTTGGCCTCGGTGGAGAAAGATCCCGCCTATTGGGAAGAAAAATTCTACGAAGCCCTTGAGGATTTCAAATATCTACCGGCAGGTCGCATCACGGCGGGTGCGGGAACGGGGCGCAGTGTCACGCTTTTCAATTGCTTTGTCATGGGCACAATCCCCGACAGCATGAGCGGCATTTTTGATATGCTCAAAGAGGCGGCTTTGACGATGCAGCAGGGGGGCGGGATCGGCTACGATTTCTCGACCATCCGACCCAAAGGCGCGGATGTTAAGGGCGTGGCCGCGGATGCCTCTGGCCCGCTGAGTTTTATGGATGTTTGGGATTCCATGTGCCGCACGATTATGTCGGCTGGCTCGCGCCGCGGCGCGATGATGGCAACGATGCGCTGCGACCACCCAGACATCGAAGATTTTATCACCGCCAAATCTGATGCGGCGCGGCTGCGGATGTTCAATGTCTCTGTTCTCGTCACCGATGCCTTTATGGAGGCGGTCAAAGCGGACGGGCCTTGGGAATTGGTGTTTGACAACAAGGTTTACCGCACGGTGCAGGCGCGCGACCTGTGGAACCAGATTATGCAATCGACCTATGATTACGCTGAGCCAGGTGTGATTTTTATCGATCGCATCAACCAATCCAATAATCTGGCCTATTGCGAAACCATTGCGGCAACCAATCCGTGCGGCGAACAACCTTTGCCGCCCTATGGGGCGTGTTTGCTTGGTTCTGTTAACCTTGCGCGGCTTGTGCGCGCGCCGTTTGAGGCGGATGCGGCCCTTGATCTTGAGGCGCTGAAGGATTTGGTGCGGGTCGCTGTGCGGATGATGGATAACGTGGTGGATGCCAGTCGTTTTCCCCTCGAGGCACAGGCGCGCGAGGCCCAAGCAAAGCGGCGCATTGGTTTGGGTGTGACGGGTTTGGCCGATGCCCTTTTGATGCTTGGCCTGCGCTATGGCGCCGATGACGCAGTGGCGCAATCCGAGATTTGGATGAAGGAAATTGCCCATGCGGCCTATTGGGCTTCGGTTGAATTGGCGCGGGAAAAAGGTGCATTCCCCTTATTTGACGCCGAGGCGTTCTTGGCGTCCGGGAATATGGCGCAGATGGATCAAGATTTGCGCGAGGCGATTGCCAAAGATGGCATCCGAAACGCGCTTTTGACCTCGATTGCGCCCACAGGCACCATCAGCCTTTATGCGGGAAATGTCTCCTCTGGGATTGAGCCCGTTTTTGCCTATAGCTACACGCGCAAAGTGTTGCAGCGGGATGGGTCGCGCAGCGAGGAGGAGGTGACCGATTACGCGGTAAAACTTTGGCGCGAAAAACAGGGTGATGCAGAATTGCCTGCGTTTTTTGTAAATGCGCAAACCCTTGCCCCTGCTGATCATGTGCGCATGCAGGCGGCCGCGCAGAAATGGGTGGATAGTTCCATCTCGAAAACCATCAACGTGCCGCAAGATATCAGCTTTGAGGCCTTCAAAGATGTCTATCTGCAGGCTTATGAAACGGGCTGTAAGGGGTGCACCACTTATCGCCCCAATGATGTGACGGGCAGTGTCCTGAGTGTTTCTGAGGCAGAAGCAAAGCCAGATGGCGCCACCGCGCGCGAGGCCTCTACGGGCGAAGTGGTTTATATCTCCGAGCCGCTAGAGCGGCCGCAGACCCTAGAGGGCAATACCTATAAACTGAAATGGCCCGATAGCCCGCACGCGATTTATATCACGATCAATGATGTCGTGCTCAGCGGTCATCGTAGGCCGTTTGAGGTGTTTATCAATTCCAAGAATATGGAACATTACGCGTGGACAGTGGCGTTGACGCGGATGATGTCGGCTGTCTTCCGCCGCGGCGGTGATGTGAGTTTCGTGGTAGAAGAACTCAAAGCCGTGTTTGATCCGCGCGGGGGGGCATGGATTGGGGGTAAATATGTGCCCTCGATCTTAGCGGCGATTGGCGGTGTTATCGAACGGCATCTGATCTCAATCGGGTTTATTTCGGGCGAGGGGATGGGGTTGAAAACCGATCCCACCGCCGAGGTCTATGATTTGGGCGCAGGCCGCACAGGGGCGGCAGAGTGTAATTCCTGTGGGTCTTCTGCGATGCGGATGAGCGAGGGGTGCATGACTTGCACCGATTGCGGCTATTCAAAATGCGGCTAAGTCCCTGTGGATAACACAGCACAGTCATAAACAAATTTTAGACACAATTTTATTATTAATTGCCTTGTGAACGCGGCTGGCCGTAATCTGGCCCTGTCAGGTTTATTATGCGCTCGCCTTTGGCCAGAGTGACGTTTGCAAGGATATTTAATAATGCGATTTGGTTCCAAAGGCATCCTGCTTGGGCTGTTGATCATTGCGGGGGGCGCTTTGCCTGTGGCCGCTGAAGACGCGGGATTTACCTATCTCGGCAATGGGCGGTTGCTGAACAATGATGTCATTGGGGATGGCGAAGATCGGTGGCGCACAGGCTCCTATTCCATCAGCGTGCTTTACGGATCGGAATGGCAGGGTGATTTGACCTCACGCCCGCTCGATGTCATCGAATTCCGCCTGCGCGGCGAGGCGATTGCTCCTGCCAATGTCACGACCCCTGCGCTGAATGATCGCCTCTATACGGGCGTGTTGGCCTTTGGGGTGCATAGCCATTTCAATTGGCGCGGTGCCGATATTGCGATGGGCGCGGATATTTTGGGGGTTGGCCCACAGACAGGCATTCGCGAGTTGCAGCGCGATTTGCATGAGGCGTTAAGCCAACCCGTTGTGAATGCCGGCAATCGTGAATTGCAAAACAAGACCCTATTGGATCTTAGTTTTGAGGCGAATAATGAATATGCGATCTCCGAAGGGGTCTTTCTGCGCCCGTTCCTTGGTCTGACCTACGGGGCAGAGGATTTGGCCCGTTTTGGGTTTGACCTGACATTGGGTCAATGGGGGCAAAACGGGTTGCGCCTACGAGATCCAATCACGGGTCAGCGGTTTAGTGGTATAGCCTCTGAGGAGGACAATGGGCTATCTTTGGTCTTGGGTGCGGATTGGGCCTATGTCGATGCCTCTGAATACTTACCCGCGGGCCATGGTGCTGATGCACAAGATGAGCGTCACCGCCTACGCGGGGGTGTGCATTATGGCCAAAACGGCTACACGGCCTTTTATGGGGTGACCTATCTCTCGCCCGAATTTGCCGGCCAAACTACGGGGCAGGTTGTTGGGTCGGTCAGCCTTGGATGGAATTTCTAACCCCCCTCCTTGAACATAGGTCTATGTGCGAAAATTCGCCAAGACGCGTCAAAGGGGATTCACAGAACGAATCACCCATGCTAGCTTGCCGCCCAAGCCGAAACATAAACGGCACGCATTGAGGCAAGTAAGGCAGGCATCGCATGAGCATGGGGTTGCGCGGTGCGTTCATCATTTCTTGGGCGCAGACGCGGATCGAGGGAGACTCGGACTATAATAAGAAAGATCTGGCTGAAGGGATGAGTTGGAGCTGGCACGGTCGTGCCTTCCCGCTTGAAGGCAAAGACGCCGCCCTTGTTCTGACATCCAGCCGTGATCTTCTCCAACTTCGTGCCAAAGCGGCGCGGGTCGTGCATAAGTTCATGCAAAGACCCGCGCCCCTGCCTCACTTGTCGAGCGACCTTGACGATCCCCTGTATCGTGATGCGATGGTGCTGTCCGATGGCGTGCGGTTTTTTAGTGCCGTTCCCTTGACCCTTGAGGATAGCCGCGAAACGGTATTGCTCTTTCCCGATGGCATGCCACCCGCGCGCCAACATTTGACAATCATCTCTTTGGGGGGCGGGTTTTCCGCCCGCTTTCGCCGCCAAGGCCCTGTTGTTTGCTTTGTCAAAGGCACGCGATTGGCCGCACTGAAAGGGGAAATTGCGGTCGAGGATGTGCGGGCAGGGGATTATCTTGTCACCCGCGACAATGGTTTGAAAGAAGTCCTCTGGGTGGGACAGCGCAGCCTGTCAGGCGCGCAGCTTTTTGCCATGCCGCATCTTCGCCCAATTCGATTGCCGCAGGGTCTTTTTGGGAAAGGCAAACCTGAACCCGATCTCTTGGTGTCCCCTGATCATCGCGTATTGATTAAATCGCCCGAGGCACGGGCGCTTTGGGGCGAAGATGAGGTCATGATGCGCGCACAGGATTTGGTAGGCGATTTGGGCGCACGGGTGGATCACCGCGCGGCCTCTGTCACATATTTCCACGTTATGCTTGAGGGGCATCAGGTCGTGATTGCAAACAGTGTCGCGGTGGACAGTTTCCACCCTGCTTATGCAGCACTGCCCGAGGACGAGATGGATGCCGATGCGGCCGCCTGCCTTGATGACCTTTATGAACGTCATCCTGATCTTGCAGGCCATCCCGATCTGTTTGGCCCTGCTGTGCGGCGGATGTTGGGTGCGGCTGAAGCCGCGATTTTATCCGCCCATCTTGGGCCATCGCGTGGGATTTACGGCTTAAGCTAGGCTTGATTTCCCCCATGCGCTTGACAGCGCGAGGAATCCCCTATAGCCCCCGCGTCACTGAGGCACCGTTTGCGGTGCTTCTTTTCATTGGTGTTGGTGGCCCCCGCAAGGGAACGCCTGTCGGCCAAAGCGAAAGCAGCGGCAAAGGACAACGCCCTTCATAGCCCCGATCTGGGGCGTTCTAACGAAGGAGATCAGCCGTGACCAAACGCACGTCTGCCAAGTATAAAATCGACCGCCGCATGGGCGAAAACATTTGGGGTCGCCCCAAATCCCCAGTAAACCGCCGCGAATATGGCCCAGGCCAGCATGGTCAGCGCCGCAAGGCGAAACTGTCTGACTTCGGCACGCAGTTGCGCGCCAAGCAGAAGCTGAAGGGCTATTACGGCGATTTGACCGAAAAGCAATTCCGCCGCATCTATGCAGAAGCAGAGCGCGTAAAAGGTGATACAGGTGAAAACCTTATCGGCCTGTTGGAGCGCCGCTTGGACGCCGTTGTTTACCGCGCGAAATTCGTGCCAACCGTTTTTGCGGCCCGCCAATTCGTAAACCACGGCCATGTTTTGGTGAACGGCAAGCGCGTCAATATCCCATCCTACCGCGTGAAGGAGGGTGATGTTGTTGAGGTGCGTCAGAAATCCAAGCAATTGGCAACAGTTCTGGAAGCTGTGCAATTGGCAGAGCGTGATGTGCCTGACTATGTCGAGGCCGACCATTCCAAAATGACCGCGACTTTCGTGCGCACCCCTAGTTTGGGCGATGTGCCATACCCTGTCGTGATGGAACCAAACCTCGTGGTTGAATTCTACGCGAAGAACTAATCTTCGCCGCCACAAGTTCAGAAGATCAAAAGCGCGCCCCCTGTGGCGCGCTTTTTTGTGACTGTTCCTCTGCAGGGTTCTTTGCTTATGCTCGCCCTTGCGGGTGACGGCGAAGTGAGGAGGGGGGGCGTATGGCCACGCGGAAAAACCCAATCATCTTGGATGAGGAAACGGCGGGCGTTGGTGACGCGTCCCCCGTGGACGCGCCTGCGATTTTTGACGCGCCATCCGCCGCGCCCGATGAACGGCCCGCGCCCCAAAAGATGTCAGGTGCATCGCGGTTTTTGCTCTGGTCGGCGGGCGGCCTTGCCAGTGCGCTTTTGATCAACGCTGTTTGGGGTTTTGTTCTTGATATGATGGCGCGCGGCACAATCTGGGGGCAGGTGGCCCTTGTGAGTGTGGGCCTGTTTTTCGTGGCTGTAATCGTCTTTGCGATCAGCGAATGGCGGGCCTATGCGCGGCTGTCGCGCATGACGGCTTTGCAGGCTGAGGCCCAATCGGCCTTGACCGCCCAAAACCTTGCACAGCTTTCCGCTTTGATCCCCAAACTGCGCGCGCTTTATCGCGATCGCATGGCCGTGCAGGGCGCAGCAGACCACCGTTTGCAGAGTGTCGAGGATGTGCTTGATGCAGATTTGCGAATGGGCGTGATTGAGACAGCGTTTTTGGAAGGGCTAGATGCACAGGCCCGTGCTGAGGTGGCCCAAGCCACCCGCCGTGTCGCCAGTGTCACGGCCCTCGTTCCGATGGGGTCGCTTGATATGGTCATCAGCTTTTGGATCAATCTGCGGATGATCCGCCGTGTGGCCGAGATTTATGGTGGGCGCGCGGGCACGTTTGGCGCCATGCGCTTGGCGCGGTCTGTGATTGCGCAACTTGTGGCGACAGGGGCCATTGCCCTTGGGGATGATTTGCTCAGTTCTACTTTGGGCGGGTCATTGGCAGGGAAATTATCGCGCCGCTTTGGTGAAGGCGTCTTAAATGGGGCGATGACCGCGCGGCTTGGGGTAATTGCGATGCAGCTTTGCCGACCTTTGCCCTTTCACGCCTTACCCCGTCCTGCTTTGCGCAGTGTTTTATCCGAGGCATTTTCTGGGCTTTTCACGGGATCAAAGGGCTGATCGCGCAAAGCGCGGCTTTACCCCGCGCGCCAGCAGCGATATAGGGCTAAGCATGAGACGGATGAACACGCAGATTTCCCTACGAATTATCTGCCCGGCGCTCTGATCAGCAGGGCCGCCGGGACTAAGGTGTTGAGCTATCGCGCCGCTCTTTCCCCGCTCATTGGTCATGGCCTGCCATGACCCGTTTCAGCCAATAGGACGTCCTTCCCATGTGTGCCGATCTTCCCGACTATAAAGACACGTTGAACCTTCCCCAAACTGATTTCCCGATGCGCGCAGGCCTGCCACAGCGCGAGCCTGATTGGCTGGCCCGTTGGGAGAAAATTGGCGTTTATCAACGCCTGCGCGACAAGGCGGCAGAGGCGGCTAAGGCGGGCGCGCCACGCCCACCATTCGTGCTGCATGATGGCCCCCCCTATGCCAATGGTAATCTGCATATCGGTCACGCACTGAACAAAGTGCTGAAGGATATGGTTGTGCGCAGCCAGCAGATGATGGGCCATGAGGCGCGCTACATTCCTGGTTGGGATTGTCACGGCCTGCCCATCGAATGGAAGATTGAGGAGGCCTATCGCGCCAAAGGCCAAGATAAGGATAAAATTGACGTTGTCGATTTTCGTCAGGAATGCCGCCGCTTTGCCGAAGGGTGGATTGATGTGCAGCGCGAGGAGTTCAAGCGCCTTGGCGTAACAGGGAATTGGGACAAGCCATACCTCACCATGGATTTCCACGCCGAGGCGGTGATCGCGGGCGAGTTTATGAAATTCCTGATGAACGGCGCGCTTTACCAAGGCTCGAAGCCCGTGATGTGGTCGCCCGTTGAAAAGACCGCATTGGCTGAGGCGGAAGTCGAATATCATGACCGCCAGACCGATGCGATTTGGGTGCCGTTCCGTGTTGCACGAGGTATCCTTTCAACTGGGGCAGCTCCATCTACAGAACCACCTATTCCAACTGGCGCTGAGACTATAGACGAGCGCGACAACTTGTTTGTCGTGATCTGGACAACCACCCCTTGGACGATTCCGCAAAACCGCGCGATTTGTTTTGGCCCTTCGATTTCCTATGGGCTCTATGAGGTCACCGCGACCCCTGACGAATGTTGGGCCAAGGTTGGTGATCGCTATCTTGTAGCTGATAAACTGGCCGAGGATGCGCTTGGCGCGATGCGTCTTGAGGCGGGCCACTACACGCGCCTGCGCGATGTCAACGCCGATGAATTGGCCACGCTTGTCACCCATCACCCGCTGCATGGGGCTGAGGGCGCGAATGGCGAATGGGATTTTGAGGTCAAACTTTTTGCAGGCGACCATGTCACCGATGATGCGGGCACGGGTTTCGTGCATACCGCGCCAAGTCACGGGGATGATGACTATCAAATCGGCCTCAAGCATGGGCTTGAGATGACCTATAATATTCTGGATGACAGCAGTTTCCGCGCTGATCTGCCCTTCTTTGCAGGGCTTCGCGTCATCGAAGAAAACGGCAAGGCGGGTAAGGCCAATAAGGCCGTGATCGACAAGCTGGTTGAGGTTGGCGGCCTGCTGGCCCGCCGCCGCATCACCATCTCGGACGCGCATAGCTGGCGTTCAAAAGCGCCTGTGATCCGCCTGAACCGCCCGCAATGGTTTGCAGCCATTGATCGCGAGATTGGCGGGGATGACACCTATGGCAAGACCATCCGCGAACGCGCGCTGCGCTCGATTGATGAATTGGTGACATGGACACCGCAAACTGGGCGCAATCGTCTGCATTCGATGATTGAAGCCCGCCCTGACTGGGTTTTGTCGCGGCAACGTGCATGGGGTGTGCCGCTCAGCTGCTTTGTCAAAAAAGATGCACAGCCAAGTGACCCCGATTTCTTGCTGCGCGATGACGCGGTGAATGCCCGCATCCTTGAGGCCTTTGAGGCTGAGGGCGCAGATGCATGGTATAAGGAGGGGGCCAAAGCCCGCTTCTTGGGCAATGAATATGACCCAGATGCCTATGAGCAGGTCTTTGATATCTTGGATGTTTGGTTTGACTCTGGCTCGACCCATGCCTTTGTCTTGCGGGATCGCGAGGATGGCTCAGAGGATGGGATTGCCGATCTCTATCTTGAAGGCACAGACCAGCATCGCGGGTGGTTCCATTCCTCGATGTTGCAGGCTTGCGGCACAATCGGTCGCGCGCCCTATCGCGGTGTTCTGACCCATGGCTTCACGCTGGATGAGAAGGGCATGAAAATGTCCAAATCCTTGGGCAATACGGTCGCGCCGCAGGCGGTGATTGACCAATATGGCGCCGATATCCTGCGGCTTTGGGTGGCGCAATCCGATTACACGGCGGATTTGCGCATCGGGCCTGAGATCTTGAAGAACGTGGCCGACAGCTATCGCCGTTTGCGCAACACGATGCGGTTTATGCTTGGGTCCTTGGGTGATTTAACGGAAGCCGACCGCACAGAAGCCGCCGATATGCCCGAGTTGGAGCGGTTCATCCTGCATCGTTTGTCAGAGTTGGATCGGATCGTGCGCGAAGGCTATGCGAAATATGATTTCCAAGGCGTGTTCCAAGCGCTGTTCAATTTTGCGACCACTGATTTGTCGGCCTTTTACTTCGATATCCGCAAAGACGCGCTTTATTGTGATGGTGATACTGCGCAACGCCGTGCGGCGCGCACAGTTTTGGATCACCTATTCCAACGCCTGACCACTTGGCTTGCGCCGATTTTGACCTTCACCATGGAGGAGGTCTGGCTTGAGCGGAACAAAGACCCTGAGGCCTCAGTGCATCTGGTGGATTTCCCCGACACCCCTGCGGCGTGGCATGATGCAGACTTGGCCGCGAAATGGGCGATGATCCGCCGTGCGCGCCGCGTGGTGACAGCCGCGCTTGAGGTGCAGCGCCGTGACAAGGTGATTGGGGCCTCCCTAGAAGCCGCGCCTGTGATCTACGTGGCAGATGCCGCAATGCGCGCAGCGCTGCAATCTGTGCAGTTCGAGGATTTGGTCATCACTTCTGCAGTGACGCTGAGCGATGAGGCGATGCCCGCGGATGCCTTCACCTTGCCTGAAATTGAGGGGGTTGGTGTGGTCTTTGCCAAAGCGGATGGCGAAAAATGTGCGCGCTGTTGGAAAATTCTGCCTGATGTGGGCAGCCACAGCCATGCCCATGTTTGCGGGCGCTGCGACAGCGCGTTGACCTGAAAATCGCAATCTCGTGACTTGGAACCTGACCCGAAAGGGTTAGGATCCTTTTTATGTTCAAGAAATGAGGGACGGATCATGTCGGAAAATGCGC
Source organism: Rhodobacterales bacterium HKCCA1288 (assembly GCA_015693905.1). Taxonomy (NCBI): domain Bacteria; kingdom Pseudomonadati; phylum Pseudomonadota; class Alphaproteobacteria; order Rhodobacterales; species Rhodobacterales bacterium HKCCA1288. The sequence goes on along the minus strand of CP065161.1, from coordinate 1,422,385 downwards.
CATATACCCCGCCAAAGGTTTGGGTTTGGGACAAGGAGAATGGCGGCAAATGGGCGGGTCTGAACCGCCCGATTGCAGGGCCTACCCATGACAAGGATTTGCCACGGGGCGATCATCCGTTTCAGCTTTATTCATTGGCTACACCGAATGGGGTGAAGGTCACCGTCATGTTCGAGGAGCTGCTCGCCGCGGGTCATGCGGCGGAGTATGACGCGTGGCTGATCCGTATCGGGGATGGCGATCAATTCGGGTCTGGCTTTACCGATGTGAACCCAAATTCGAAAATTCCCGCGCTGATGGATTATTCTGGCCAAACCCCTGTGCGCGTTTTTGAATCGGGCGCAATTTTGATGCATTTGGCCGAAAAATTTGGCGCCTTTTTGGGCCGCCCAGAGGATCGGCCAGAACTCTTGTCGTGGCTTATGTGGCAAATGGGAAGTGCGCCCTATTTGGGCGGCGGTTTTGGGCATTTCTATGCCTATGCCCCATTTGCGCAAGAATACCCGATCAATCGTTTCGCGATGGAGGTGAAGCGCCAATTGGATGTGCTTGATCGTCATCTTGCAGGGCGCGATTGGATGGTGGGGAATGAGATAACCATTGCCGATATTGCCATTGCCCCATGGTATGGCCGCCTTGTGCGCGGTGAGGCCTATGACGCGGGCGAGTTTCTCTCCGTGCATGACTATAAAAATGTGGTCGCTTGGGCCGAGCGGTTCTATGCCCGCCCTGCTGTGCAGCGCGGTGCGATGGTCAACCGCACCTATGGCCCGCTTGAAGGGCAATTGCACGAGCGTCATTCTGCCGATGATTTCCTGAACCGCACGCAGGATAAAATCGGCGGGTGATTACTCGGCGAAATGCACCTCGGCTGCGCCCGCCTGCATAACAGCTTGGGCGCGGTCAAAACGTAAATACGCCAGTGCTTGATCCCCAGAAATGCTATGAAGCTGCCCGACCTCGCGGCCGTTTGCGGTGATGAGGTCGCCTTCCACAGCTGTGCCGCTGACCGTGACCCGCGCCAGCCCTTTGCGCAGTTCTGTCTTGTGTTTCATCCGCGCTGTCACCTCTTGGCCGACATAGCACCCTTTTTTGAAATCCACACCATTTAGCCGCTCAAATCCAAGTTCTAGGATATAGCTGTCATTGGGGATCAGTTCGCGCCCATGCTCGGGGATCAAATGGGCAATGCGCGTGGTTTTCCATCCTGCCGCATCCCATAAGTTGGGCAAGCCCGACTGGCCATAGGCGCGCCACCCAAGGGCAGGGTCACGCGGATCAGCATATGCCCCTTGTGGCAGGGTGCCATGCCCCACGGCCACTGTCATATCCGAGAGGGTCAGTGCCACATCTGCGCGCAGCTTATACATCGACAAGCGCTGCATCAGCGGTGCAGCCAAATCACCGTCCACATCAAGCAAAACGCGATCGCCGCGAGTCAGCATGAAAAAATCAGCCAGATACTTACCTTGCGGGCTCAGGATCGCGCTGTAGCGCAGCCCTTCGGCATCTTCAGGGAGGGCATTGGTGGTCAAACCTTGCAAGAATTTCTCGCGGTCAGACCCTGATACCTCAATGATTTTACGATTTTGTGGCTGCTCTTTAGTCATGGCGCTGTTTCCCTTGTCTTGACCAGAGAGCTAATCATTCTTGCGCTCTTGCCAAGGCCGTCAGAGTAATTGAAATTGCACCAAGACGCAAAAGCCTGTGCCTTGCTTTTTGCCGATTTCAACAAAGGGACACTTCCATGAGCCTTGCCAACGGTCGTCACTATCTTGCCATTCCTGGCCCTTCGGTCATGCCTGATCGCGTGTTGCAGGCCATGCATCGTCCCGCGCCGAATATTTACACGGGCGAGTTGGTCGAAATGGTGCATGGGCTGATCCCTGATCTCAAGGCGGTTGGTCGTGCGCAAAAGGCGAATGTGGCGATTTATATTGCCAATGGTCATGGTGTCTGGGAGGCGGCGCTGTGCAACACGCTGTCGCGGGGCGACAAGATTTTGGTGCTTGGCACGGGGCGCTTCTGCCTTGGATGGGGCGAGTTTGCGGCGGGTCTGGGTATTGACTGCGAGATCATTGATTTTGGCCCTCAATCCGATATCGACATGACCCGTGTGGCTGAGGTCTTGGCGGCAGATAAGGCTCATGAGATCAAGGCCGTTCTCGCGGTGCAGGTGGATACCTCTAGCAGTGTGCGCAATGATATTTTGGCCCTGCGGCAGACCTTGGATGCAGCGGGGCACCCCGCGCTGTTATTCTCTGACAACATCGCCTGTCTCGCCTGTGATGCGTTTGAATTTGACGCATGGGGCGTGGATGTGATGGTCACAGGCAGCCAAAAGGGTTTGATGACCCCGCCCGGGATTGGGTTTGTTTATTTCTCGGAAAAAGCGGATCAAGCGCGGGGACGGGCCAATTGTGTGACGCCCTATTGGGATTGGCGGCCCCGTGTGAATCCGACCGAATTTTACAAATATTTCAACGGCACTGCGCCGACCCATCACCTTTATGGGTTGCGTGTGGCTTTGGACATGATCTTGCATGAAGAAGGGTTGGAGGCCGTTTGGGCGCGCCATGCGACTTTGGCCCGTGCCGTATGGGCGGCGTTGGAGCGTTGGGGCGCGAATGGCCCTGTCGCGGCCAATATTACGGATCCTGCGAAACGCTCGCATGCTGTGACCACCGTGGATATGGGCACGGGGAATGGCGCGAAGATGCGCGATTGGATGACGGCCACGGTGGGCGTGACACTGGGCATCCCGTTGCAGGGGTTGCGTCCCGACCCTGCGCGCGCAGTTGATTTTTTCCGTATCGGCCATATGGGGCATGTGAATGCGCATATGGTTTTAGGTCTGTTGGGCAGTTTGCAAGCAGGTATGAAGGCGATGCAGATCCCACATGACCCAACTGGGTTAGAGGCCGCGATTGAGGTCATTGGCGAAGCAGGCTGATCTAGCCGAGGGTGGCAAGCGCTTTTGGCAATTCTGCCTCAAGATGTGCCAACATCGCGGCATCCCCGCATGAGACGCGGATTGTGCGATTGAGCGGGGCAATCGCGGGCATGCGGAGAAATACGCCGCGCTTGGTCAACTCGTTGAGAAGCGCCGCTGCATAGGCACCATCGCGCCCGCAATCCACCGCCACGAAATTCGTGGCCGAAGGCAGCGGCGTTAAACCATTCTCTTGCACGATACGGGCAATCTCGGCGCGAGCTTGGCTGATTTTCTGAACGGTTTGGTTGAGGTAATCTTGATCCTTCAGGGCCGCCAAAGCGCCGGCTTGTGCGATACGCCCCATCCCAAAATGGTTGCGGATTTTGTCAAAGGCACGGATCAGCTCGTGATGGCCGATGGCATAACCCACGCGAAGCCCCGCAAGACCATAGGCTTTGGAGAAGGTGCGCATTCGGATCACGCGGGGATGGCTAACATCCATCGCAGGAATGGCCTCTTGCGGCGCGGTATCGGCATAAGCCTCGTCCAAGATCAGCACCGTCTCAGGGGGCAGCGCGGCGATAAGCCATTCGATTGTCTCGGCCTTGTGCCATGTGCCCATAGGATTGTCGGGATTTGCAAGATAAAGCAGCTTTGCGCCGGTCGCCCGCGCCGCCGCAAGCAGTGCTTCAGGGTCTTCGTGATCGTCTTTGTAGGGCACAGCTGTAACCTGCCCACCGAACCCCGCGACATGGTAAAGAAAAGTGGGGTAAGCCCCAAGCGAGGTAACGACAGCATCGCCCTCAGCCACCAACAGCCGCACCAAATATCCAAGTAAGCCGTCTATCCCTTCGCCAACCACGATGTTTTCAGGCGCGACCCTATGGTGGGCAGCAAGGGCATGACGCAAATTATGGAGTTCAGGATCGCCATACATCCACACATCGCGCGCTGCGGCCTGCATTGCGGCGATCGCCTTGGGTGAGGGGCCAAAGACACTTTCATTGGCGCCAAGCCTTGCGACAAAGTCAAAGCCCTGCGCGCGTTCTTGCGCCTCGGGGCCGACAAACGGGACTTTTGCGGGCAGGCTATCAATAAGCTTGGTGTAGCGTGGGCTGGTCATGAAATGGCTTGATCCTCAGGCCCCGTATGGAACCCAAACGGTTTTGACTTCAGTTGCTTCTTCCAAAAATACCACGCCCTCACAAGCGGGATTGCGCCAATCGGGGCTTTTGCCCTTAAAGCCTGACAGACCCCAACTGCGCTTGAGGTTGAGAGAGGCCTTCGTGTCAACGAGATGCGCCTCTATATTTGCATTGAAATTCCAGATTGCATCAACGGCCATATGCGCTGCTAAATCTGTGGCCATCTCGGATGGGTCGCCCGTCACAATATTGATCACGCCTGCGGGCACATCGGATGTGTCGAGCACTTGATAGAAATCGGTCATCGCAAGACCACCTTCCAAACTGGGCAGGAGAACCACGCGGTTCCCCATCGCGACCGCAGGCGCAAGAAGCGAAATTGCGCCCAAGAGCGGGGCGTTTTGCGGGGCTATGATGCCAATCACCCCGACCGCCTCGCGTAGCGCCATCGCTAGGCCGCGCAAGGGCACGGCCCGCGCTTCGCCTGCGAATTTGTCGGCCCATGCGGCATAGCTGAACAGGCGGCTTAGGCTTGTTTCAACCTCCGCTTTGGCGGTGGCTTTGGATTGTCCTGTGAGATCACAGAGACGTTCCGCAAATTCCTGTCCGCGCGCCGCCAAATTCTCGGCGAGGTAATACAGGATTTGCGCGCGACTATGGGCCGGCATCGTGCCCCATCCTGACGCAGCTTCCGCAGCCTCAACGGCGTTGCGAATATCCTTGCGGTTGCCGCGGCCCAATTGGCCAAGCATGTCGCCCGATTTTGACCAAATTGGAATGACATGGCCGCCATCAGGGCGCACTTGTTTGCCGCCAATGTAAAGTTTGGCGGTGCGGTCTATCGCGGGTGTATTGGCCTGCTTGGGCGTTGCAGGGGCGGGGTGGCGCACTGGTTTTTCAATTTTGGTCAGGGGCAGCGGTGCCTTCATATAGGCGCGCAGCCCCTCAACCCCACCTTCACGACCAACCCCTGATTGACGCACCCCGCCAAAGGGCGCGGCAGCGTCAAACATATTGGTGCCATTGACCCAGACAACACCCGCTGCCAGTTTCGGGGCAATATCAAGCGCAAGGCTGATATTCTCGCTCCAGATTGACGCGGCAAGGCCGTAACGCGTGTTATTGGCAAGGCTCACAGCCTCCTCAGGGGTACGAAACCGCGCGGCCACAAGAACGGGGCCAAAAATTTCTTCCTGCATCAGGGGGTGGGCGGTGCCAAGATCGGTGATCAGCATGGGCGGCAAAAAGCAGCCTGTCTCAGGCAAGACACATTCAGGGCTGAATGCATCAACATCCGCCACCATGTCGCGCACGCGGGCGGCTTGGCTGTCATCGACCATCGCGCCGATGTCGATGGATTTATCCAGCGGATCACCCACGCGCAGTTTTGCCATCCGCGCGCGAATTTTGGCATAGACCTCATCGGCCACGCTGTCCTGCACCAACAGGCGTGACCCCGCGCAACAGACCTGCCCTTGATTGAACCAAATCGCATCAACCAAGCCCTCAACAGCGCTGTCGAGATCGGCATCATCAAAGATGATGAAGGGCGATTTGCCACCCAATTCGAGGCTGAGTTTCGTGCCTGATCCTGCGCGGGCTTGATAAATTTTGCGCCCAACTTCGGTTGAGCCTGTGAAGGCCAATTTGTCGATGCCTGCATGCGCAGCCAAATAGGCACCCGCTGCGCCATCCCCTGTTATGATGTTCACAACACCCTTGGGCAGGCCAACCTCCTGACAGATTTCTGCGAATAGAAGGGCGGTCAACGGGGTGAACTCGGCAGGCTTCAACACAACCGTATTGCCCGCGGCCAAGGCAGGGGCAATTTTCCAAGCGAGCATCAACAGCGGAAAGTTCCAAGGAATGATTTGCCCACAAACACCAAGCGGTTGATGGTCTTCGGCCACAGTTCCGCGCAATTGGGCGAGGCCTGCATGATAGTAGAAATGCCGCTGAGCAAGCGGAATGTCGACATCGCGTGCCTCGCGGATTGGCTTGCCATTGTCGAGAGTTTCGAGAACTGCAAAGAGGCGACTGTGTTTTTGCAAAGCCCGCGCCAAAGCATAAAGGTAGCGCGCGCGCGCATGATCGCTGAGCCGTGACCATGGCCCGAAGGCCTTTCGCGCCGCGCTAATGGCCGTGTCTATCTCGGTTTCAGTTGCTTGCGCGACATGCGATAGAACCTCGCCACGGGCAGGGTTGCGGGTTTCGAAATGATCTTGGCCCTTAGTGAAGCTGCCATTGATGAAATGTCCAAACTGGCCATGATGCCCCGCAATCCATGCGCGCGCCTCAGTATCGGCTTCGGGCGCGGTGCCATAGTCCATGGTTTCGAAAATTTCGGTGATATTCATGATCTGCCTCAGGCCATCGGGTGATTGTAACGGGCGGAATAAGCACCCGTGGCTTGGTGTTCGAGTTGGCGTTCAATATCGCCAAGAAGAGAGGACGCGCCAAAGCGGAAAAGCTGCGCGGACATCCAAGCTTGTCCCAATTCTTCTTTCATCAGCGCCAGATAGGTCAGCGCGTCCTTCGCTTTGGAAATGCCACCTGCGGGTTTGTAGCCGACCTTAAACCCTGTGCGCGCCTCATAAGCGCGGATTGCGCGGATCATGGTTAGGCTGACGGGTAGGGTGGCATTGACCGCTTCCTTACCGGTTGAGGTCTTGATGAAATCTGCGCCCGCCATCATGCAAACGAGGCTTGCGCGCGCAACATTGCGCAGTGTTCCAAGTTCGCCTGTGGCCAAGATCGCTTTGACATGGGCCGCGCCGCAAGCCGTGCGAAACTCTCGCATCTCGTCATATAGAGCCTGCCAATTCCCCTCGAGGACATGGCGGCGCGAAATCACAATATCGATTTCTTGCGCGCCCGCGGCAACGCTTTCCTTGATCTCTGCCACGCGCAGATGAAAGGGCGACAACCCCGCAGGAAAACCTGTGGATACCGCTGCCACAGGGATGCCGCTGCCCTCCAGCGCCTTAAGCGCAGGCTCGACCATGTCGTGATAGACGCAGACCGCCCCCACTGTGATCTGTGGCAGTCCCAGACGCTCTAGAATATCTGCGCGCACGGGCTGCTTGGCCTTTTCACAAAGCCGCGCCACCCGCGCTTTGGTGTCATCGCCTGACAATGTGGTCAGGTCGATCATCGTTACGGCGCGGGCAAGCCATGCTGTTTGATATGCCTTTTTCACGCTGCGCCTTGTGCCAATTGTGGCTGCGCGCCGTTCAATTGCAGATCGATTTGCTGTAGCACGCGCAACCCAATCAAGGTCGAGCGCCATTCCCTCGTTGCGGGGGAGGTGCAATTGCGGCAGCTGCGCATGGCCCGTCTGGTGGCCCGTTGCGGCAAAAGTTTTGGTGGTTTGGGTCATGTTTTGGCGTCACTCATACAGTCAGCTGTTACGCTTACACGCGCGGCGATGCTTGGCAAGGTGGTGACAGGGGTAGAATTGAGCGTTAAGGGAGAGACAACGCTTTAGCCCAAACTTTTGAAAGCCCTGCCCGATGTCCTTTGATCGCTCGATAAAAATCGCCCCGTCTATTCTCTCTGCGGATTTTGCCAATTTTGGTGCAGAGATCCGCGCCATTGAGGCGCAAGGGGCGGATTGGGTGCATATCGATGTCATGGATGGGCATTTCGTGCCGAACCTCACCTTTGGCCCGCCTGCGGTGAAGGCCTTTCGGCCTCATGTGAAAACGGTCATGGATGTGCATTTGATGATCGCGCCTGTTGACCCCTATATTGATGCCTATGCGGATGCAGGGGCAGATATTTTGACCGCGCATATTGAGGCGGGCCCGCATATTCACCGCACGCTGCAGGCCATTCGTGGTGCAGGCATGAAAGCTGGGGTGGCGTTGAACCCTGGAACACCCGCCGACAGTGTCGCGCATCTTTTGGATTTGTGCGATTTGGTTTGCGTTATGACGGTCAACCCAGGCTTTGGCGGGCAGAAATTTATTGATCTGACGGACAAAATCTCGCGTCTGCGCGCGATGATAGGGGATCGTCCGATCCATATTGAGATCGATGGGGGTGTTGATCCTGTAACTGCACCATTGGTGGCTGCCGCGGGCGCGGATGTGTTGGTCGCAGGCTCAGCCGTTTTCAAGGGCGGCTCGGTTGATCGCCCTGAGGTTTACGGCGACAATATCGCGTCTATCCGAAAAGCGGCCGTATCGGCGCAATAAAAAAGGCGCGCAAAACTGCGCGCCTTTGGATTAGTTTGTCTGAAAGTGGGGCTATGCTTTATTGGGGCCCGCCTCAAGCACATCTTCTAAGGTGCGCAGGCCTGTGCGGGGCGCTTGAACCAACACCGACATATTGCCTGGCTTGTGTTGGTTGTTGAGCATTTTGTTATGCGCATCGGGCAACTCGGCCCATGGCATGACCTCGGACATACACGGATCAAGACGGCGCTCGCACATTAAGCGATTGGCGGCTGCGGCTTGCTTGAGATGGGCAAAGTGGCTGCCTTGCAGGCGCTTTTGATGCATCCACATATAGCGCACATCAAAGGTGCAGTTGAACCCTGTTGTGCCTGCACAGATAACAACCATGCCGCCCTTTTTACACACGAGAGTTGAGACGGCGAAGGTCGATTCACCTGGGTGCTCAAACACCATATCGACATTCACGCCTTTGCCAGTGATGTCCCAAATTGCTTTGCCAAAGCGGCGGGCCTCTTTCAGCCACGCGTTATATTCTGGGGTGTTCACCTTGGGCATTTGACCCCAGCAGTCAAATTCCTTGCGATTGATCACACCTTTTGCGCCAAGGCTGAGGACGTAGTCGCGCTTACTTTCATCTGAGATGACGCCAATTGCATTCGCGCCTGCGGTGTTGATCAACTGAATGGCATAGACACCAAGCCCACCTGATGCCCCCCAGACCAGAACATTCTGGCCAGGTTTTAACTCATGCGGGTGATGGCCAAACAGCATACGATAGGCTGTGGCAAGGGTCAGGGTGTAGCACGCGGATTCTTCCCAAGTCAGGTGCTTAGGGCGTGGCATTAATTGCTGAGCCTGCACGCGGGTAAATTGGGCAAAAGACCCGTCGGGGGTTTCATAGCCCCAAATGCGCTGTGTCGGCGAGAACATTGGATCACCGCCATTACATTCTTCGTCATCCCCGTCATCTTGGTTGCAGTGGATCACGACCTCGTCCCCAACTTTCCAAGATTTCACTTTGTCGCCAACGGCCCAGACAATGCCTGCGGCATCAGAGCCTGCGATGTGATAGGGGGCGCCATGTCCATCGAAGGGGCTAATCGGTTGACCCAAGCCCGCCCAAACGCCGTTATAGTTTACACCCGCAGCCATCACCAAAACCAATACTTCTTGGCTGTCGATGCTGGGTGTTTCTACGACTTCAAGCTGAAACGCTTTGTCGGGCGTGCCGTGGCGCTCTTTCCGGATGGCCCATGCGTGCATTTTTGGCGGCACATATCCCATCGGAGGCATCTCGCCCATATCATAGAGGTCTTTCTCGGGCGCCTCGTAGTAGAGGGGCGTCTGATTGCTGTCCAAAGCCATTGGGGCCTCCGTAAATTGCGCCCCAAGGGGCGTGTGGTGCTGCGATGCGGAATCGCTGATGTGCTATTGCAGCATTGAATAGCAAGGGCTGCGCAACAATTCAAATAAAAATACAAATTTTGAGAAATAAAATGTCTCACGGGACGTGGCGTATCGCCTTTTTAGTTGCATCAGCTTTGCGAGATCATAGGTGGATATTCTTCAATATATTGATTTTATTGTAAATTATTATGGGCTGATGAGGGCGCGCCTTCATTCTGCATTGCAGCGAATTGACAGAGACATAAAGTTTTCCATATACCTCTATTTGAGTAAGGATATTGCTAAAGACGAATCTGGAGGGCGCTGATGGCCGAGATGCAGAAAGATAAGCCTTGGTTGATCCGCACCTATGCGGGTCATTCTACAGCCAAAGCTTCGAACGCGCTGTATCGGAGCAATCTGGCCAAAGGCCAAACGGGCCTATCCGTTGCCTTCGATTTGCCGACCCAAACGGGATATGACAGCGACCATGCGCTTGCGCGCGGTGAGGTGGGTAAGGTCGGCGTGCCTGTCAGCCACTTGGGCGATATGCGCACCCTGTTTGAGAATATCCCACTGGAGCAGATGAACACCTCAATGACCATTAACGCGACTGCGCCGTGGCTTTTGGCGCTCTATATCGCGGTGGCTGAGGAGCAGGGCGCCGAGGTGGCGGCCCTACAAGGCACAGTGCAAAACGATCTCATCAAAGAATACCTGTCGCGCGGGACATATATTTGCCCCCCTGCGCCGTCTCTGCGGATGATCGCAGATGTGGCTGAGTATTGTTATACGCATGTGCCAAAATGGAATCCGATGAATGTCTGCTCGTATCACCTGCAAGAGGCGGGTGCGACACCCGAGCAAGAACTGGCATTCGCCCTAGCGACAGGGATTGCGGTTCTTGATGCGCTAAAGCCCCGCGTTGCAGCAGAAGATTTCCCAGCACTTTGCGGTCGCATCTCCTTTTTTGTGAATGCGGGCATCCGTTTTGTGACCGAGATGTGCAAAATGCGCGCTTTTGTTGATCTCTGGGATGAAATTTTGGAACAGCGCTACGGGGTGGAAGACCCTAAGTTCCGCCGTTTCCGATATGGGGTTCAGGTGAACTCTCTCGGCCTGACAGAGCAGCAGCCTGAAAATAATGTCTATCGCATCCTGATTGAGATGCTCGCCGTGACACTGTCGAAACGCGCCCGCGCGCGGGCGGTGCAATTGCCCGCATGGAACGAGGCCTTGGGCCTGCCGCGCCCTTGGGATCAGCAATGGTCGATGCGGATGCAGCAGATCATGGCCTATGAAACCGATTTGTTGGAATATGGTGACCTTTTTGACGGTAACCCTGTGGTTGATGCCAAGGTCGAGGAATTGAAATCAGGTGCGCGGGCCGAATTGGCCAATCTCGACTCGATGGGCGGCGCGATCATGGCTATTGATTACATGAAAGCGCGTTTGGTCGAAGCGAATGCTGACCGTGTGGGGGGGATTGAGCGGGGCGAGACCACTGTTGTCGGCGTCAACCGCTTTACGCAATCAGAGCCTTCGCCTTTGGTCGATGAAGAGGGCGGGATCATGGTTGTTGATCCTGCGGTTGAGGCCGATCAAATCGGGCGCCTTACTGCGTGGCGCGCCGCGCGTGACAGCGCCGCTGTCGAGGCAGCTTTGGCGCGATTGCGCGATGATGCAACTGCAGGGCGCAATGTCATGCCCGCCTCGATTGACGCCGCAAAGGCGGGCGTGACGACTGGCGAATGGGCCGAGGTCATGCGCGCCGTGCATGGTCAATATCGTGGCCCAACGGGTGTTTCGAAATCTGTGTCGAACAAAACCGAAGGTCTGGAGGATATCCGGGCTGCCGTGGATGCAGTCAGCGATAAACTGGGCCGCCGTCTTAAGTTCATGGTGGGTAAGCCCGGACTTGACGGGCATTCCAACGGGGCGGAACAAATCGCCTTCCGCGCGCGCGATTGTGGAATGGATATCAGCTATGAGGGTATCCGTCTGACGCCCGAGGAAATCGTTCAAGCGGCCCTTGCGGAAGAACCCCATGTTATTGGGCTGTCGATCCTATCAGGCAGCCATGTGCCTCTGATCGAGCAATTGATGGGGCACTTAGAGGCTGCAGGATTGGGGCATTTGCCTGTGGTTGTCGGCGGCATTATCCCAGAGGCGGATGAAAAGCGCCTTTTATCAATGGGCGTGGCGCGGGTTTATACACCCAAGGATTTCGAATTAAACCGCATTATGTTTGATATCGTTGCCTTGGTTGAGCCCCGTTCCGTTGCGGCTGAGTAAATAATAAAGCGCTATATTTTCAATAATTATAGCGCGCGCATTAAATATATTCTTGTTGCCAATATAAAATAACAGGCTTAATTCTTCTGCCAGTTTGAAATTCCAAAAGGGTTGGAGGCATTATGTCTATTGATCTTTCAAAAATGTCGAAAGATGAGCTTGTCGCACTTCAAAAAGATGTCGCAGCGGCAATTAAAGACTTTGATAAACGGAAAAAGAAAGAAGCCCTGATTGCAGCCCAAAAAGCGGCGCAAGAATTTGGGTTTAGCCTTGAAGAAGTGTTGGGCGGTCGTAAAGCGGGTGCGAAAGTTGCGCCACGCTATCGTAACCCAAGCAATCCTGACCAAACATGGACGGGCCGTGGCCGCAAACCCCTTTGGGTTGTGGACGCGTTGAATTCTGGAAAATCTTTGGATGATCTAGCGATCTAAATTGAATAAAGCCGCCCAAAAGGGGCGGCTTTTTCTTTTAAATGGCAACCACATCTAAAGGTGGAAAGCCATTAAATCCTACGGATGCATAGGTTGATGTATAGGCCCCGCAGGCGCGGATAATGATTTTATCTCCGCCCTTTAGCCCAAGCGGCAATTGCACGGGCCGCTTTTCATAGAGAACATCCGCGCTGTCACAAGATGGGCCTGCAAGAATGCAGGGGCCCGTGACTTCGTGGTCGCGCTCTGTGATGAATTGATAGCGGATCGCCTCATCCATTGTCTCGGCGAGGCCTGAGAATTTGCCAATATCAAGATAAACCCAACGGCATAGGTCATCGTTTGATTTGCGCGAGACAAGCAGCACCTCTGCGGCGATCATGCCCGCCTCACCGACTAGACCGCGGCCAGGCTCGGCCATGATCTGCGCCACATCCCCAAAGCGGGCGTGAACCTGATCCATAACGGCGCGGGCATATGCGGTGGGGTGTGGGATGTCATCGCCGTAAAAGGCGGGGAAACCGCCCCCGATATTGAGCAAGTCCAAACCATGTCCTGCGGCTTGCGCGGCGTGCCAAACGGCGGCGATTTGATCAAGCGTATCAGCCCACATCATCGGATCACGGGTCTGGCTGCCCACATGGAAGGACAGACCGCGCGGGGTCAAACCAACGGCGTGGGCGTGCTCGATCAGGCCCAATACAGTCTCGCGGCTTGTGCCAAATTTGCGGGTCAGCGGCCAATCGGCACCCGAGGCTTCGACAATCACGCGGATATAGACCTGGGCATTCGGGGCATGGGCCGCAATTTTGTCCAACTCTTCCACCGCATCGGCGGCAAAGAGCGTGATTCCTTGCGCATGGGCATAGGCAATATCGGCTGGGCGCTTAATCGTGTTGCCATAAGAGATATGCGCAGGCCGCGCGCCATGGGCCAAGCAGGCCTCTATCTCGGCGCGAGAGGCCGCATCAAAATGCGCGCCAAGACCTACAAGACGGGCCAAGATTTCAGGCGCAGGGTTGGCTTTGACCGCGTAATGAATATCCGCATGGCCCAAGCCCGCTTTGAGTGCGTGATACTGTGCTTCGATCCGCTCCAGATCCAGAACAAGGGTCGGGCGATCAAAGCTTGTGCTGCGGATATAGCCCAACAGACGGGCATCGGGATCAACGGGTTGAGAAATAGCTTCGCAAACCGAAGGCTCGGCAAATGTAGCGTTCATTGGCATCTCCAATAGACATGGGCCGAAACTCGACCAGACGTTCCAAGGGAGACGTTACCGTCGCTACATTAACCGCGTGGGTGCTAGCCCACCTCGCCAGAGGCGCGTGCGTTGGCGTCTGTGCGCGGGCGTTTGCATCACCTGCGATCAAATAGCAAGAAGTTTTTTGCAGCCCGCCTCACAAACCATGGCTGCGGTCGTAACCATTGGCGGGGCGGGGGGTGAAATCAGCGGTCAACTCGCTGTCAAACACCTCCACCAACATCGGGTGGCAGGTGGCGCTGTCAGAGGAATGTTCCGCCCCGCAATCCCCACCAGGACAGGCAGAGAGCGCACCCAAAAGATCCATCTCGGCAAGGAAATCCAGATGATCCCCCGCCCGCGCGGGCGTGGCCTTCATGAAATATTGGCCCGTGTCACGGGTGAACCCTGTGCACATAAACACGTTGAGCACGTCATGCACCGCCATCTCGGCCTCGGTCAAAGATAGGCCGCGATGTGAGGCCAGCGCGCGGGTCAGGTTGGAATGACAGCAGTGATGATACTGCCCGCCAGACAGCAGGTTATGCGTATAGGGGTCGCAGCGCGTGCCAATCACATCATGCACCGCGCCGCCAAAATCATCGCGCCCATACCACGCCAAACTGTCCTCTAGGATTAGGGCCATGGCGCGCAGATGCGGCAGGTTGGAATAAAGCGTGTGGCCTGTGCTGACATGGCTGCCATGGATGGCGCGGGTTTTGCCCGAAAAGAACCGCTCGGACAGATCATGCGCATTCCATAGGTTAAGATCCCCCACCTGCGCCCCTTGCGGCAGGGAGATGCGGAAGGATTGCCCTGCCTTCACCTCGAAACAGGCCGCCTCGCGTGGGGGGATCAGCACCTCGGCGGTTTTGCGCCAGTGCTTGCGCGCGCGCGCCATACGGGCAAGGTCGGGCGCGGGCAGGCTATCGGTGGGATAGCAGATCACAGGCGCCACCGCGCGGCGCGCCTCGGCATCCTGTGGGGCCTTGATATGGTCTGTCATACTCTGCCCTCCTGCATGGGGTTTGACCCGTTTTAGCGGCAAGGCGGGCGTGGGGCCAAGGGGGAATGACATCCCCCTTTGGCAAGGGACGGTGCCTAAGGCGTGTAATAGCCAAAAACCCCCTCAAGATCGGGGTCATCCAGACTGGGTGGTGTCTTTTGATGCGGCTTGGCCCAAGCAAATGGCCAAATCAGCGGCCAGAGCATCGGCCAAACGGGGAACTGCAACATATGGATCATCTTTTTGCCCTTTCATCAGGCTGAGGTGATCCTCCCTATGGGGTAGTTATAGCATTTACAAAAAACATGTATACAATTTTATAATAAAAATTATATATTTATGATTATACCTGCCGTGCTCGTAAGTCATTGGGGGATCAAATGACAGAGATTGTTGAGCGTTTTGATGGAGAAGATCCAGAACCTCTTGTAAATGTGACAAGTCTACCGCCGAGTGTCCTTGAAGCAATTGTGAAAAATTTACAGCAGCCAGTTCAAAAGGCTACGCAAGTATTCCGTAAAAATTATATCGTTGAAATCGATAATCTTAAACAACTTTTGATAAAGATTGAGCAAGAGTTTCGGGGCGATCCATTTATCACTAAGAACCTCACATTGAGTTTGCACCTCAGCTCAAATCAAAGATTCGCTTTTGCAAGCTGGAAAGAATTTGCGGAATTTGACTCCTCAAAGAACGAACGTACAAAATCGATTTCATTTACTTACACAAGGAGCGCTAGCACCCCAGATAACAAGCTACAGATCTATAAAGTGCAGGTAGCAATTCAAAATTTGCAAATGAGACATAGCATCTTCCTTGGCCCTGTGATTTTGAGCCGTATCGAAGATGCAGGGTTGCCCCCTGTCCCCATCCATTCTTCCGTTGAGTATTCGGATTACGTGATGGGAAAAAATTTGATTGGAGTTGTTGAGCAATGGGCAGATAGCCTCTCGACTGATGAGAGGCCAATAATAAATTGGTTACAAAGGAACTCTGGTAAGATTCGATCAATCTTTGTTTTTCTTGTTACCCTTGCAGCGCTGATTGGGCCTATAATTTATATTAAAAGTGTAGGCCCTGAAAATTATAATATCGCACTTCTTTTATTCTACGCGTCCGCGTTTATCTACACAATTCACGAGTTTTCAAAACAATTAGCGCGCTTGCTTGAGTACTATATTGATAGCTATAAGAAAAAAAACACTATCTCAATTACACGTGGCGACACAAAATATGAAGAAAAAATAGATATTTCTAATAAAAAATTGATTTTAAAGTCAATAACAGTTTTTATTTCCCTTCTAATTCACATCGCCTTAGGTTTGGTAAGCAATCATATTTATTATCGTCTGTTGGATGGGTAACGGGGGCCTTTCGGCCCCCTTTCTCTTTCCCTCACAACTGCCGTTCCACCATCATCTTCTTGATATTGGCGATGGCCTTGGCGGGGTTTAGGCCTTTGGGGCAGGTTTTGGTGCAGTTCATGATCGTGTGGCAGCGATAAAGTTTGAACGGGTCTTCCAACTCGTCCAGACGTTCGCCCGTGGCCTCGTCACGGCTGTCGATGATCCACCGATAGGCGTGCAGAAGCGCCGCTGGCCCAAGGTAGCGGTCGCCGTTCCACCAATAGCTGGGGCAGGAGGTGGAGCAGGAGGCGCACATCACGCATTCATAAAGCCCGTCCAATTTCTTGCGGTCTTCGATGGATTGGCGCCATTCCTTTTCTGGGCGCTGTGTTTTCGTCTCAAGCCATGGCATGATCGAGGCGTGCTGCGCGTAGAAATGGGTCAGGTCGGGGATCAAATCCTTGACCACGGGCATATGGGGCAGCGGATAGATTTTCACATCGCCTTTGATCTCATCCATGCCATAGATGCAGGCCAATGTGTTGATCCCGTCAATATTCATCGCGCAAGACCCACAAATCCCCTCGCGGCAGGAACGGCGGAAGGTAAGTGTCGGGTCGATCTCGTTTTTGATCTTGATTAGCGCGTCCAAAACCATCGGCCCGCAGCTGTCCATATCCACCCAATAGGTGTCGACACGGGGGTTTTGCCCGTCATCGGGGTTCCAGCGGTAAATCTGGAATTTGCGCAGGTTCGTGGCCCCCTCGGGTTTGGGCCAAGTTTTGCCCGTTGTGATCTGCGAATTCTTTGGAAGTGCGAGTTCTACCATGGTCGTCTCCGTCTCACTGGCTGCCCGTTTCGGGGTAGAGGGGTGTTTCGGGCGCTTGGCCCGTCAATCTGGTTACGCAGGTCGTATAGACATCTTCTGGGTCGCGCCCTGCGAGGTAATCCGAGGACAGGCCGATTTGCACACCCGCAGATGTGCCGCCTGTGCCAACGCCAACCGCGATTTGGGTTTGGGGTCGTGTTGCCGCGTCTGCGCGTTGGCGGCATTGCGCCTCGGCCTGCGCCATCGTGGGCGGCGCGGGGGGCGTGCAGGCGGCCATCAGCGCCGCCGCAAGAAGGGGCAGGGCGCGCATCATGGTCGTGTCTCCTGCACCCAATCGGTGGGATGGGTTTCATAGCCAAGCGCCACCAAATCCGCGCCGAATGTCTCGGCATAGTCTTCGGCAATGGCGCGGGGTAATTCATCGCGCCACCGCGCGGGCGCGCCCGAGTCGATATGGATATCCAACGTCTCGCCAATGCGGTCACGATGAGTCATTGATCCGAACAGGGAATGATCGAGAAAACATGCGCGCCCAATGTCAATGGCCTCCGCATCAAAACCCAAGAAGTGCAGAATATCCGCGAAAAGCGCGCCGTCCTGATCTGCCATCAAATCCTCATATCGGATTTCGGCAAATGTATCGCGGTTGTAATCCCATGCGGTCATTTCCGCCATGGTCCGTGCGTGCCGCCCTGCCATCTCAAAGCGCAATTGTGCGGCCAGATCGGGCAAGCTGCGCATATGCGCGAGATAGGATTTCCCGCCAAGCGCAGGGTCGGGGCTTGCCAATTGCGGTTCGCGCGCATCGGGCACGCGGGCGTGATAGCGCGCGCCTGAGATCAGCACATCGCGCGGGTCGCGGATTAGGTGCAGCCCCCGCATGTCGCCGCGGCTCAGGGTTTCGGGCGCGAAATCAGAGGACCAATGCGCGATCACATTACGCCCCTCATCCGCCGTGGCGGTTTTTCCAAAACCAAAAGGAAGGCCGAGCTTGTAGCACATCGCCCGAAACACCCACCGCATCCACAGCGTGCCTGTCTTGTGGTGGGTGCCAATGCAAATCAGGCGCACAGGGGCGGCGGGCGCAGTCATATGGTCTGCGCCCGTCTGGAAATCGGTGGTCATGGCCTGCAGTCCCACCGCATTCTCCCTTAGTAAACCCGCGCTTTCGGCGCGATTTTCTTGAGGTCAATTCCGCCTTCCTCATGTGTGGTCAGCGGATCAAGATGAACAGGGCGATAATCGAGAGCCACTTTTTGACCCTCAACCACCGCAAGGCTGTGCTTGCGCCATGTTTTGTCATCGCGGTCGGGATAATCCTCATGCGCATGTGCGCCACGGCTTTCTTTCCGCGCCTCGGCCGAGACGATGGTGGCCAAGGCGTTTGGCATCAGGTTGGTCAGTTCCAATGTTTCCATCAGGTCTGAGTTCCACACGAGGCTGCGATCGGTGACTGATAGGTCATCCATCTTGGCGGCAACCGCCTCCATTTTCGCGCACCCTTCCGCAAGGGTCTTGTCGGTGCGGAAAACGGCCGCATCGGCCTGCATGGTTTTCTGCATCTCAAGGCGCAATTCGGCTGTAGCGACCGTGCCCTTCGCATGGCGCAACCCGTCAAAGCGGGCCAAAGCTGCATCAAGGCTGGCTTGGTTCAATGCGGGATTGGGTGTGTCAGGATTGACAACCTTGCCCGCGCGGATTGCAGCAGCGCGGCCAAAGACCACAAGGTCGATGAGCGAGTTTGACCCAAGGCGGTTGGCCCCATGCACCGAGGCGCAGCCTGCCTCACCCACGGCCATCAAGCCGGGCACGACCGCATCGGGATTGTCCTTGGTTGGGTTAAGCACCTCGCCCCAGTAATTAGTGGGGATGCCGCCCATATTGTAATGCACAGTCGGCAGCACAGGGATTGGTTCGCGGGTTACGTCCACGCCAGCAAAAATCCGTGCGCTTTCCGAGATACCTGGCAGACGCTCTGCCAGGGTTTCAGGCGGCAGATGGTTGAGGTGCAGGAAGATATGATCCTTTTCTTTGCCAACACCACGGCCTTCGCGGATTTCCATTGTCATACAGCGTGAAACCACATCGCGTGACGCAAGATCCTTATAGGTTGGGGCATAGCGCTCCATGAAACGCTCACCCTCGGAGTTGGTCAGATAGCCGCCTTCGCCGCGCGCGCCCTCCGTGATCAGGCAGCCCGCGCCGTAAATCCCTGTGGGGTGGAATTGCACGAATTCCATATCCTGTAGGGGCAGACCCTGACGCGCGACCATGCCGCCGCCATCGCCTGTGCAGGTATGCGCTGAGGTTGCGCTGAAATAGGCGCGGCCATAGCCACCTGTGGCCAGAACGACCATCTTGGCATTGAACGCGTGCAGCGTGCCATCGTCCAATTTCCAAGCCAGAACGCCTTGGCACTGGCCGTCTTCTGACATGATCAGATCAGTCGCGAAATATTCGATGTAGAAATTCGCGTTATTCTTCAACGACTGGCCATAGAGCGTGTGCAAGATCGCGTGACCTGTGCGGTCTGCTGCGGCGCAGGTGCGCTGCACGGGCGGGCCTTCGCCGAATTCGGTGGTATGGCCGCCAAAGGGGCGTTGATAAATCTTGCCTTCTTCGGTGCGCGAGAATGGAACGCCGTAATGTTCCAACTCGTAAACCGCCTTGGGCGCTTCACGGGCGAGGTATTCCATCGCATCCGTATCGCCAAGCCAGTCCGACCCTTTGACTGTGTCATACATATGCCACTGCCAACTATCAGGCCCCATATTGCCAAGTGAGGCTGCGATGCCCCCTTGTGCCGCAACAGTGTGAGAACGGGTTGGGAAAACCTTGGTCACACAGGCGGTCTTAAGACCTTGTTCTGCCATGCCTAAGGTCGCACGCAGGCCCGATCCGCCCGCGCCAACAACGACAACGTCATAGCTGTGGTGATGAATTTCGTAGGAAGCGGTCATGTTCCGTCTGCTCCTGTTTGTCTGTTCAGAACGCGAGTTTTGCAATCGCGAAAAGCCCGATCGCCATCAGCCCGTAGGAGATGATCGAAAAGGCGATGAGAAGGCCTTTGCGGGTCAAGCCGCCGGTGTAATCCTCAACCACCACTTGGATGCCGAGGCGAAAATGGTGCAGGCCCACGATCAACATCAGAGCGATAATCAGCGCGCGCAGCGGATGACCGAGGGCTGCGATCACCGCGTCATAAGGCTGGCCTAAAAGTGGCCCGAAGGTGAACACGAAAAGCGGGGTCAGAACCATGAGCGCCACCGAGGTGAGGGTCATTGTCCAAAAATGTTCTGTGCCTGAGCGAGCAGAACCAAGGCCGATCACACGTTTGCGGTCTGTTGCGAATTTCATAACCTATTCCTTTCCTGCCTTAGACAAAGATGAGGGTGAGAATGGTCAGCACCACCGCGCCCACAATCATCGCCCATCCCATGCGGTCTGCTGCCTCAAGCTCTAGCCCGCGGCCAGTGTCCCAGATCAGGTGACGCAGCCCGCCAAGCGTGTGATACCACAGCCCCAATACGGAAAGCGTCATCACGACATCTCCAAGCAGCGATGTCATCAGCCCGTCTACGAGATCGAAATAGGCCTTTCCTGTCGCTGCGGCCAGTAGCCACCAAACGATAAGCAAAGCCGAGCCAAGCATCGCGATACCCGTGATGCGGTTTAGGATTGATGTCGCGGAATTGAGCTGTTTGCGATAAATCTGCAAATGCGGCGACAAAGGGCGATTGCCCCGATTTACGTCTGCCATTCTGGGAACCCTCTCAGGTTGTCTTGGTCTGGTCGTCTGTTCAACGACCATCCATACCCGAATTTTCGCCCCTGTCACGGGGGGAGTGAACGCTAACAGGTGAATTAAGGGCAGAATTAGGTGATTTATTGCCGCAGTTGGCCCTTTGTGATCACATTGAGAAATCCTGTGATCACTAAATTTCTGTGGAATCTCAGCGTGGCATGAGTGTCCAGTAATCCAGATCAAGCAACACATGGGGCAGATATTTGCCTGCCTCATCGCGCAGCTGTCCTGCGGTGCCTGCCGCGCTGGTGGCAACTAGGCGAAGGCGCAGCGCGCCGATATCTGGCGATGCAGTCTCAGCTTTGTCCAACACTTCAGACCATGCGCGGATTGTCGTGCCTGCAAAGCATGGGTTGGCATGGGCACCCGCGTTTATGCCTGCAATCATCTGCGCATTGGCCAAGCCATTAAAGGACAAAGCCCGCGCCATGGAGATGACATGTCCCCCATAGATCAATCGCTGGCCGTCATCACGGAAGGTCGCGTCAAAATGCACTTTGGCCGTATTCTGCCACAGGCGGGTGGCCATCATATGTTCGGCCTCCTCGATGGTGACGCCGTCCACATGGTCGATCACCTCGCCAATTTCATAATCCCCCCAAAGATGCGGCTCTCCTGCCAGAGTGGTCGGGTAATTGGCGAAAGTAAGGCCTTGGGGAATAGCCAAATCATCTGGTGCAATGACCTTTGCCAAATCTGGGATTACGGTTTCTGGTGCGGCGGCATCAAGATTGTTTTTGCGCACCATGACCCAACGCACATAATCAAGCACCACATGGCCATTTTGATTGCTGCCTTGTGTGCGCACATAGACCACGCCAGATTTGCCATTGGAATTTTCCTTGAGGCCAATGACCTGACTTTTTGAGGTCAGGCTGTCACCTGCGTAAACGGGCTGCAAAAACTGCCCTTCAGCATAGCCCAAATTAGCAACGGCATTGAGCGAAATATCGGGCACAGTTTTGCCAAAGACGATGTGGAACGTGATCAGGTCATCCAATGGGCTTTGCGCCAGCCCGCAGGATTGGGCAAAAGCATCAGAGGAATGCAACGCGTGGCGTGCAGGATAGAGCGCGTGATAGAGAGCCCGCTCTCCACCCGAAACTGTGCGCGGGACGGCATGCTCAATCACTTGGCCGAGGCGATAATCCTCGAAAAAATTGCCAGAATTGGTTTTCATGCCGCCATTCCTTTGCGTGTTTATTGCTGACCGAGTTTCATATCGGGGTGATAGGCATCTGCGATTGTTTTCGTCACTGCCTGCGCGCAGCGCATTTTGTTGGTGCTTGGATCGAAGGCATAGGATGGGCTGCCATAGAGCACCCATCCCTTCGCTAGCGCATCTGACACTTTGTGGCAGAAGGCCGATGTGTCCTCTTCAGTGAGAAGCCTATAAATTACGTTTGACTCAGCCATAGGGGAAATACCCCAGCAATGTGTGGATATAGCCCACAATGCCCATCACGATGATCCCGATGACAAAGGCCAAGACGTCCTTGACGATACTTGGATTGGCGGGACGCACCCAATCGCGACCTTGGCGGTTGATGATGATGACTGAGGCCACCGCCCAAGCCAACATTCCCCCAAACAAAATGATTGAGGCCAAATCGCCATTCACCAAGAGATGGGCAATGGCCCAAGCCTTAATCGCAGACAGTTGTTTGTGGCGGATGCGGGCCGAGAGGGTGCCTGACATGTGCGAAAGCGCGAACAACCAAAACGCGATCAGCACCAAAAGATTGTTGATATGAGTGAAGAAGGCGGGGGGTGACCAAATTTGCACCACGGGTGCTGCACGATAGCCGATGATCATCAGCACAACACCTGCAAGCATTGCAAGGGTCAGGATCAGCCGACCTTTTGGATCCCCCAAGTTGGCACGAAAATCAGGTGCAAGCCGTTTGACCCAATGCCCGCCCGCGAACAGGACAAGCCCAAGGATGAGAAGGAGATAGCCCATTAAATTTGCTCCAATTCTGCAATTGCTTCTGCTTTTGCAAGCATGGCACGGGCTGTCTCGACATGGAGGTTTTCAACGATCTTACCATCTACAACCGCGACCGCCTCGCCACGCGCGATGGCGGCATCATAGGCGTCTATCTGTCGGCGGGCGAGGTCAATTTCAGGCTCAGACGGAGAAAAGACCTTATTTGCAATCTCAAGCTGCGCGGGATGGATCAAGGTTTTTCCATCCATGCCCCAATCGCGCCCCTCAAGGCATTCGGCATGAAGACCATCTTCATCCTTGAAGGCGTTATAAACCCCATCAATACAAACAATCCCATGGGCGCGTGCGGCCATGAGGCAGGATTGCAGTGCGAAATGCATCGCGCCTCTGGTGCGCGATCCTAGATCCTTGGCCAAATCATTCGTGCCCATGATGAAGCCGGCCATGCGCGGGGCTGCGGCAATTGCGGCGGCATTCAAGATGCCCAGTGGCGTTTCCATCATCGCCCAAATCTGGGTATCCCGCGCTGCGGGTATTGTGTCGAGTAGGGCCGCAACCGCCTCAATATCCGCGGCGGTGTTCACTTTTGGCAGTAAGATCGCTTCAGGGCCAATCGCGGCAAGGGCCACCAGATCATCCTTGCCCCAGACTGTGTCGCTGCCGTTGATCCGCACGATTTGTGCGCGCTTGCCATAGCCGCCCTGTTGCAGGCGATTTTTAAGAATGTCACGCGCTGCTATTTTCTCGTCAGGGGCGACCGCATCCTCAAGATCAAAGATAATCGCATCGGTTTGAAGCGTCTGCGCCTTCTCCAAGGCACGTTCCTTAGAGGCAGGAATATAGAGAACGGAGCGATAAGGGCGGGCGCTGCGTGCGTATGGATCGGACATATGGCCCCCTTTGGGCTGATTGATTCTGCGTTGCAGCATAAAAAGCAGGATGGGCGCGCGACCGCAAGTTACGTTTTGACGCATCTATAAGAAATTTTATTGCGCGCGTCTGGCTGGTCAGAATAGCCCATCGTAAATTAACTTCACGCCCGTCAGCACCAATGCGACATAGGTGATGCCAAAAAATAGCCGCTCTGGGATGGCGTGATGGGCCTTAACACCCACCCACGTCCCGAAAATGGCAACAGGGGCAAGCAGCGCCACATCGCCCATCAAGTCCCATGAGAAGAGGCCAAGATAGGCGTAGCTTGCGAATTTCATCAGGTTGATTGCCCAAAACACAATAACCGTGGTCGCTTGGTATAATGTCTTTCCCACATTACGTTGCGACAGCATAAACACCGCCACCGCAGGCCCGCCTGCGTGGGAAATAAAGCTTGTGAAGCCTGCTGCGATGCCCGCGATGATGCCATCCCGACTTGAGAAATCGCGCGGTTGCGGGGAAATCCACCCCCGCGCGCGCGCCAATTGAAATAGGGGAAAGAGCAATGCAATCGCCCCAATCATGAGGCGCAGCGCATCAGCTGAGATGATTTTGAACAGTAAGATCCCAGCGATACAGCCAAAGACAGACCCAATCATAAGCACCCGGGTTGAGGGGCCATCCCATTGCTTCCAATAGGGTTTGAGGGCTGAGAAATCCATGATGATCAGAAGGGGCAGCATAAGGGCCAAGGCGTGGGTTGGCTCGAGAACGACAGCGAGAATCGCTGACGAAACAAACCCAATGCCAGACCCAAATCCGCCCTTTGACATGCCTGCGACAAAGACCGCAAATGCCGCCAGCAGCCATAGCCATCCCTCTAGCATTTTGCCCTCTTTGTCCGCTGAATTATGACCAAAATACAGTGTTTTGATTGAAGGGAAACCCCCGATGCTCGGGCCGCATATGGTGCGTCATGCGCTTTGTGCCGCAGCGCAGAGACTTGCAACGAGGCAGGGGCGGATGTAGGGGTCGCTTCAGTTTCAACACGGATCCGGAGACATTTCTCATGGCCAGACCTAAGATTGCACTGATCGGCGCAGGACAGATTGGCGGCACGCTTGCCCATCTCGCGGCGCTAAAAGAATTGGGCGACGTTGTCCTTTTTGATATCGCCGAGGGCACCCCACAGGGCAAAGCCCTTGATATTGCCGAATCTGGGCCTTCTGAAAAATTCGATGCCAAGCTCAAGGGCACGAATGATTACGCCGATATCGCGGGCGCTGATGTGTGCATTGTGACTGCAGGTGTTCCTCGTAAGCCTGGCATGAGCCGCGATGATCTTTTGGGGATCAACCTCAAAGTCATGAAATCTGTTGGCGAAGGCATTCGCGATCATGCGCCCAATGCCTTTGTGATCTGTATCACCAACCCATTGGACGCAATGGTTTGGGCCTTGCGCGAATTTTCTGGCCTACCGCATGAAAAGGTTTGCGGCATGGCAGGCGTTTTGGACAGCGCGCGCTTCCGCCATTTCTTGGCAGAAGAGTTTGACGTGTCCATGAAAGACGTGACAGCTTTTGTTTTGGGCGGCCATGGCGACACGATGGTGCCTTCTGTGCGCTACTCAACAGTTGCAGGTGTTCCTTTGCCTGACCTGATTGAAATGGGTTGGACAACCAAGGATCGCTTGGATGCCATCGTGCAGCGCACCCGTGATGGTGGAGCTGAAATCGTGGGTCTTTTGAAAACGGGCTCTGCATTCTATGCGCCTGCGACATCCGCGATTGAGATGGCCGAAGCCTACCTCAAAGACCAGAAGCGTGTTTTGCCATGTGCGGCCTATTGTGATGGCCAGTTTGGCCTGAAAGGCATGTATGTTGGTGTTCCCACAGTCATCGGTGCAGGCGGTGTTGAGCGCATCGTTGAGATCAAGCTGACCAAAGACGAGCAAGCGATGTTCGACAATTCTGTCGCTGCCGTGAAGGGTCTTGTGGATGCTTGTAAAGGCATCGATGAGAGCCTCGCTTGATCCAAGTGAAGAATTCCAAAACTTAACCAAAAGGCGGCGCTTTGCGCCGCCTTTTTTGGTTTTGATGAATGGTGAGTCGGCAAAGTTAATACACTCTTAAGGCGAGTAGGCCGCGGCCCTGCCTTGGAAACCCATTTGTGATCACGCTTATTTTTTCTGTGATCACAAATGTCGAATTTTGCGCTTAAAACTAAGCTGTTGGGCAGATTGCCGTTTATTTCATGCAGCGGGATGTGCTTACACGCCGTGAAACGACAGCAACACACGGGACAGTTTCATGAACATTCATGAATATCAGGCGAAAGCCTTGCTTCGCCAATACGGCGCACCGGTCAGTGATGGCCGCGTTGTTCTGAAAGCCGAAGAGGCCAAAACCGCAGCGGGCGAATTGGATGGCCCACTTTGGGTGGTCAAGGCGCAGATCCACGCAGGCGGTCGCGGCAAGGGTAAGTTCAAAGAATCCGATGCGGGCGAAAAAGGCGGCGTACGCCTTGCCAAGTCGGTCGAAGAGGCCGCAGCCGAAGCCAAAAAGATGTTGGGCCGCACCCTTGTGACCCATCAAACTGGCCCAGTCGGCAAAGTTGTGAACCGCATCTATATCGAAGATGGGTCGGGCATTGAGCGCGAGCTTTACCTCGCCCTTTTGGTGGATCGCCAATCGAGCCGTGTCTCCTTCGTCTGCTCCACTGAGGGCGGCATGGATATCGAAGATGTGGCCGCAAAGACACCAGAGAAAATCCTGTCTTTCGCTGTTGATCCTGCCACTGGATACCAAGCCTTCCACGGGCGCCGCATTGCCTTTGCGCTTGGCCTTGAAGGCAAGCAGGTCAAAGAATGCGTTAGCCTGATGGGCATCCTCTATAAGGCCTTCGTTGAGAAGGATATGGAGATGTTGGAAATCAACCCGCTGATCGTGACGGATGAGGGCAGCCTCAAGGTGCTAGACGCGAAAGTTGGTTTTGATGGCAACGCCATTTATCGCCATGCAGATATTGCTGCACTGCGTGATGAGACCGAAGAAGACGCCAAAGAATTGGCCGCGTCCAAATTTGACCTGAACTACATCGCGCTTGATGGCGAGATTGGCTGTATGGTCAACGGCGCGGGTCTTGCAATGGCCACGATGGATATCATCAAGCTCTATGGCGCTGAGCCCGCGAACTTCCTTGATGTGGGCGGCGGTGCAACCAAGGAAAAGGTGACCGAGGCGTTCAAAATCATCACCTCTGACCCGAACGTGAAAGGTATTCTTGTCAATATCTTTGGCGGCATTATGCGCTGCGACATCATCGCCGAAGGCGTTGTGGCCGCAGTGAAAGAGGTGGGTCTGCAGGTGCCACTGGTCGTGCGCCTTGAAGGCACAAACGTGGAGAAGGGCAAGGAGATCATCAACACTTCTGGCCTCAATGTGATCGCGGCTGACAATCTGTCGGACGCGGCCCAGAAAATCGTTAAAGCGGTGAAAGGCTGAGCTTATGGCTGTTCTTGTCGATGAAAATACAAAAGTCATTTGTCAGGGTTTCACGGGAAGCCAAGGCACATTCCACTCTGAACAGGCGATTGCTTACGGCACAAAAATGGTTGGTGGCGTGACGCCTGGTAAAGGCGGTCAGACCCATCTTAACCTGCCCGTTTTTGACAGCGTGCATGAGGCGAAAGCCAAGACCGAAGCAAACGCATCGGTGATCTATGTGCCACCGCCCTTTGCAGCTGACTCCATCCTTGAGGCGATTGATGCCGAGATGGAATTGATCATCTGCATCACCGAAGGCATCCCTGTGCTGGATATGATGAAGGTCAAGCGTGCTTTGGAGAATTCATCCTCCAAGTTGATCGGGCCAAACTGCCCCGGTGTGATTACACCTGACGCCTGCAAAATCGGCATCATGCCCGGTCATATCCACCGCCGTGGGTCGGTTGGTGTAGTGTCGCGCTCTGGCACCTTGACCTATGAGGCGGTGAAGCAAACCACAGATGTGGGTCTGGGTCAGTCCACTTGTGTCGGCATCGGGGGTGACCCCATCAAAGGCACCGAACATTTGGATGTGTTGGAATGGTTCTTAGCGGACGATGAAACCCAGTCGATTATCATGATCGGTGAAATCGGTGGTTCCGCGGAAGAAGAAGCGGCGCAATTCCTCAAAGACGAAGCCAAGCGTGGCCGCAAGAAGCCTGTGGCGGGCTTTATTGCAGGGCGCACGGCCCCTCCAGGCCGCCGTATGGGTCATGCTGGCGCAATTGTTGCCGGCGGCAAAGGTGGCGCAGAAGATAAGATCGAAGCGATGAAATCCGCAGGGATCGTGGTGGCAGACAGCCCCGCAACCCTTGGTGAAGCGGTTCTCAAAGCAATCGGTTAAACACAGTTGCCTCGCGCGCTCATTTTGATCGTGCGGGGCTATTCCATTTCTCAGGTGCGGTCATGACTGAACAAAGCCCGAATGATATCTTCCACGCCTCAAGCTTTATGCAGGGGCATAATGCCGAATATCTCGAACAGCTTTATGCGCGTTATGCGCAAGACCCAAATTCGGTCGAAGAAAGTTGGCGGGCGTTTTTTGCTTCGCTTGGCGATGCACCAGCTGACGCAAAGGCCGAGGCCGCAGGCCCCTCTTGGGCGCGTGGTGACTGGCCGTTGCAGCCTGCCGATGATTTGACCCATGCGCTCACGGGCGAGTGGCCTGCCGCAGCGGTCGAAGTCAAAGGCGCAGAAAAGAAAATCCGCGAAAAGGCGGCAGATGCAGGCATCGAGTTGACCGATGCACAGGTGCAGCGCGCGGTTTTGGACAGTATCCGCGCGCTGATGATCATCCGCGCCTATCGTATCCGTGGTCATTTGATTGCCGATATCGACCCGCTTGGCATGCGTGACCAGACCCCCCACCCAGAACTTGATCCGCGCAGCTATGGTTTCACCGATGCGGATATGGATCGTCCGATTTTCATCGACAATGTTTTGGGCCTGCAAATGGCCTCAATGCGCCAGATCATGGAGATCGTGAAGCGCACCTATTGTGGCACATTCGCGCTGCAATATATGCACATCTCCGATCCCGAGCAGTCCAGTTGGCTCAAAGAGCGGATTGAGGGTTATGGCAAAGAGATCGCCTTCACCCGCGAGGGCCGTAAGGCCATCTTGAACAAATTGGTCGAGGCCGAAGGTTTTGAGAAATTCCTCCATGTGAAATACATGGGCACAAAGCGTTTCGGCCTTGATGGTGGCGAGGCGTTGATCCCCGCGATGGAGCAAATCATCAAACGCGGTGGCGCGCTTGGCGTGAAAGAAATCGTGATTGGCATGCCCCACCGCGGGCGCCTCAGCGTTTTGGCCAATGTGATGGGCAAACCTTACCGCGCGATTTTCAACGAATTCCAAGGCGGCAGCTTTAAGCCCGAAGATGTCGATGGATCAGGGGATGTGAAATATCACTTGGGCGCGTCTTCGGATCGCACTTTTGATGATAACACTGTCCACCTTTCCTTGACCGCGAACCCAAGCCACCTTGAGGCGGTTAACCCCGTTGTTTTGGGCAAAGTGCGCGCCAAGCAAGATCAGTTGGGCGACACAGAACGTCACCAAGTTTTGGGTATCCTTTTGCATGGTGATGCGGCCTTTGCGGGGCAGGGTGTGGTTGCAGAAGGCTTGGGGCTTTCGGGCCTGCGCGGCCACCGCACAGGTGGCACAATCCATATCGTGGTGAATAACCAAATCGGCTTCACCACTGCGCCCCATTTCAGCCGCTCTTCGCCCTATCCAACAGATATTGCTTTGATGGTTGAGGCGCCGATTTTCCATGTCAACGGGGACGATCCCGAAGCCGTTGTTCATGCTGCAAAAGTTGCTACGGAATTCCGCCAGAAATTCGGCAAAGATGTTGTGATTGATATCTTCTGCTATCGCCGCTTTGGTCACAACGAAGGCGATGAGCCGATGTTCACCAACCCGATGATGTATAACCGCATCAAGAAGCACAAAACGACCTTGCAACTCTATACCGAGCGTTTGGTGCAGGACGGGCTGATCCCCGAAGGTGAAATCGAAGATATGAAGGCGGCCTTCCAAGCCCGTCTGAATGACGAGTTTGAGGCAGGTAAGGAATATAAGCCCAACAAAGCGGATTGGCTTGATGGCCGTTGGAGCCATCTCAATCGTGAGGGCGAAGATTACCAGCGCGGTGAGACGGCAATTAAGCCCAAGACGATGAAAGAGATCGGCAAGGCCTTGGTGACCGCGCCCCAGAACTTCGTGTTGCATAAGACCGTGGCGCGTCTTTTGGAAACGAAACAAGAGATGTTCGACACGGGCCAAGGGTTTGATTGGGCCACTGCCGAGGCTTTGGCCTTTGGCAGCTTGCTGACCGAAGGATATCCAGTTCGCCTTGCAGGCCAAGACAGCACCCGTGGCACATTCAGCCAGCGCCATTCGGGCCTGATCCATCAGGAGAGCGAGGAACGCTATTATCCTCTCAATAACATTCGTGAGGGCCAAGCGCGCTACGAGGTCATTGACTCGATGCTGTCCGAATATGCGGTGCTGGGCTTTGAATATGGCTACAGCCTTGCGGAACCGAATGCCTTGGTCATGTGGGAAGCGCAATTTGGCGATTTCGCCAATGGCGCGCAAATCATGTTTGACCAATTCATCTCATCGGGCGAAAGCAAATGGTTGCGGATGTCTGGATTGGTGATGCTGTTGCCGCACGGGTTTGAGGGTCAAGGCCCCGAACATTCCTCCGCGCGTCTTGAGCGGTTCTTGCAAATGTGCGGTCAAGACAACTGGATTGTGGCCAATTGCACCACACCCGCCAATTATTTCCATATCTTGCGCCGCCAGATCCATCGCAGCTTCCGTAAGCCATTGGTTCTGATGACGCCGAAATCCCTTTTGCGGCATAAAAAGGCCGTCTCACGGGCGGAGGAGTTCACAACAGGGTCTTCCTTCCACCGCGTGCTGTGGGATGATGCCCAATATGGCAATTCAGATCTCAAGCTGAAATCAGACGATAAAATCCGCCGTGTCGTGATCAGTTCAGGCAAGGTTTATTATGACCTGCTTGAAGAGCGCGATGCGCGTGGTCTGGATGATGTCTATCTCCTGCGTCTTGAGCAGTTCTACCCATTCCCTGCGATGTCGCTGATGAAGGAATTGGAGCGCTTTAAGACCGCAGAGATTGTCTGGTGTCAGGAAGAGCCGAAAAACCAAGGGGCTTGGACATTCGTTGAGCCAAATCTTGAATGGGTTCTGACACGGATTGGGGCAACCCATAGTCGCGCCACTTATGCAGGCCGCGCCGCTTCGGCTTCGCCTGCGACTGGCCTAGCCTCACAACATAAAGCACAGCAAACCGCGCTCATCAACGAAGCGCTGACGATCGAAGGGTAAAGACAATGGCGACAGAAGTCCGCGTGCCCACTTTGGGCGAATCCGTGACCGAGGCCACCGTGGCAACTTGGTTCAAAAAACCAGGGGATACAGTCGCGCAGGATGAGATGCTGTGCGAATTGGAAACCGATAAAGTGACCGTTGAGGTTCCCGCCCCCGCCGCAGGCACATTGGGCGAGATCGTTGCGGGCGAGGGCGAGACGGTTGGCGTTGATGCCTTGCTCGCTACGATTGCCGCTGCGGGTGCTGGCGCTGCTGCAGCGGCCCCTGCCGCAAAGCCAGCGGCCGCTGCTTCCTCGGGTGCATCGGTTGATATTATGGTTCCCGCGTTGGGCGAGTCTGTGACCGAAGCCACCATCGCCACATGGTTCAAACAGGTTGGCGATACGGTCGCGCAAGACGAGATGCTGTGTGAATTGGAAACTGACAAAGTGTCGGTCGAGGTTCCCGCCCCCGCTGCAGGTGTTTTGGCGCGCATTGATGCGGCGGAAGGTGCGACTGTCAATGCAGGCGGGCAGCTTGGTGTAATTTCCACCGATGGCGCTGCTGTCGCCGCCCCTGCCGCAGCACCCGCTGCGGCCCCTGCTGCCGCTGCACCAACAGGCAGCGGTCGGGATGTAGAAGATGCCCCATCAGCCAAGAAACTGATGGCGGAAAAAGGCATTGATCCCGCGGCTGTTCAAGGCTCGGGCAAGGATGGACGCATCATGAAAGAAGATGTTTTGAAGGCCGCAATCGCCCCCACTGCAGCGCCTGCTGCTGCCCCTGCCGCCGCTCCGCGTGCGCCTGTGGCCGCAGAGGATGCTGCCCGCGAAGAACGGGTCAAAATGACCCGTCTGCGCCAGACCATCGCAAAGCGTCTGAAGGATGCGCAAAACACCGCAGCGATCCTGACCACCTATAACGAGGTGGACATGACCGAGGTGATGGCCCTGCGCAACGCCTATAAAGACGAGTTCGAAAAGAAGCACGGCGCGCGTTTGGGCTTTATGTCCTTCTTCACCAAGGCCTGTATCCACGCCTTGAAAGAGGTGCCTGAGGTGAACGCTGAAATCGATGGCACCGACATCGTCTACAAAAACTTCGTGCATATGGGCATCGCGGCAGGCACGCCACAGGGTCTGGTTGTGCCAGTGATCCGTAACGCCGATCAGATGTCTTTTGCCGAAATCGAAAAGGCGATTGTCGAAAAGGGCAAGCGCGCGCGTGATGGCAAACTGTCTATGGCCGAGATGCAGGGCGGCACGTTCACCATTTCGAATGGTGGGGTTTACGGCTCGCTCATGTCTTCGCCCATTTTGAACCCGCCACAATCGGGTATCTTGGGGATGCATAAAATCCAAGACCGCCCCATGGTCATCAATGGCGAGATCAAAATCCGCCCGATGATGTATCTGGCGCTGTCCTATGACCACCGCATTGTCGATGGCAAAGGCGCGGTGACCTTCCTTGTCCGCGTCAAGGATGCACTGGAAGACCCACGCCGTTTGTTGATGGATCTCTGATCCCCGCAAACGACTGAGAAAACGACCGCGAAACGCCCCCGTTCTGGCTGCATAGGATGGGGGCTTTTTGCTGCCTAATACCCTGCCGCGCGATCCACCAGATGTAAGAATGGCTCACCCGCCTCACCACGGCGGATATTCTCGGCAATGGTTTCCGATGCCGTCTCGGCCCTTGTGGCAGAGGCGATATGCGGGGTTACAGTGACGCGCGGATGGCGCCAATAGGGATGTGAGGCAGGCAGGGGTTCGATGGTGAAAACATCCAAAGTGGCCGCTGCGATCTTGCCTGTATCGAGCGCGGCCAAAAGTGCAGCATCCTCGATCAAACTGCCGCGTCCTGGATTGATGATCTTGGCCCCGTGGGGTAGGGCGGCGAGGGTGGTTTGATTGATCAGCCCGCGCGTGGCGGCGGTGTCGGGCAGAAGTGTCACCAATATTTCGGCATGACGCAATGCATCGAAAAGCCCGTCTTCACCATGATAGCATGCGATGCCTTCGATTGATTTGGGGCTTCGCGACCAGCCCGCGACATCAAAGCCAATTTGCGCAAGGCTTTGCGCTGCGGCCGCGCCCAATACACCAAGACCCAAGATGGTCACCTTGCGATCCCGCGCCAAGGGCGGCACCAAATTGGGGCGCCAGACCCCATCTTGCCCTGCAAGGAAATCGTCAATCATGAGGTGATAACGCAGCACATGACCCGTGACGAATTCGAGCATACCTTGCGTCAGCCCGTAATCGACCATGCGGGCAAGCGGCATGGTGATTGTTTCATTGCCGACAATATCCTCAACCCCTGCCCAAAGGCTCAGCACGGCTTTTGCGCGGGTGAAGGGGGTAAAATCCTGTAGCCCTGAATTGGGGGCGTAGATGATATAATCCACCTCAGCTGGGTCAGCCTCAGTGGTTAGGCCCGTGGCATCAACCCCTGTCTTCTGCAACGCCTTGCGCAGTGCGGGTTCATATTCCGCCCATTTTTCAGATTTTGCAGCGAAAAGGATGGTGGGGGATGGCATGGCCTGCTCCTGATATATGAGATGCAATTAGGGCTATCAGAGGGTGCAGGGCGGGAAAACCCGCCAATTTCACTTTAGCGTGGACGATGGATATGGGCCGATTGCACCAAACCAAACGCAGCTAAAAGCACCATCATTGCTGAGCCGCCATAAGAGACGAGCGGCAAAGGCACGCCGACCACGGGGGCCAATCCCATGACCATTGCCATATTGATTGCGAAATAGAGGAAAAAGGTTGCTGCAATCCCAATGCTAAGCAGCGAGGCAAAGCGATCTTTGGTGGAAAGGGCCGTCCAAATACACAAGGCCACAATCAGTAGATAGATAAACAGCAGGGAGGAAGCACCAATAAAGCCGAATTCCTCAGCCAAGGTCGTGAAAATGAAATCGGTTTGCTTTTCGGGTAAAAAGTTTAAGCGGCTTTGCGTGCCTTCCATAAATCCCCGTCCAGAAAACCCGCCCGATCCAAGCGCGATCTGACTTTGGGTGATGTGGTATCCTGCGCCAAGCGGGTCTTGGGTTGGATCAAGGAAGGTGTCGATGCGGCGGAATTGGTAATCTTTGATCAATTGCCATGATGTGCCGCGTGATGCAAACACAGCAAAGACCGCGCCCACGCCCGCCGCAATCAACCCACCAAAATAGGCCCAGTGAACGCCCGCGGCAAATACCACCGCGCCACCGCCCAAAAGCAGCAGAAGGGCTGTGCCCAAATCGGGCTGCTTGAGCGTCAAGAAAACGGGCACCAAGATCAGGAGCAGGGGCGGCAGGATATAGAGCGGATGCGATTTCTTCGTGGTATCGAGGCGCGCATAATAGGCGGCCAAGACCATCACGATGGTGATTTTCGCCAATTCTGAGGGTTGTAAGCGGAACCCCCCAAGGTCAATCCATCGTTGTGCGCCCATACCGACCGTGCCGAAAAACTCGACCACGAGCAGCAACACAAGCGAGAACGCATAGCCCAGCCATGCCACCATCCGCCAAAAGGCAATTGGGATCAGGGCGATGATGAACATCGCGGCCATGCCAAGGGCGAAACGCTGCACTTGTGGAATGACCCAAGGCCGTGTTGAGCCCCCCGCAACCGAATAAAGCATCATAAACCCGATGCAGGCCACAAGGGTGAGAAGCAACACAAGCGGCCAGTTGAAATACAGCACCTTGCGCCACCCGCTTGGCATCGTATTGATCTGGTAGAGTGAAAAACTCATGCGCGGCTTGTCCCTGTGGTGCCAGATGTTGGGGCATCTGGACTGCCGCGCCGCGGCAAAAGGGTCATGGCGGCATGGCGCTCTTGCACTGCCGCGCGCTGGTTTGCCGGATAGGCGTCAAGCGGGGGCAGATCATCAAACATCGCATAAAGCAAAATGTCGCGCGCAAGGGGCGCCGCTGCCGCCGACCCACCGCCGCCATGTTCCACAATCAGAGCAATGGCATAGCGTGGTGCATGGGCGGGGGCATAGCCCACAAAAAGGGCATGATCGCGCCGCTCCCACGGCAGGTCTTCATTGCGGATCACGCCTGCGGCCCGCTCGGCGGCGGTGATATTGCGCACTTGGCTTGTGCCTGTTTTTCCCGCAATCAAATAGTCCTGCAAAATTGTGCGGCTGCCCGAGGCCGTGCCGCGCGCGCCATTCGAGACTTCAAACATCCCATCACGAATTTTTGCCAGATTGGCAGGATTTACATCCAAAGGCGTGATGGCAGGGTAATCAGGTTCTACCCCGTCTACGCTGCGAATAAGGCGCGGATTAAGGTTTAGGCCAGAGGCAAGGCGCGCGGTCATTACAGCCAGTTGCAACGGTGAGTTAAGAACAAAGCCCTGACCGATTGACGCGTTGAGCGTGTCGCCCATCACCCATGGCTCGCCACGGTTGGATAATTTCCAATCCATCGTGGGTGCAATGCCCGTGGCCACGCCTGAAAGGGGCACATCATGGCGCACGCCGCAGCCCAGCCTTTCGGCCATGGCGGAAATGGCATCAATGCCAACGCGTTGCGCAAGATCGTAATAATAGACGTCACAGCTTTGCGCGATGCTTTGCACCATATCCATGTGACCATGGCCGTCCCGCTTCCAGCAATGGAAACGCCGATTGCCCAACTGGAGGGATCCCCCACAAAACACAGTGTCGGACGGATCAATTAACCCTGCCTCTAGCGCGGCCAAGGCCACGACCATTTTATAGGTCGATCCGGGCGGGTAGAGGCCTTGCGTGGCTTTATTGGCCAAGGGGCGGTAGGGGTCGGTGTTCAGCGTTTCCCAGATGGACGATGGGATGCCGCGCACAAAGAGGTTCGGATCATAGGTAGGTGCTGAGGCCAAGGCGAGGATGTCGCCATTTTGGGTGTCAATCACCACCGCGCCCGCGCTTTCGCCCTCAAGCCGCGCTTCGGCATAGTTTTGGAGATAGGCATCAACCGTCAGTTGCACATCCGCACCAGGTTGGGCCTCACTGCGGTCAAGCTCGCGCATCACGCGACCTGCGGCGTTCACCTCGACCCGCTTGCTGCCCGCGCGCCCGCGCAAGACATCCTCAAGCCGCGCTTCGACATTGTAGCGCCCGACTTGGAAATCTGGGATTTGCAGCACGGGATCCGTGTCCCCTGTTGTCTCAAGATAATAGTCCGAGACAGGCCCCACATAGCCCACAACGTGAGAGAAATCTGCCCCAAGCGGGTAGTCCCGCGACAATCCCACATCAGGCGTGATCCCTGGAAGTGCGGGGGCATTGACCGAAACCAGAGAGAACTCCTCCCATGATAGACGATCTGCAATGGTGACAGGCACGAAGGGCGGGCGGGACATCATCTCGTCACGTGCGCGATCTAGTTTCGCGCGGTCAATATTCACAATGCGGCTTAAGCGCGACAGCACCAAATCCACATCCCCCGCATCCTCGCGCACCATCGTGATGCGGTAATTGGGCGAGTTGTCTGCCAGAACTGTTCCATGGCGGTCATAGATCACCCCACGCGCAGGGGGCAACAGACGGAGGTTGATCCGATTTTCTTCGGCCAAAAGTCGAAAATCATCAGCCCGCTCAAGTTGCAAATAGCGCATGCGCCCTGCCAGCACGAGGCAGGTGGTGCTCATAAGCCCACCCAAAACCAACGCGCGGCGGGACATTTGCGCGTTATTATCTTGGTTTTTGCGTTTCTGACTGCGGGCCATGGTTAAACATTGTCTGGGTCTGCGGCGGATAGTCTATCCAAACCGAGCAAATATTTCGAGATCACAACCAGCGCGGGGTAGGCTGCGATGGTCACAATCGCGTGCAAGACCACCTCACCAAAGGGGGGCTGATCCGCCAAAAGCAATGTCAAAAGCACCCGCTCGGCCAAAGTAACAGCCAAGATCACGGCGGTTACTGTGCCGAACTCGCTGAGAAATGTCATGTTTTCGATTTGCGGCTGGCGCTTGCGCAGACTTTCGGTGGCTAAGACTATCAGCAGCGCACCCAAGCCGACAGGCGCATGGGTCAAAAAGTCTGAGATCAGGAAAACGATGGCAATAGCCCCAAGCGGGACAACATTGGGATGCCTGAGCAACCAAGCAAGGGTTAGGCCCGTGATCATGTCAGGGCTTGGCAGACTGCCTTCGTCAAAACCTAAGGGCAGGATTTGCCATAGAAGGATGAACAGGCAGAGCGCCAGATAATAAGCGCGGTAAATCCATATGCGGAGGGTCAAAGGGTCGGTCATGTGCCATCCCCCTCCGTGTCTTGTGCTGCGGCGGTTTCTGGCACGGGGTCGGCTTCGATCTGATCCCCTATTTCCTCATTTTCTGGCAAGGGGGGGCCGATCAATGTGTCGCTGTCATTGAGCGGCACAACATCGGGGTTGCGCATGACCCGCAGGAAATTCAGCCGACCAAAATCAGCAGCAAGCCGTGCGCGCAGGTCGCGTTCTGGGTCAACAACCACTTGGCCAACCAACAACCCCGCAGGGTATAATCCGTCCGCGCCCGATGTCACGATACGATCCCCTGCGGCGATGTCTTCGGGGGTTTCGATGAAATCAATAAGCGGGGCGGCGCTGTTGTCGCCTGTCAGGAGGGCCTGCTGCCCAGACGGTTGGATCAACACTGGCACGCGGCTGTTGCTATCGGTCAGCAATAAAACGCGCGCCGTGCGCTCCCCAAGGCCCGCGATCCGTCCGACCAAGCCAAGCCCGTCCATGGCGGCCCATCCGTCTTCCACCCCATCGCGCGCGCCCACATTCAGCAGAACCGAGCGGCGGAACGGCGATCCGCTATCAGCCAAAACAATCCCTGAAATCCAAGTCAGCGATGGGTCGGGCTGAACGCGGTTCAAATCCAAGAGGCGGGCATTTTCTTGTTCAAGCTGAATCGCCGCCTCGCGCCATGCGCGCATCTGTTGTAACTCGCGGCGCAGCTGTTCGTTCTGTTCGTAGAGGCGCGCGTAAGATTGGAAATCATCGACCATCCGCGCAAGCCCAGTAACGGGTGCCATGGCCCATTCCATGTTTGGAACGATGCGATCTACCACAGCTGCGCGGATGCGTTCTGCGCGCGGGTTGTCAATGCGCCACAGCAAAATGAACCCAAAGAGGATGATGATCAGAATGACCACCAAAAGGCGGCGTGTTGGATTGGCGAGATTTTCCTCGTGTCTATCCCGTGCCATATCCGCATAACCTTGTCATCTCGCCTCAGCCTCTCTGCCCGTAGGCAGAAGACTGACCCAATCACGACTCGTAATCAATGGCGTGGCGGAGTTGCTTTTCATATTCAAGCGCCTTGCCCGTGCCAAGTGCCACGCAGTTGAGGCTTTCATCCGCAACGGAAATGGCGAGGCCAGTCTGTTCACGCAGCGCCAGATCCAATTCGCCCAAGAGCGCGCCGCCGCCTGTCAGCATAACCCCGCGATCTACGATATCAGCCGCCAAATCTGGTGGTGTCGCTTCAAGCGCGCTCATCACCGCCTCGCAAATCTGTTGCACAGGTTCAGACAGCGCCTCGGCCACATGGGCTTGGTTCAGTTCAATCTCTTTTGGAACCCCGTTCAAAAGGTCACGGCCACGGATTGCCATCACTTGCCCTTTGCCATCACGCGGCATGATTGCCGTGCCGATGGTTGTTTTGATCCGCTCAGCCGTGCTTTCCCCAACAAGCAAGTTATGCTGACGGCGCAGATAGGAGATGATCGCCTCATCCATGCGGTCGCCGCCGACCCGAACGGAGCGGGCATAGACCACATCTGCAAGTGACAAGACCGCCACCTCTGTGGTGCCACCGCCAATATCAACCACCATGTTGCCCGTTGGGTCTGTGATGGGCATCCCTGCGCCAATGGCGGCTGCGATGGGTTCTGAGATCAGGCCCGCCTTGCGCGCGCCTGCGCCCAACACGGACTGACGAATTGCGCGCTTTTCAACGGGGGTGGCCCCGTGCGGCACGCAAACGATGATCTTTGGCTTAGTGAAAGTTGTGCTTTTATGCACTTTGCGAATGAAATGTTTGATCATCTCTTCCGCAACATCAAAATCTGCAATCACCCCGTCCCGCATCGGACGGATTGCCTGAATGGAACCAGGGGTGCGGCCCAGCATCAGCTTAGCATCTTCGCCAAAGGCCAGTGCCTTTTTCACGCCGTCCTTGACTTGATAAGCCACCACGGAGGGTTCGTTAAGAACAACGCCCTTGCCACGCACATAGACCAGCGTGTTTGCGGTGCCCAAATCAATCGCCATATCGGCAGTGAATAGTCGTCCAAGTCCAAAGGCCATAATGTGGCGATCCCAAATAGTCATCCTACGCAGCCGAGGTTGACCCGTTAGCAGCCGATCATCCTCTGAACCGCATATAGGCAAAGGCCCATGGTAAGGTAAAGAACAATAAGGGCGTTTTTACCAAACCGCCGATGGTTGTAGCAAAAATCCGCCCCAAAATGTGGGGCGGATTTTAGGATTGGCTTAGTTTGCGTCCCGATAGGAAACTTCCTTGCGGTCGCCGCCCGCTTTCCCACGCCGCAGGATCAGACGATTAAGCGCGTTGATATAGGCCTTAACGCTTGCCACAACGGTATCGGTATCTGCTGATTGCGCGGTTGCAATGCGTCCATCTTCTTCCATCCGCACGGATACGGTGGCTTGCGCATCGGTGCCTTCGGTCACCGCATGCACTTGGTAAAGTTGCAAACGGGCCGAATGTGGGAAGGCTTGTTTGACCGCATTAAAGGCGGCATCCACAGGGCCATCTCCCGTTGCCACAACAGTTTTTTCCTCATCGCCCACACGGATCACCAGATCCGCATTCTGGGGGGCTTCGGTGCCGCAGATGACACGCAGGAATTTCAGTTCCAAATGGTCAGAGGCATCAATGGCACCTGCATCTGTCACCAAGGCGATGATATCATCGTCAAACACTTCTTTCTTGCGGTCTGCCAATGCTTTGAAGCGCACGAATACATCGTTGAGCTGATTATCGGCCAATTCAAAGCCCAAATCCTTGAGCTTCGCGCGCAAGGCCGCGCGACCAGAGTGCTTGCCCAGTGGCAGCGATGTCCCAGAGAGGCCGATATCCTCGGGGCGCATGATCTCGAACGTATCGGCCGATTTCAGCATTCCATCTTGGTGGATGCCAGATTCATGCGCAAAGGCATTTTTGCCGACAATCGCCTTGTTGAACTGCACAGCAAACCCAGAAACTGTGCTGACACGGCGCGAGATGTGCATGATTTTCTTAGCATCCACGCGGGTGTGATAGGGCATGATGTCATTGCGCACGCGCATGGCCATCACGACCTCCTCAAGGGCGGTGTTTCCTGCCCGCTCACCCAAGCCGTTGATGGTGCATTCAATCTGACGCGCCCCGCCCTCCACTGCGGCCAAGGCATTGGCGGTCGCCATGCCGAGGTCATTGTGACAATGGGTGGCGAAGATGACATCCTCTGCGCCAGGCACATCCGCGATAAGGCGCTCAATCAGGCGCGCGCTCTCGCGGGGGGCTGTGTAGCCGACTGTGTCGGGGATGTTGATGGTGGTCGCGCCTGCCTTGATGGCAATTTCTACAACGCGCTTGAGATACTCCCATTCGGTGCGGGTGGCGTCCATCGGCGACCATTGGATATTGTCGCAAAGATTGCGCGCATGGCTGACTGTCTCGTGGATGCGCTCGGCCATTTGATCCATCGAGAGGTTCGGGATCGCGCGGTGTTGGGGCGAAGTGCCGATAAAAGTGTGGATGCGCGGGCTTTTGGCGTAGCGAACCGCCTCCCAGCAGCGGTCAATGTCTTTGAAATTCGCACGCGCAAGGCCGCAGATCGTGGCATTTTGGGTTTGCTTGGCAATCTCGGAGACAGCCGCAAAATCACCCTCGGAGGCAATTGGAAAGCCTGCCTCGATGATATCAACACCCATCTCGTCAAGAAGGGCTGCGATCTCGAGCTTTTCAGCATGGCTCATGGTCGCGCCCGGGCTTTGTTCGCCATCGCGCAATGTCGTGTCAAAAATCAAGACGCGGTTTTTCTCGTTCGTCATTGGGTTCTCTCCCCAGCCAGTCTTTTGCGGCCCTGTGCATCTGCAAAGCGGCCTTGTCAATCAATGATGCTTTGTTTTGGTGAAGCTTTCGGCGCTAAATCCCCCCTGAGCGGTCGCGCCGACTGGCACGCTCAGAGGCGGCTAAGAAGAAGCGCTAGCAATGCGTTTAGGCCGCCTGCTGGGCGGTTGTGCATCGCTGTCATATGTGTCGC
The DNA here is from genome assembly GCA_015693905.1 of Rhodobacterales bacterium HKCCA1288. Classification (NCBI taxonomy): domain Bacteria; kingdom Pseudomonadati; phylum Pseudomonadota; class Alphaproteobacteria; order Rhodobacterales; species Rhodobacterales bacterium HKCCA1288. Next base: position 1,381,308 of record CP065161.1, on the reverse strand, counting down.
GTTCTTGGTCATGATGTGCAGACTATGCCGCGCAAGATCAGGGATGAAAACCCCCTTTTTCACCCCAATGTCAAACTTGCCCCGCCTGCGCCGCCCCCTACATCACGCCCTATGACAGAGAATAGATTTCAGCGCGTTCTCATTGTGGGCGCATCAGGAGGCATCGGGCGTGCAATGGTTAACCATTACCGCGAAAGCGGTGCTGAGGTGTCTAGCTTGTCGCGCCGCGAGGACGGCTTTGATCTGACCGTGCCCGCCACAGTCGAGGCCCATTTGGTGGCGCAAACTGGCCCATTTGATTTGGTCATTGTCGCTACAGGGGCGCTTGAGATTGACGGCAAAGGCCCTGAGAAATCTTTAAGCCACATCAATGCAGACGCGCTTGCGCGGCAATTTGCGATCAACGCCATTGGCCCCGCTTTGATCTTGCGCCATGTGCCGCGCTTGATGGATCGGCAGGGCGCGGGCGTCTGTGCCGTCTTGTCCGCGCGGGTGGGATCGATCGGGGATAACCGCGCGGGCGGGTGGTATGGCTATCGGGCGGCAAAGGCTGCGGTCAATCAGATCGTGCGGACAGGGGCGATTGAATTGGCGCGCAGTCACAAAGGCGCGGCCTTGATTGCCCTACATCCTGGCACGGTGCGCACAAAATTCACCGAAAACTATCTTGGGCGCCATCCCGCCGTTGCGCCCGAGGAGGCCGCCGCGAATATCGCGCGTGTTTTGGCAGGGATCGGCCCCGCGCAAACAGGTCAGTTCTTCGATTGGAAAGGCGAGCCTGTGCCATGGTAAATTTCCCGCCCCGCTTGATCCTCGTTTTAGGGGATCAATTAAGTCACGCTATAGCCGCGTTGCGCGAAGCAGATAAATCCCGCGACATCGTGGTCATGGCTGAAGTGTGGGATGAAGCGAGCTATGTGCCGCATCATCCCAAAAAAATTGCCCTGATCTTTGCCGCAATGCGCAAATTCGCGCAAGAATTGCGGAATGATGGGTGGACTGTCGCATATACCCGCCTTGACGATGCGCAAAATGCGCAATCCTTGGTGGGTGAAGTTATCCGCCGCGCTGCTGAAACGGGCGCACAAGAGGCGATTGCCACAGCCCCTGCCGAATGGCGTGTGATTGCCGCCTTGGAAGATTGCCCAATCCCGGTTCATCAATTCCCTGATGATCGTTTTTTGTGCCATGCCTCAGAATTCGCCGATTGGGCCGAAGGGCGTAAAGAATTGCGGATGGAGTTTTTTTACCGCGAAATGCGCCGCAAAACAGGGATTTTGATGGCGGGTGATCACCCTGAAGGGGGGAAATGGAACTTCGACCATGACAATCGCGAACCGCCAAAGGAGGGGCTATCCAATCGCATGCCCCCGCAATTTGAACCAGATGAAACCGTCCTTGAGGTGCTTGATCTGGTTGAGGCGCGATTTGGCGCACATTTTGGCCGCTTGCGCCCCTTTTGGTTCGCGACAACCCGCGCCGAGGCTTTGGTCGCGTTAGAGGATTTCATCCAGAACCGCCTCCCCGATTTTGGGCGGTATCAAGATGCAATGGTGCAGGGTGAGGCGTTTCTGAACCATTCGATCTTGTCGATGTATTTGAACATTGGGCTGTTGAATTGGCGCGAGATTTGCGAGGCGGCTGAGGCCGCCTACCGCACAGGAGCGGCGCCCCTAAATTCGGTCGAGGGGTTCATTCGCCAGATTATTGGATGGCGTGAATACATTCGCGGCATTTATTTCCTTGAGGGGCCAGATTACACATCGCGCAACGCGCTTGGGCATAGCCGCAGCTTGCCTGCGTTTTACTGGTCGGGCGACACGGATATGGCCTGTCTGCGGGATGCGATCCTGCAAACGCGTGACCATGCCTATTCGCACCATATCCAACGCTTGATGGTGACGGGGAATTTTGCGCTTCTTGTGGGGGTTGATCCCAAAGAGGTGCATGAATGGTATCTGGCGGTTTATGCCGATGCCTTTGAATGGGTCGAAGCCCCCAATGTGATTGGGATGAGCCAATTCGCCGATGGCGGCATTGTGGCCTCAAAACCATATGTCTCGGGCGGCAATTATATCCATAAGATGTCAAATCATTGTGGGCGTTGCGCCTATAAGGTGAAAGAAAAAATTGGGACGCAAGCCTGCCCGTTTAATGCGTTGTATTGGCATTTCCTGATCCGAAACGAAGAAAAATTCGCAAAAAATCCGCGTATGGCGCAAATGTATCGCGTTTGGGCGAAGATGGATGCGGATACACGCGCCGCAACCCTTGAGACAGCCGAGGCCAATTTGGCGCGGCTTGATCAATTGTGAGGATCATTTTGGGGCTTCCCAAACCCGTAGGATTTTGCACATAGCTTAGTGGTGCCGCCTGCCGATCATTGGGATCGGGCAGGGTGGTGCGATGGGTTTCTGACATGATTGATGTTTATGCTGCCCCCGCGGCATTCACCGAGGCTGAATGTCTGCGTATTTTGGATCAGATCGCGGCTACCCCCACCCGCGATGCGAAACTAGTGGGACAAGCGCAGCACCATAATGTGCGCCGTGCGGATCTGGTTTGGTTGGACGAGGTCGAGGGATGCGAATGGGTGACCGAGCGCGCGATTGATCTGGTGCGCGTGGCCAATCGTGAGATGTTTGATTTCGACATCACCGATTTTTCCGAAAGCCCACAGGTTGCCCGATATGACAGCAGCCGCGAAGGCCATTTCGATTGGCATTCCGATATTGGGGATGGCCGATTGGCCGCGCGGCGAAAATTAACCATTGTCATCCAACTTGATGCAGGTGCGGGATATCAGGGGGGGGATTTGCAGATCATGCCAAGCAACCACACTGTGACTGCCGCGCGCGGGCGTGGGGATGCGGTCATGTTTCCGTCTTTCATGTTGCATCGGGTGACGCCCGTCACCAAAGGCACGCGCCATTCGCTGACCTTGTGGTGTCACGGGCCAAGCTTTCGCTAATGGGATTTCGCAACATCTCACCCGCAGCGATATGGACAAATCTGATGGGCTGTGAAACACGGGGCGCTTGAAACACAGGAGGTTTTGAGCATGACAACAGTCACCCGTTTCGCGCCGTCCCCAACTGGCTATTTGCACGTTGGCAACCTGCGCACGGCTTTGTTCAATCACCTCATTGCGCGGCGCACAGGCGGCAAATTTATTTTGCGCCTTGATGATACGGATCCCGAACGCTCAAAGCAGGAATATGCGGATGCGATCCGCGAAGATTTAGAGTGGCTGGGCCTGACTTGGGATCAAGAGGAGCGCCAATCGGCGCGGCTTGATCGATACGAGGCCGCGGCCCAAGATTTGCGCGACAAAGGACGATTTTACGAGGCGTTTGAAACGCCCACAGAACTCGACCTTAAGCGCAAAAAGCAACTGAATATGGGGCAGCCGCCCGTCTATGATCGCGCTGCGCTTAAATTGAGCGAAACCGAGCGCGATGCGTTGCGCGCCGAGCGTGGTATGGGCGTTTGGCGGTTCTTGCTTGATCAAGAACGGATCGAGTGGACGGATGGTATTTTGGGCGATTTGTCGATTGACGCGGCCAGCCTGTCTGACCCTGTTTTGATCCGTCAGGATGGGCAGTTTTTGTATACATTGGCCTCGGTGGTCGATGACACAGATATGGGTATCACCCATGTCGTGCGCGGGTCGGATCATGTGACCAACACAGCGACACAAATCCAGATTATGGCGGCCCTTGGCTTTGCTGCGCCCAACTTCGCGCATCATTCACTTTTGACAGGCCCGCAGGGTGAGGCGTTATCGAAACGCCTTGGCACCTTGGCCTTGCGCGATTTGCGTGCGGCAGGGGTGCATCCTATGGCGTTGTTGTCTTTGATGGCGCGGCTTGGATCCTCCCAACCTGTTGAGATTGCAAGCAGTCTTGATGACTTGGCTGCTGGATTTGATTTGGCGCATTTCGGCGCGGCCCCCACAAAATTTGATGTTGATGATTTATATCCGCTGACCGCACGCATTCTGGCGGCGCAAGATTTAAGCGTGGTGGCAGATGCGGTGCGGGCTGCGGGGGTGCCAGATGATCTCGCGCCCCTATTCTGGCAGGTGACGCGTGAAAACATCACCACGCTGCATGATCTGGCGGGTTGGTGGCAGCTGTGCCGTGATGGTGCGGCCCCATTGGTTGACGCAGAGGATCAAGCATTCATCACCGAGGCCCTCGCCCTGCTGCCTGAGCCACCCTACGGGCCAGAGGCATGGTCGAATTGGACGAACGCGGTGAAAGAGGCCACGGGACGCAAGGGGAAATCCCTTTTCATGCCGCTGCGCAAAGCTGTGACAGGGCGCGAGCGTGGGCCTGAAATGGCCGATCTTTTGCAGTTGTTGCAAAACAAGCCCACGCTGTAAGCGCCTGTTGAAAGCGCTGCCTTTTTCATGCCACCCTAATCACCATTGGGGTGGCAATTAGAAAGGTTCAGGTTCCCGTGAACGCGCAAGCCGCAAAACCTCCAAAATTCCCCGAGATTTGCCAGACGGGTTATGCTGGACTGGTTGTGCGCTTTGGCGATCAATTGAACGAAGCAGGCAATCGCGCAAGCCTTGCCTTTGCTGCTGAGGTGACAGCGGCAGGTCTGGCGGGGGTTTTGGAGGTCTCAACCGCCCTGCAATCCGTTCTTTTGCGGTATGATCCCCTGCTTGTATCCCCTGAAGCACTCCGCGCGGATCTCGCGGCGGCTCTTACGCAGCGCGATTGGTATGCTGCATCCCTGCCTCAGGGGCGCACAGTTTGGGAGGTGCCTGCCTGTTTTGGCGGTGCATATGGCCCAGAATTCGAACAGGCTTGTTCGCTCGCAGGTGTCAGTCAGGCTGAGGCGGTTGCAGAGTTGTGTGCAACCCCGCTTCGGGTTCAGGCAATCGGGTTTGCGCCGTCACAGCCCTATTTGGGAGAGTTGCCACCCAATTGGAATTTCCCCAGACAGGCAACCCTAAATCCGCAGGTGCCAAAAGGGGCGTTGGTTGCAGCAATCCGCCAGATTGTTCTGTTTTCTGTGCCATCGCCAACGGGCTGGCTGCATATTGGTCAAACGGGTCTTAGCCTGTTTGACCCCGCGCGTGACCCCGCCTTCATGTTGCGAGCGGGAGACGAAATTGCACTTCGGCCTGTTTCTGAGGCAGAATTTGAGACGTCATGCGCCGCCGCGCCATATGGCGGTGCTGTGCGGCGGGCGTTGCCATGACGGCAACGTTTCTTGTTCACCAAGCAGGGCCTGCCGTGACTGTGCAGGATTTGGGGTGGCACGGCTATGTCGCACAAGGTGTGTCGCGCGGCGGGGCGATAGATATGTTGGCGATGGCAGAAGGCGCGGCCTTGTTAGGGCAATCACCCAACCTTGCGGCGTTAGAGATGGCAGGGTTCGGGGGTGTCTTTAGTGCGACCCGCGACTGCGTCATTGCACTGACGGGCGCCGAGATGCGCGCGGATTTGGATGGGCGTGCTTTGGCATGGAACGCGACCCATGCTGTGCCTGCGGGCGCGAAACTGAACATCGGGCCCGTCATGCGCGGTGTTTATGGGTATCTGCACATATCAGGCGGATTTGAGCCGCCATTGATCTTGCAGGGGCGCGGAACGCATTTGGCCGCAGGTCTGCGCGCGGCAATTCGTGAGGGGGCGGAACTGCCCTTTGGCCCATCCTCCGCGACCCGCGCAGGCCTGTCCCTAGATGTGGCAGATCGCAGTGCAGGCGGTGTCATTCGCATTTTGCCAACCCTACAAAGTGATATGTTCGGGGCTGATCTATTGGCGGCGTTCCAAAATACAAGTTTCACGCGCGACCCGCGCAGCAATCGGATGGGGGTGCGCTTGGCTGCGCCCGATGCGCCCAATTTCGCCCCTGAGGCAGCGCGCAATATTCTTTCTGATATTGTGATGGAGGGGGATATCCAGATCACAGGCGATGGAACACCTTATGTTTTGATGGCCGAAAGCCAGACGACAGGGGGCTATCCACGGATCGCGCAGGTTCTGCCTTGTGATTTGCCGCGCTTGGCGCAACTCTCAAGCGGGGCCGAGGTCATGTTTCAAATGATCAGCCATGGCGAGGCGGTAGAGATTGAGCGCGCCGCACAGGCTGCGCGCGCACAACTTGGGGCCATGTGTAAGCCAGTTTTGCGTGACCCGCGCGAGGCGGGTGATCTTTTGGCAATGCAATTGATCAGCGGTGTTACCGCAGGGGAGGACGAGGGATGAAGGTCGATCTAAATGCCGATTTGGGCGAAGGTTTTGGCCCTTGGCCCATGGGCGCTGATGCGGCGATGATGGATGTGATTTCATCGGCCAATATCGCCTGCGGCTTTCACGCGGGCGATCCCGATCAGATGCTAAAATCTATGTCAGCCGCAGTGGCGCGTGGCGTGGGCCTAGGCGCGCATCCGGGGTTTCCTGATTTGCAAGGGTTTGGACGGCGCCCAATGCAGATGAGCTATGCAGAGGTGGCCAATATGGTGACCTATCAAACAGGCGCTGCCATAGCGATGGCGCGCGCGGCGGGGGGGCGCTTGCGCCATGTCAAATTGCATGGGGCCTTGGCCAACATGGCCGCTGATGATGCGGCCCTTGCACGCGCCGCCTATGAAGGGGCGTTGCGGGCGGATCCTGACCTGATCGTCATGGTGATTGCTTGCACAGAGCAGGAAGAAGCCGCCCTTGCCATCGGTGCCCCAATCGCGCGCGAGATTTTTGCGGATCGGGCCTATTTGCCAAGTGCCCGCCTGCAAGATCGCAAAATTGCAGGCGCGGTGATCCATGATCCAGAGCAGGTCGCGGCACGCATTTTGGCGATGTTGCAGGAGGCCGCGATTATTGCCGAAGATGGAACCCGCATCCCCACACAAATTGATACAATCTGCCTGCATGGGGATACGCCGCAGGCGGTTGAGATTGCTCGTAATTTGCGCAGTTGCCTTGAGGCGGAGAAAATCCAAATCGGGCAATTTTAATTGCTTCTGCGAAGGTTCTGCCGTTTTTTGCGGCGCAATAGTCGTAAATGGTGCGATTGTTCTTGATGCTCTGCGCGTCATTACTTATGATAACACTACATGCAGGGAGACATTGTGCCGTTTGCACAAGGCCGAAGGAGCAACCGCCCCGGTAAACTCTCAGGCAAAAGAACCTGTATGTGAGAAAACTCTGGAGAGTGATGCGGTATTGCGCATCCGCCGAAGGGATAACGATCTCAGGCGAAAGGACAGAGGGGGCATCGACAGCCGATTTTTCGGCGTAACCGATTCCGGGTATATCTCGGGGTGTTGGAGGGTTGATGACCACGGGGCTTTTGGAGCTGCCACTTAATGGGCTTCACGCAGAGCTAGGCGGAAAATTCGTGCCTTTTGCGGGCTACTCTATGCCCGTGCAATACGCAGCGGGCGTGATGGCCGAACATCTTTGGACGCGCGAAAAGGCGGGACTGTTTGATGTCTCGCATATGGGGCAGGTGCGGCTGCCTTTAGATCAAGCTTCGGCACTTGAGCGGATCGCGCCCATCGAGGTTGAAGGCCTCGCAGAAGGCCGCCAGCGCTATGGTTTCCTTACCAATGAGGCGGGCGGTTTGGTCGATGATTTCATGATCGCGCGCTACGCAGATTGTTTCGTTATCGTGATCAATGCCGCGCGCCGCGCCGAAGATTTGGCACTGTTTGAGAAACATTTAGCGGGTTTTGAGGTCATCAATGACCGTGCCCTTTTGGCTTTGCAGGGGCCACAGGCCGAAAGCGCGCTTGCGCGTCTGCTGCCTGATGTGGCGACACTGCGCTTTATGGATGTGCGCAGATTGACATGGCAGGGTTCGGATCTGTGGTTGAGCCGTTCTGGCTATACGGGCGAGGATGGGTTTGAGATTTCCGTGCCTGTGGCCGTCTGCGATGCCTTCGCCCGCGCATTATTGGCGATGGATGAGGTCGCGCCCATTGGTTTAGGGGCGCGTGACAGTCTACGGATGGAGGCGGGCCTGCCCCTATATGGCAACGATCTTTCCGAAACCATTTCCCCTGTTGAGGCTGGCCTCTCTTGGGGTATTTCCAAATCACGCCGCCCCGATGGGGCCAAGGCAGGCGGGTATTTGGGTGTTGGGGTCATTGCCTCTCATCTTGCGGGCGAAGCTGCGCGCAAACGGATCGGTCTTGTGCCAGAGGGGCGCGCGCCGATGCGCGGCGGCGTGCCCCTGTTTTTGTCAGAGACAAGCCAAACACAAATCGGCGAGATCACTTCGGGCGGGTTTAGCCCAAGCCTAGGTCACCCTATTGCGATGGCGCTGGTGCAATCTGACACGGATGCAGATGCGCCAATCTGGGGCGAGTTGCGCGGCAAACGACATCCTATGCGGCAGGTTGATCTGCCATTCTTCAAAACATCCTACAAACGATAAGACAGGGAGACATCCAAATGCGTTTCACAGAAGAACATGAATGGTTGTTGGTTGATGGTGATCTGGTTGTGGTCGGCATCACCGAACACGCGGCCACTCAATTGGGTGATGTGGTTTTCGTAGAATTGCCAGAGCTTGAGACTGCAGCCGCGAAGGGTGATGAGGTGGTGGTTATTGAATCTGTCAAAGCGGCCTCTGACATCTTGGCCCCGCTGGATGGTGAGATTGTCGAGGTTAATGACGTCTTGGTTGATAACCCCTCTTTGGTCAATGACGATCCCACCGGTGAGGCGTGGTTCTTTAAGATGAAGGTAGACGATCTCTCTGCGGTCGATGCCTACATGACCGAGGATGAATACAAAGATTTCATTGGCGAATAAGCCCCCCGAGCAGGTGTGACACATGACAAAATGGATGCGTGAAACTTATGATCCGACCGATTTTGGCAATCGCCGCCATATCGGGCCTTCCCCCGCCGAAATGGCAGAGATGTTAGAGGTGATCGGTGCACCAGATTTGGATGCGCTGATTGATGAAACATTGCCGAAGGATATTCGTCAGACCAAGCCACTTGAATGGGCGGCAATGTCTGAGGCGGAATTGCTGGCGCATATGCGCGAGATTGCAGCCAAAAATAAGGTCATGGTTTCGATGATTGGGCAGGGGTATTACAACACCCATACCCCGCCTGCGATCCAACGCAATGTCTTGGAAAACCCTGCTTGGTATACGGCCTATACCCCCTATCAACCCGAGATCAGCCAAGGCCGCCTTGAGGCCCTGCTCAATTTTCAGACGATGGTTGCTGACTTAACGGGGCTTGAGATTGCCAATGCTTCGCTTCTTGATGAGGCCACCGCCTGCGCCGAAGCGATGGTGATGGCCGAGCGCGTTGCAAAATCAAAGGCGCGTGGTTTCTTCATCGACCAAAATTGCCATCCGCAAAATATTGCCGTCATGCAGCGCCGCGCAGAACCTTTGGGGATTGAGGTGATTGTGGGCGATCCGAAGGATATGGACGCAAGCACGGTCTTTGGTGCGATTTTCCAATATCCTGGCACATTCGGTGATCTCTATGATCCATCTGCGCAAGTTACGGCCCTGCATGCTGCAAATGCCGTGGCGATTGTTTGCACGGATTTGCTGGCCCTTACAGTTCTGCGCGAGCCTGGGGCGATTGGCGCAGATATTGCGGTGGGCTCAGCGCAACGCTTTGGTGTTCCGCTGGGATATGGTGGCCCGCACGCAGCATTTCTTTCCTGTCGCGAGGCCTATAAGCGGGCCATCCCAGGTCGGCTTGTTGGCGTATCGGTTGACGCGCAGGGGCGCCGTGCCTATCGCCTCTCCTTGCAGACGCGCGAGCAGCATATTCGCCGCGAGAAAGCCACCTCGAATGTCTGCACCGCGCAGGCGCTTTTGGCCGTCATGGCCTCGCTTTATGCGGTGTTTCACGGCCCACGCGGATTGCGCGCGATTGCGCAGCGGGTGCATTTGCACGCAGCGCGTCTCGCCAAAAGTCTCGAGGCGGGCGGCTTTGCGCCGCTGACGCAAAGCTATTTTGACACGATCACAGTCAAGGTCGGGGCCAAACAATCGCGGATCATGGCGGCGGCTGTGGCGCGGGGGATCAACCTACGTGATGTTGGCCAAGATCGGATTGGCATTTCCGTGGATGAGGTAACAACCGAAGCCCATTTGGCCGCGGTCTGTGAGGCGTTCGGCACACCGCTTTTGGATGCGGTTGAAGCGCCATCTATCCCTGACGCGCTCTTGCGGGAAACTGAGTATCTCACCCATCCGATTTTCCACATGAACCGCGCGGAATCCGAGATGATGCGGTATATGCGCCGCCTGTCGGATCGTGACTTGGCGCTGGATCGTGCCATGATCCCGCTTGGCTCTTGCACGATGAAGCTGAACGCCGCGGTCGAGATGATGCCAATCACATGGCCCGAATTTGGTGGGCTGCACCCTTTTGCGCCAAAAGATCAGGCCGAGGGCTATGCGCAAATGCTGGCGGCCCTGTCGGATTATCTGTGCGAGATCACAGGCTATGATGCGATGTCGATGCAGCCCAATTCGGGTGCGCAAGGTGAATATGCAGGCCTTTTGACCATTGCCGCTTATCATCAGGCGCGCGGCGATCATCACCGCAAGATCTGTTTGATCCCTGTTTCCGCGCATGGCACCAACCCTGCCTCTGCACAGATGGCGGGAATGGATGTGGTTGTAGTCAAATCTGCGGAAAACGGCGATGTTGATCTTGAAGATTTCCGTGCCAAGGCCGAGGCGGCGGGTGATCGTCTGGCTGCTTGCATGATAACCTATCCGTCCACCCATGGCGTGTTTGAAGGCACGGTGCGCGAGATTTGTGAGATCACCCATGCCCATGGGGGGCAAGTCTATTTGGATGGTGCGAACCTCAACGCCATGGTGGGCCTGTCCAAACCCGGTGAGATCGGGGCAGATGTGAGCCACCTGAATTTGCACAAAACCTTCTGCATCCCGCATGGTGGTGGCGGGCCAGGGATGGGGCCGATTGGCGTGAAGGCGCATCTTGCCCCCTATCTGCCGGGACATCCAGAATTGGACAGCGACCAAGGGCCCGTGTCGGGCGCGCCCTATGGTTCGGCTTCGATCTTGCCGATTTCTTATGCCTATATCAAATTGATGGGCGGGGCAGGTCTGACACAGGCCACCAAAATCGCAATCCTCAATGCCAATTACATCGCCAAGCGCCTATCGGATGCCTATCCGATCCTGTTCACGGGGCAGGGCGGGCATATCGCGCATGAATGCATCCTTGATTGTCGTCCCTTTGCCGAGGCGGGGGTGACAGTTGATGATATCGCCAAGCGTCTGATGGATAACGGGTTCCACGCGCCCACGATGAGTTGGCCTGTGGCAGGCACATTGATGGTCGAACCAACCGAAAGCGAAACCAAGGCGGAGATTGACCGCTTCTGTGATGCAATGCTCGCCATTCGGGCCGAGATTGCCGATGTCGAGGCGGGCAAAATCGCCGCCGAAGACAGCCCCTTGCGCCATGCGCCTCACACGGTCGAAGACTTGGTTGGCCCATGGGAGCGCGCCTATAGCCGCGAGGTCGGCTGCTTCCCTGCGGGGGCCTTCCGCGTTGATAAATATTGGCCGCCCGTGAACCGCGTGGACAATGTCTATGGCGACAGGCATCTGATTTGCACCTGCCCGCCCGTTACAGATTATCTGGACGCAGCCGAATAGGCCCTAACCCCCGAAGCGGCGATACAGCTGATCGAGCGTATAGGTTTTGGCCGCTTCGGGATGTGGGTCTGAGACAACATTTGGGTCTGCGGGCAGACAATTCTCGCCGCAGACCTGACGCATCACGCCCGTCTCGCCATCAATGAACCATAACCGCCCCGCAGGGGTGGCGACCCATCCATTCGTGCCACGGCTCATATCGCCCTCAACATCAATCGTGGAGGGCACCTCATTGTCATAGCGCGGATCAAAAGCCGCATGGGTGTGCCAAGAGGATATAATCCGCATGCCCGCAGGCGCATCCATCATCGCGCAACTGTCGCGCCCGCCCCAACTGGATTTCGAACTGGACAAGCGCCCCGCTTGATCGCGCAGGACATAGCCACAGACCTCGCGGTTATAGGTGATGGAATGGCGGTTCATGGAGTGCATCAGCGCCATGACGAATTGCTGTTCATCCGCATCTTGCGCATGGGCGGGGAGGCCGAGGCATAGGCCAAGGAACAGACTTGCAAGGGTCAACTTCATCTTGGGCATGGGCGGTGCTCCCTGAACCAGTTGCCGATAAGATAAAGGAATTGGGGGAGTAAACCAGAGCTCAGGTTTGGGAAATCTAGGAACTCATATCGTGTTTCTTAAGATTGGCGAGTTTGGGGTCTGCGCTCACGGAGTTCAAAATGGATGCAGCCTTCGGGTTCAGCGCCAGAATTTATCCGAGAGAAAGCCGCCCCGAATGGGGCGACTTTTTTATCTCACCGCGCGAATTTCTTGTATTTCACCCGTTTCGGCTCAAGCGCATCTGGCCCGAGGCGGCGTTTTTTGTCTTCTTCGTAATCGGAGAAGGCGCCTTCGAACCATTCCACATGGGCCTCGCCCTCAAAGGCGAGGATATGGGTGCAGATGCGGTCAAGGAAGAAGCGGTCGTGGCTGATCACCACGGCGCAGCCTGCGAAATCGGTCAGCGCATCTTCGAGCGCGCGCAAGGTTTCCACGTCCAAATCGTTGGTCGGTTCGTCCAACAAAAGAACATTTCCGCCTGATTTCAAAAGTTTGGCCATATGCACGCGGTTGCGTTCGCCCCCTGACAAAAGGCCCACTTTCTTTTGCTGATCCCCGCCTTTGAAGTTGAAGGCCGAGCAATAAGCGCGGCTGTTCATCGTGGCATCGCCCAGTTCGATGATCTCGGCCCCGCCCGAAACCTCCTCCCAAACTGTTTTTTCTGGATCCAGTGCATCGCGGGATTGGTCGACATAGGACAGCTTGACCGTATCGCCATATTCAAGCGTGCCCGCGTCAGGCCCTTCTTGGCCCGTCAGCATTCGAAACAGCGTGGATTTACCCGCGCCGTTTGGCCCGATCACGCCCACGATCCCGCCAGGAGGCAAGCTAAAGCTGAGATCTTCAATGAGCAGCTTGTCGCCATAGGCCTTGGTCAGGTTTTCGATTTCGATCACCTTTTGACCCAAGCGAGGGCCATTGGGGATGACGATCTGCGCGCGGCTGATTTTATCGCGCTCTGATTGGCCCGCCAATTCTTCATAGGCGTTGATACGGGCCTTTTGCTTGGCCTGACGCGCCTTTGCGCCCTGTCTGATCCATTCCAATTCGCGCTCAAGGGTTTTCTGGCGTGATTTATCCTCGCGGGCTTCTTGCTCGAGGCGCTTGGCTTTTTGCTCCAACCAGCTTGAGTAATTGCCTTCGTATGGAATGCCGCGGCCGCGGTCGAGTTCGAGAATCCAGCCCGTGATGTCGTCCAAAAAGTAACGGTCATGGGTGACGATCAAAATCGTGCCTTTGTAGTCGATCAAATGCTGCTGCAACCAAGCGATGGTTTCCGCGTCCAAGTGGTTGGTCGGTTCGTCCAACAGCAGCATATCAGGCGCTTCAAGCAGCAATTTGCACAGCGCCACGCGGCGGCGTTCCCCGCCTGAAAGATGCTCTGGCATTGCCTCATCGGGCGGGCAGCGCAAGGCCTCCATGGCCACATCTATCTGGCTGTCGAGATCCCACAGGTTGTTGCTGTCAATCTCATCTTGCAACGCTGCCATTTCATCGGCGGTTTCATCCGAATAGTTCATGGCCAATTCGTTAAAGCGATCAAGCTTGGCTTTTTTCTCGGCCACACCCAACATTACGTTTTCGCGCACTGTGAGGGTTTCATCGAGTTGCGGCTCTTGGGGCAGATAGCCCACCTTTGCGCCTTGCGCGGCCCATGCCTCGCCAGAGAAGTCCTTGTCCCAGCCCGCCATAATCCGCAGCAATGTGGATTTACCTGCGCCGTTGACACCGACCACACCGATTTTCACACCGGGCAAGAAGCTGAGGCGGATATTCTCGAAGCATTTCTTGCCACCAGGATAGGTCTTAGAGACACCGTCCATGTGGTAGACATATTGATAGGAGGCCATGCGTGCGTTGTCCTTTGAGAGTGGATTTTTTCCTCTTCTAATGGGGATGGCTGCTTTCGGCAATCAGTTCGCCTGCTTTCCTTGCGGCTTTGCTTCGTGATAGAGGCGAAGGTGAACGTCTGATTTGTCGTGGAAGTTTACCCTGTGTTTCGCCACACCTTGCCTTTTGCCCCTGAGGCTGCACGCATTGGCCTCTTTGGTGGTTCGTTTGATCCGCCACATGCGGGGCATTTGCATATCAGTCGTGAGGCGCTCAAGCGGCTGCGGTTGGATCAGGTTTGGTGGTTGGTCAGCCCAGGTAATCCGTTGAAATCTCGCGGGCCTGCGCCCCTTGATGCGCGGATCAACGCCGCGCGGGCCTTGCAAGCGGGCCATCCGAAACTGCGGGTCACGGGCATTGAGGCGCAGCTTGGCACAAGGTTTACCGCGCAGACATTGCGACAAATGCAGGCGCTTTATCCAAAGCTGCGGTTTGTGTGGATGATGGGGGCTGATAATTTGGCCCAGTTTCACCTGTGGCAGGATTGGCAGGAGATCATCTCAAGCCTACCGATTGCTGTTTTTGCGCGCCCGCAAGCGGGGTTGCCTGCCCGCTTCTCGAAAGCTGCGCGCGCCTACGATGCCGCGCGGGTGGCGCCTGAATTGGCCTATGACTTGGCCGAGTACGAAGCCCCAGCTTGGACTTATCTCACCCTACCTTTGCGCAGTGAAAGTTCATCGCAATTGCGCGCAGCGGGTGTATGGTCTTGAGAAACCCGTTCGGGCTTGGCTTACTGTGCGGCAAGATTGGCAAGGGATAACGAGGTGGGCAGATGATCACGCGGCGCGGGGTTTTGGCGGGTGGTATCTCGACTGCGGCAAGCGCGGCCTATGGGCAGGCCCCGTTGTCTTCCCTCGTGCCGATGCCGCGTCCGACCGCGCCCACCCCCGCAGGGGCCACTGGTCTTGAGACCCTTATTGCCGCAAGCCCCTATCAAGGCACGGTGGCGGCTGTTGTGGCCGATGCGCGCACGGGCGAGATATTACAGGGCCATAACGCCAGCACAAACTTGCCCCCCGCAAGCACGATGAAGGTTTTAACCACGCTTTACGCGTTGGACGCCCTTGGGGCAGGATATCGATTTGCAACGCGGGTTTTGGCCACGGGAAATTTGCGAAACGGGCGGCTTGAAGGGGATCTTTGGCTGTATGGCGAGGGGGATCCCCATTTGGACACCACGGGGCTTGCCACGCTGGTCACGGGCCTGCGCGACATAGGTCTGCGCGAGGTGACAGGCGCGCTGCACCTCGTGGATACATCCCTGCCGTCCATTCCGCTCATCGATGTGACACAGGCCGATTATGCGGGGTATAATCCTGCAATCTCGGGTCTGAACTTGAATTTCAACAGGGTCTATCTGGCATGGGAGCAGGGAGCGAATGGCCTACAGGTTGGGCTTGATGCACGCGCGGATGACTTGCGCCCTGCGGTTTTGGGAATTGGCTTGTCGGTCGTGGATCGCGCGGCCCCTGTTTTGGACTACCGCGCGGAAACGGCAACGGCGCGCGAGGGCTGGTCAGTGGCCAGATCTGCCCTTACGGGTGATGGGGGGCGCTGGTTGCCTGTGCGCAATACAGCCGCCTATGTGGGCGAAGTTTTTGCCTCGCTTGCGCGATCCTCTGGCATCGTGCTGAGCAGGGTGCAGCGCGCAACGGCCGTGCCGTCTGAGGCTGTGGTTCTTTCGGAAATTTCAAGCGCGCCCCTTGATGCGATGCTGCGCTCTATGCTGCGCTATTCGACAAATCTCACGGCTGAGGTTGTAGGATTGCGCGCAACACAGACCCTAACGGGGGCGGCCAATCCAAGTTTGCGCCAATCTGCCGATCACATGGCGGCACGGCTTGAAGGGCGCTATGTGTCGGGGCGGGCTGAGTTATATGATCATTCTGGCTTGCAGGATTCAAGCCAGATGACGCCTGTGCAAATGGTGCAGGCTTTGGTTGCGGCGGGGCCAAGGGGGCGCTTGCGAAACCTGTTGCGGGCGCATCGCGTGAATGACGAGATGCAAGCCCAAATTGGCACGGCCGAGATTGTGACGAAGACGGGAACGTTGAATTTTGTCTCGACCTTAACTGGCTATATCGAGGGCCCCAATCGGCCCTTGGCCTTCGCTATTTTTAATGCAGATTTGCCCCGCCGTGCGGCGCTTGGCCCTGATGAGCGCGACCGCCCCCCCGGTGGGCGGACATGGATTGGTCGCGCCCGCACATTGCAAAATGATATGCTGGTGTCATGGCTGCGCGGCTTTGGGTGACATTTACCGATCAGGCGGCGTCCAATCTTGCGGCGGAACTTTGCGCCGCTTCAGTCTCAGCGCAAGGCCGATGGCCACACCCGTGGCGATTGCAACAGTCAGATCCGTGAAGACTGTCAAAACCAACGTCAGCACAAAGAGGCCACGATCAGAGACGGGCCCCGCTGTTACATAGCTGCGCCAATGATGCGGTTCGGACATATTCCAAGCCGTCAGCAACAGAAGCCCACCCAAAGCGGGCAGGGCCAAGTAATTTGCCAAAGGCGCTGCAAAAAGAAAGACCAACAAGATGACCCCCGCATGCACCATCCCCGCAACAGGGGTTGTGCCGCCTGCGCGAATATTGGTCGCCGTGCGTGCAATTGCACCCGTTGCGGGAAGCGATCCAAAGGCCGCACATGCCAGATTGGCGACACCTTGCGACATCAATTCTGCATTTGGGCGATGCACATTCTTGGTCATCCGATCTGCGACCATAGCCGATAGAAGCGACTCTATCCCTGCCAGAAAGGCGATGATGAGGGCAGAGGGCAGCAATTCCAATACGCGCTCATAGGTGATCTGCGGCAGGGTCGGCCACGGGAATTCGGTGGGTAATGCGCCAAAGCGACTGCCGATTGTGGCCACATCAGGTAGGGACGTAAACGCCAGTCCAGACGCCCCCGAGACAGCTAAAATCAAGCCCGGGAAGCGTGGAAAGAACCGCCGCAACAGGACGATGGCCGCCATGGTTGCAAGGCCAATCGCAAAGCTTGGCAGCGCGATTTGATCACGCGCCTGCCAAATAGCGGCCAGTTTTCCCAAAAAATGCGCGGGCGCATCATTTAAGGGAATTCCCAAAAAATCGGGCAGTTGGCTTGTGGCGATAATCACCGCAATGCCAACGGTAAATCCGTTGATCACGGGTTCTGGCACATGCGCGATGAGGCTGCCTGCGCGAAATAGTGCAGCGAGCGATAGGATCACGCCCGCGATCAGCGTGGCCAATACCAAGCCATCCATTCCATGTTGAGAGATGACATCATAGACCACAACGATGAAAGCGCCTGTTGGCCCGCCAATTTGCACATGGCTGCCGCCAAGGGCGGAAATGAGGAACCCGCCCACAATCGCGGTGATCAGCCCATGAATGGGTTCTGCACCCGAGGCAATCGCAATCGCAAGACACAGGGGGATGGCCACCATCGCCACAGTGACGCCTGCAAAAACGTCACGCGTTGCTGCCGCTGCCGTGTAGCCCGGCCACGTGCTTAGGATTTGTGGTTTCATGGTGCCGCCATCGAATCGCGGCAAAAATTGCCGCCTTAAAGTGTAATATGCCGCGCGCGTGCACCGCGTTCAATCGCTGCCGCCGCAAGACGATCAATGTCCAATTGATAGCGGATTTCCATCAGCATACGCAGTTCCGTTTGCCCCAATAACCCATCTGCGGCGGCCACATCGCAGCACAGTGCATATGCAGTTTCATGGAGCTTTTCTGGCAAGGCTTGGTTCACTAGTCCAAACAGCGCATCCAAGCCATCTTCCTCTTCGAACAGGTCGAACACAGTTTTTGAGACATTTTGCATCCGATCTGCATCGTAATTGGCAAAGACGGGCAAGTTATTCACTAAGGCCTCGATGGTGACCAGCTCAGCGGTGCCGACTGACTCATCCGAGAGCGAGACTGCCATCATGAGCGCAACAAGCGCGTCTTGCGCAGAAAGGGAGGTTTCAGAGCTCATGCGGGATCCTTTCAGGGTTCTGTTTTGGGTTTAGATTATTGACCCCGCTCGGTTGCCGCAATAGGTGCAGGGGCAATGCGGCCACCCGATGCCGCGCTTGTGATGGATGAAGCCAAATGTCTGATTTTCGTGATGCCGCCCTCAGTTCCAAAGCTTGGCCTTTTGAGGAAGCGCGCGCGATTTTGAAACGGTATGAAAAAGCCCCGCCTGAAAAGGGCTATGTGCTGTTTGAAACGGGCTACGGCCCCAGTGGCTTGCCACATATCGGCACATTTGGCGAGGTGCTTCGCACCACAATGATCCGCCGCGCCTTTGAAGCGATCAGCGACATTCCAACGCGACTCATTTGTTTTTCGGACGATCTTGATGGGATGCGGAAGGTTCCGGGCAATGTACCTAACCAAGACATGCTGCGTGAGCATCTGCAAAAGCCGCTGACATCTGTGCCTGATCCGTTCGAAGAATTTGACAGTTTTGGCGACCATAACAACGCCATGCTGCGGCGGTTTCTCGATACATTTGGTTTTGAATATGAGTTTTATTCGGCGACCGAATTCTATCGGTCAGGCCAGTTTGATACCGTTCTAAAGCGTGCTGCGGAGCGCTATGACGATATCATGAAGGTGATGTTGAAATCGTTGCGCGAAGAACGCCAACAGACCTACTCCATCTTCTTGCCGATCCACCCTGAAACGGGCCGCGTGCTGTATGTGCCGATGAAAGAGGTGAATGCGCAGAACCATACGATCACCTTTGATGATGAGGATGGGCGTGAATGGACGCTGCCCGTGACGGGCGGCAATTGCAAATTGCAGTGGAAGCCTGATTTTGGCGCGCGCTGGGCGGCGTTGGGCGTTGATTTCGAAATGTATGGCAAAGACCATTCCACAAACACGCCGATTTATGACGCGATTTGTGAAATCTTAGGCACGCCTGCGCCGCATCATTTCACCTATGAATTGTTCTTGGATGAGACGGGGCAGAAAATCTCGAAATCGTCTGGCAACGGGATTTCGATTGATGAATGGCTCAGCTACGCCTCGACCGAGTCCCTGAGCTATTTTATGTTTGGCAAACCCAAAACCGCCAAGCGGCTTTATTTTGATGTGATCCCCAAGGCCGTGGATGAATATCACCAACAATTGCGGGCTTATCCTGATCAGGACTGGGCGCAGAAATTATCCAACCCTGTGCATCACATTCATAACGGCACTGTGCCTGCCTCCGATATGGTGGTCAGTTTTGCGATGTTGCTCAATCTGGCCTCTGTGGCTGGGGCGGAAGACAAGGAAACCCTATGGGGGTTCATCCGCCGTTATGCGCCTGATGCCTCGCCTGAAACCAATCCAGATATGGATCAAGCGGCGGGTTTTGCGGTGCGGTATTACAATGATTTTGTGAAGCCAGAAAAAACTTTCCGTCTGCCTAATGACACAGAGCGCGCTGCCCTTGAGGATCTTGCTGCGCGGCTCAAGGTCTATGATGGGCCGATTGAAGATGAGGCGCTGCAAACGCTTGTCTTTTCGGTTGGCAAAGATCACGGGTTCGAGCCGCTGCGCGATTGGTTCCGCGCACTTTATGAGGTGTTGATGGGCGCAAGCCAAGGCCCGCGCTTTGGCGGGTTCATCGCGCTTTATGGTGTGAACGAGACAATCGCGCTGATCGAGGCAGGATTGCGCGGCGATTTGGCGGCATGAGGCGCAATTGACCTTTACTTTTTGTCCCCTACCTCTTGCCAGCAAGGGGTAGAGGTCAAAGGTCATCAGGCGTGATCCGTCATTATGTCATCACTTTGATTTTGGTTCTGGGGGTGGGCTTGGCCGGTACGCCGCGCGCGGCGCTGGCGCAGTCTGCACCTGAGATTGATAATCGCGTTGAAGCGACTATTGCCGCCCAGCTTGAAGCCTTTCGCGCCCAAGACATCCCCCGCGCATGGAGCTATGCAAGCCCCCTTATTCAAAATTTATTTGGCGATCAGGATCAATTTGCCCGCATGGTCGAGCAAGGTTATCCCATGGTGTGGCATCCGCTGACCTATCGGTTTGGTACGGCGCGTATGACCCAAACTGGCGTTTTTCAGCAGGTCGAAGTGATTGATCGCGATGGGCAAAGCCATCTTTTGATTTACGAAATGGTCGAGATTGCGGGTGATTGGCGGATCAATGGTGTCCATTACATGCCGCAGCCGCCCGCCTCGGTCTAAGGATTAAGACGTTTTTAACACGTTTGACGTAGAACCCCTCCGCAACGCATCTATCAAACCAATATTTTACATTCTGCGAGGTTCCGTTCAGGGCTTTGCGGGATATGCGCTTTGTAGGGTCTTGGCGGAACTCCACAAAAAATGGGGGTTCCATGAACCAAGTGATCACCGAAGGCCTGCAACTTATGCCGCCCGCTTTTGCCGAAGGTCTGGCGCAATGGTCGCGCGAAGATGGGCGCCCGAACCAAGACACCTATGCCACCGCCGCCAATGCGGCCCTTGTGGCGGCTGATGCAGATTTCGGCACCTGTCTGGAAATCGTAAAAATTGAAAGCACCACGCGCCTGCGGTTCACGGGGGCAACACCCATTCGGGCGGGCCTCTATTTGCAAATCCGCGCGCGGATCAAACTGATCTCTGGAACGGCTGCGGTGGCGCGTATTGGCGCTTGGGCGGGCAGCTCGGCCAATACCAATATCGCGGGGGTCGCCCAATTTGGCCCCAGCCGTGCCGTGGACACATTCGGCGAAGTTGTCGAGCTATCTGCCATTGTGGGTGTGGGCGCGCGCACAGGCGTGGATATGGTTTGGGGCGGTTCTGCCGTGTTTGGCCATTTTGGGATTGATATCATCGGTGATAACGGCGGTGTGTTTCGGATCGAGGATATCGAGATCACAGATGCGACCGATATTTATTATCGCGAGTTGATGGATTGGGTTGATGTCACCGATTTTGGCGCCATTGGTGATGGGATCACGGATAGCCGCGCCGCCTTTGCTGCGGCTGATCAAGCCGCACAGGGGCGCGAGATCCTCGTGCCTGCGGGGGTTTATTTTATCGGCTCAACACTTGGGCTTGATGCGCGGGTGCGCTTCGAGGGGCGGGTTGTGATGCCTGATGCTGCGCGCTTGGCGCTGAACCAGAATTTTGATCTTAATGGCTATGCGGATGCTTTTGGGGATGCAGAACTGGGCTTGCGCAAGGGGATACAGACCTTGCTCAACCAATCGGATTTCGAAGGGTTCGATCTCAATGCCCGCCGCGTGATCCTGACCGAGCCTTTGGATGTTCAAGCCGCCGTTGGCAACCGCACCACCTATGCCAACCGCCGCGTTCTACGGAATGGGCAATTGACCCCTGACAATTCCCCTGCATGGGATGATGATTTTGTGGTAGCCACGGCGCAATGGTCGGTGAATGACCCGCGCAAGCTGACCAATATTGCCAATGTGGCGCAAATCCCCGTTGGATCATTGGTCACGGGCGCGGTCGGAGTCGGGCGCGAGGTTTATGTGCGCGCGCGCGATATCGCGGCGGGCACGATCACGCTTTCGCTGCCTTTGGGCGTGCCGCCCCAAACCCAAAGCTACGGGTTTCGGCGCTTCAAATATCTGTTGGATTTTTCTGGATTTCAAAACCTGCAACGCTTTGTCATCACCGACATCGAGTTTCTCTGTGCTGATCGTGCAAGTGCCATCATGCTGCCGATTGATGGTTTGGTGGTGCAGGTTCAGGATTGTTTTTTCACAGGCCCGAAAGATCGCGGCATCACATCGCCCGGTGAGGCCTGTCAGGGGTTGCAGGTAGAACGCTGCCAATTCCTGTCCAAGGAACAGGCTGAGCGCGTTGAGGATCGGGTGAGTGTCGCGATTAACATCAACTCAAATGACGCAAAAATTCGTGACAATCGCGTTGTGAAATTTCGCCATTTCATGCTCGCTGCGGGGACGGGCTATCTGATTTCTGGCAATCACTTTTTCCAAGGCGATGATGTGCCAAATGGGGTGCGCAGCGCGGGTTTGATCTTTACGGGCATCAATATTCGGTCGACTGTGAACGGCAATTATATCGATAATTGCTCCATTGAGTGGATCAATGAACATGACCCCGCGCCAGAACTGTCGAGCGAGTTGTCTTTTGGGGCGCTCACGATCAACGACAATATTTTCATGTCGATCCGCTCTGCCCCTTGGTTCAGCTTTCTTGTGATCCGTCCGCAAGGCCCGGGCCATTATATCAACGCCCTCTCAATCTGTGACAACTCGTTTAAGCATATCCAAGGTGCGCCGCTTGAGCGTGTTGATGCCGTGGATAGCAGTGTCGCGCCGTTGGATGGCAGCCGCACCAAGAATTTCTTGATGCAAGGCAATACTTTTCACGGGATTGTGCGGGATACCCAAAACCCAGTGACGCTTGCCGTCACGGAAAACAGCCCGCAGCAGGTTTGGGAGGTGGATTTGCGCGATTGGCTGCCTTTTGAGGGTCAGGCGCGGGTTGCGGCCTCTGCCCTGCCTGAGGGGCCGTTGCGCAACAGCGCCAATGTTGTCCAATACGTCACCCCCTATGCCACCACGCGGCATGGGGTTGGGCGCGGCTCAATTCGCCTCAACTGGCCGCAGCCTGTGCGTGGCACTGTGCAATTGACCGCGCGCTGTGACACGCCCTAAGGCCGCAGATCATCGGGGGTAAGGTGAAAGGCCTGACCAAAGCCGCCATTTAAAAACGCGGCTTTGACGGTGAATTCCACCATACGGAAATCGCCAAAATCAAAATAGAGCTTTGCTTTGGGATAGGCGGCCAGATAGGCCGCCTTTTTTTCGGCCTTGTCACAGGGCAGGGCATAGGTTTCTAAACTCAGGCGGGGATGGGTCAAAGGATCGCCGCGATCAGGCACAGAGCCGATCAATAGCCCACAGTTTGGCCGCTCTGCCAAGGCGCGACTATGCGCGGAGAGATCTGAAATAAGACTAAGAATTTGTGCCGTCTCAGGCAGCCAGACATAGGCGACACGGCTGAGGGCGGGCGCGCCTGTCTGCGGGTCTGTGACCCCAAGCGCCGCATAGTTATGGTCTGCCAATATCCCACGGGCCAATGCGCGCGCCGCATCATCGGTTGGGCGTATGGGGTTGGTCGCTTTTTCCATTGGCCCGCGCCTTTCGCTTGCAAGTTTTGCCCCTGCGCGCCACGGTCTGCGCAGCGAAGGGAAAAGAAGGGAGACCCGCATCATGGCATTGATCCGCCCGCTTGAGGAAGAGGAAATGGAGCGCGATCTGGCAGATCACGTTCAGTTTTTCAAAGGGCCGTTGGGGGTGATCCCAAATTCTGTGCGCACCATGGCACATCGTGCGCCAATCGCGCGTGCCTTTACCGATTTGAACGTGGCGGTCATGACGGATTACGGCGCGGTCACGCCTGAATTCAAACGCCTGCTTGGGTATGTGTCCAGTCAGGCATCAGGCTGCCTGTATTGTCAGGCCCATATGATCTTGGCCTCCGAGCGGTTTGGCGCGTCAGAAGATCGGTTGAACGATGTGTTCACCTTTGAAGATAGCCCCCATTTTACCGAGGCCGAGAAAGCCGCCTTGGCCTTTGCGCAGGCTGCAACCTTTGTGCCAAACGCGGTGACACCAGAAATCGGCGCACGCCTTAAGGCGCATTGGGGTGAGGCCGCCGTGGTCGAGATCATGGCCGTTGTCGCGCTGTTTGGATATCTTAATCGTTGGAATGACAGTATGGGATCCGCCCTCGAAGATCTTCCAATCAGCAAAGGTGAGGCGCGTTTGAAAGACGCCACAGGGTGGAGTGTCGGCAAGCATGTCTGAGCGCCCCCAAGCCCCGCATCAGATGAAGATCGTGTTGTTCCAACCTGAGATACCCGGGAACACCGGCACGATTGGGCGCACTTGCGTGGGCTTGGATATGGAATTGATCTTGATCCGACCCTATGGGTTTGAGCTATCGGAGAAATCAGTGCGCCGCGCGGGATTGGATTATTGGAAACATGTGCGCCTGACAGAATATGATGATTGGGAAGCGTTTATCGCAGCGCGCAAGCCGCGCGCGGATCAGTTGTTTCTCTTTGAAAATGATCGGGCGCAATCGGCCTATGAGGTCGAATATCCCCAAGATGCCTATTTGGTTTTTGGCCGTGAGACGACAGGGCTGTCTCCTGAGATTATCGCAGCCTATGCGGATCGGCTTGTCTCCTTGCCGATGTATTCCCCGCATATTCGCTCTTTGAATCTGGCAAATATCGCTTGCGCGGCGGCCTACCAAGCCTTACGCAGTCACGCCTTAGCGTAAAGCGGTCAGCAGGGTTTGCGAGGGTTGGCCTGTGATGGGCCATCCTCTTTCAGCCTCAAAGGCGCGAATGGCGGCTTCGGTTTGGCGGCCAAATACGCCATCAATTGTGCCAATCTCATAGCCACGCGCCTTCAGGCCCTCTTGGATGGCGCGGCGATCTTCAATCAGCAGACCATATTGATCTGGTGGGAATGGCGTGGATATAGGCCCCGCCCCAGTCAGCCGCCCTGCGAGGTAGATGACCCCAAGCGCGTAATTATCCGATGCATTATATCGCAAGAGCGCGCCGAAATTGGGTGAAACGAGGAACCCAGGCCCGTTTGGCCCTGCGGGCAGCAGCAGGGCGGCATTGCCCAAATCGCGGGTGGGCGTCACCACAGGCACCACCCCGCGCGCAATCCAAGTGGCAAGCGTGCTTGGCGCGCCGCGCCCAGAAGGCCCCGAATATCCTTGGGGCAGGCGCACCTCGCAACCCACGCCAAATTGGCTTTGCCATGCGCCGCCTTCGCGCAGATAAGCGGCCGTTGAGGCCAAGGCATCTGTGGGATCAATGCCCCAAATATCTTTCTTGCCATCACCATTGAAATCCACCGCATGCGCCGCAAAGGTGGTGGGAATGAATTGGGTATGCCCCATGGCCCCTGCCCATGATCCTTTGAGGTTTTCGGCGGTTGTATGGCCTTGCTGTAAAATCCGCAGAGCAGCAAAAAGCTGCGCCTCGAAAAAGGCCGCGCGCCGTCCGTCATAGGCAAGGGTCGATGTGGCTGAGATCACGGGAATATCCCCGCGCTTTGCGCCAAACTCGCTTTCAACGCCCCAAATCGCCGCCACCACTTCGCGTGGGACGCCATATTGGTCTTCGATGCGGCGCAAGAGGCGCGATTGATTGGTATAGGCTGCGCGGCCCGAAGTCACCTTGGCCTCAGAGGCGACAAGGTTCAAATAATCCTCGAAACTGCGAGAGAATTCTGCCTGATTGCGGTCGCGGGTCACGACACCTGGCAAATAGCCTGTTCCACGGAAAGCTTGCGAAATGGTGACGGGGTGTATTCCCCGTGCCTCTGCGCGGGATTTGAAATTAGCCACCCATTGGGCATAGCCCGCATTTGGGGTTGGTTGCAGATCAGGCGGAGTTGGGCGCAAGAAGTTTTGACCTGCTTGGGTCAAGCCATCCAACGGGTTTGGGACGCACCCGCCAAGCAGGGATGCGCCCGTGGTTAGCATCATCATGCGTCTGGTGAGGGTCATGCTCGCGGCCTCTTGTTCTTATGCGCTTCCTTCTACCAAATTCTTCGCGCAAGGGCGACAAGAATGCGGGATGATGATCCACAAAAATTGGCAGATGTGCCGTTTCAGAGGCCTTTGTCTGCGCGGTTCAAAAGGCCAGCTTGGGCCGTGAGGGCGCGCAGGGTGCCGCCCTATCTGCGGCGCTTGACCCCGCCCCGTTGCCCTGGTCTCCCTGCGGTGCTGCGCCCTTTTGCGGCGCTTGCCGCCTCGACCGCTTCATCCACGGCAGATTGGCGAGCGAGCGGGTCATCCGCCACAGCCAGTTCCACCGCCTCTAGGCGCTTGACCTCATCGCGCAAGCGCGCGGCCTCTTCGAATTCTAAATTCTCTGCTGCTTTGCGCATCTGCGCGCGCAGCCCATCGAGATGGGCAGCCAGATTTGCACCGACCATAGGTTTGTCGACCTTTGCGGTGACGCGGCTCATGTCCACATCGCCTTGATACAGCCCCGCCAAGATATCCTCGACATTCTTCTTCACTGTCGCGGGGGTGATCCCGTGTTCCTCATTATAAGCGATCTGCTTGGCGCGGCGGCGATCCGTTTCCGCAATGGCGCGTTCCATGCTGCCTGTGATGCGGTCAGCATACATGATGACACGGCCATCCGCATTGCGCGCGGCCCGTCCGATGGTTTGAATGAGCGAGGTTTCAGAACGCAAAAAGCCCTCTTTGTCGGCATCCAAAATTGCGACAAGCCCACATTCGGGAATGTCCAATCCTTCGCGCAACAGGTTGATCCCGATCAGAACGTCAAAGGCGCCAAGGCGCAAATCGCGCAAAATCTCGATCCGTTCGATTGTGTCGATATCGCTATGCATATAGCGCACGCGCACGCCTTGTTCATGGAGATATTCGGTCAAATCTTCGGCCATGCGCTTGGTCAATGTGGTGACAAGCACACGCATGCCTTTGGCCGCGACTTGGCGGATTTCATCCAACAGATCATCCACTTGCGTCTCAATTGGCCGGATCTCAATCTGCGGGTCTAACAGGCCCGTTGGACGGATCACTTGTTCGGTAAAGACGCCGCCTGCCTGTTCCAATTCCCAAGCAGCAGGGGTGGCCGAAACAAAGATAGATTGTGGCCGCATCGCGTCCCATTCTTCGAATTTCAGCGGTCGGTTATCCATGCAAGAGGGCAGGCGGAACCCGTGTTCGGCCAAAGTAAATTTGCGCCGATAGTCCCCGCGATACATGCCCCCGATCTGCGGCACCGTAACATGCGATTCATCGGCAAAGACAATGGCGTTATCTGGAATATATTCAAACAAGGTGGGGGGCGGCTCGCCCGGGGCGCGGCCTGTCAAATAGCGCGAATAGTTCTCAATCCCGTTGCAAACGCCCGTGGCCTCAAGCATTTCGATGTCGAAATTTGTGCGCTGTTCAAGGCGCTGTGCCTCAAGCAGTTTCCCGTCAGCCACAAGATGATCCAAGCGCTGGCGCAATTCTTCTTTGATGGCCTTCACCGCCTGTTGCATGGTTGGGCGTGGGGTGACGTAATGCGAATTGGCGTAGATGCGGATTTTTTCGAATTTATCGGTGCTTTGACCCGTCAGCGGATCAAATTCGGTGATGCCTTCGAGTTCCTCGCCAAAAAACGAGAGACGCCATGCCCTATCCTCAAGGTGCGCGGGCCAAATTTCCAGACTGTCGCCGCGCACGCGGAATGAGCCGCGCTGAAACGCCTGATCATTGCGCCGATATTGTTGCGCAACCAAATCGGCCATGACCTGCCGTTGATCATGGTCTTGTCCTGCGAACAGATCGACTGCCATAGCCGTATAGGTTTCGACCGAGCCAATGCCGTAAATACAGGACACCGATGCCACGATGATCACATCGTCCCGTTCCAACAGCGCGCGGGTGGCGGAATGGCGCATTCGGTCAATCTGTTCGTTGATCTGGCTTTCTTTCTCAATGAACGTGTCCGTGCGCGGGACATAGGCCTCGGGTTGGTAGTAATCGTAATAGCTGACGAAATACTCGACCGCGTTATCGGGGAAAAAGTTTTTGAACTCCCCATAAAGCTGAGCTGCCAAGGTCTTGTTATGGGCAAGTATGATTGCGGGGCGCTGTGTTTCTTCAATCACCTTGGCCATGGTAAAGGTCTTGCCCGTGCCAGTTGCCCCCAACAAAACTTGGTTGCGATCCCCATCTGTTACGGCGGCTGCAAGCTCGGCAATCGCGCGAGGTTGGTCGCCCGCGGGGGTAAACTCGGTATGCATCACAAAGCGCTTGCCGCCTTCGAGTTTTTCGCGTGCCAAACGATCGCTATTGGCGCGTCCCTCGCGCGGGGACGCAGCGCGTGGCAAATCGGGCATAGAGCTTGGCGAATTGTTATGCATTTTGGCCCTTCCACAGGTCACACGCATGGTCTGTGCGCAGGGTCTATCCTATCGCGCTGCGCGCCAAGGACAAGCGATAGAGGGCTCATTCATTGAGGCGCTGTGAGGTTTCCGAAAAGTTAATCAACTCAGAACAATTTGTCGCAAATTTATACAACTTTAAGGAGAAATTTTGATTGCATCCGAGAGAAAATTTCCGTAGCTTTTTCTTGCAAGCAGCAAATTGATTGTCGGTCGGGATCGCACCACCCACCCCTCGCTCCCTAGATCTCGGCCGGCAATTCAATTTTGGGGTATTTCCTGCTGCCCGCGCTCATCTTCATCTTGCAACTTCCGCGCGTTTTGCCGATATGTGAACCAGTTTTGATGGCTGAGCGATACCCCGAACGCTCAGAACCAATAGAATGACGGAGCAAGCCATGGTCGCGCGCATTTACAAACCCGCCAGAACCGCAATGTCCTCGGGCACTGCAAAAACCAAGGATTGGGTTCTAGAGTTTGCTCCTGAAAGCGCGCGCGAGATTGATCCACTGATGGGGTGGACATCAAGCGGCGATACGAAAGCGCAAGTGCGCCTTTATTTCGACAGCCAAGAAGCGGCCGAGGATTACGCCCGCGCCCATGGGATCGAAGCAGTGGTGTTGCGCCCCAAATCGCGCAAGCCTAATGTGCGCGCAGGCGGCTATGGCGAGAATTTCGCCACCAACCGCCGAACGGTTTGGACGCATTAACCCAACATCCCCCTTTGCCCGTTTACGCAGGCCCCAAGATTGGGTAATCAGCCCGCATGCGGTCCCTTAGCTCAACTGGATAGAGCAGCTGACTTCTAATCAGCAGGTTGAGGGTTCGAGTCCTTCAGGGATCGCCATTTTTCGGTAACGCTTTCACGAATCACGCGGAGCGTCCGTCATGGGCGGCACAGGGCGAGGTCTATGTGACATCTCTGCGATATGCTGAATTTCCTCGCCCGCGGGCTGATATCCGCGCATCTGGCGGCCAAACCTTAAAAAAATCCTGCTTTTCGGTTCCTAGGCGCGTATGAAAGGCTTATACAGTTTTGCAACACACATGCGCTTGCGGGGAGGCATGACATGATAAGATCAGAACTTGTGCAAAAACTCGCGGAGGAAAATCCGCATCTTTATCAGCGCGATGTTGAGCGGATTGTGGGAGCAATTTTTGACGAAATCATCGAAGCCATGGCGCGAGGAGATCGGGTCGAATTGCGCGGCTTTGGCGCGTTTTCGGTAAAAAAGCGTGATGCACGCGTGGGCCGCAATCCGCGGACGGGCGAGACTGTATCAGTCGAAGAAAAACATGTTCCCTTCTTCAAGGCGGGCAAATTGCTGCGTGACCGATTGAATTCGTAACGAGAACTGCGCGAGGGTAAGGCGTGATCCGAATAGTAAAGCTGAGTTTCATTCTCTGTGTCGCGGTTGTTCTGATTGTTCTGGCAATTGCCAATCGCGATCCGGTGGTGATTCATCTGTTGCCTGCCGATTTGGCGCTGTGGCTGCGGATGGATGTGTCTATATCCCTCCCGCTGTTCTTGATCATTTTCGGCGCGATTACCGCAGGGTTGGTCCTAGGCTTTGTTTGGGAATGGCTGCGCGAACATCGGCATCGTGTGGATGCATCGCGCGCGAAGCGTGATGCGACACGCCTGTCGCGGGAATTGGAAACCCTCAAGGGCGAGGCACGGGCGAAAGAGGGGCAGGATGACATTCTTGCCTTGTTGGAGGATGACAAGCCCTTGCGGCTTGGTTGATCCCTGATGAGCATTTCCATTAAATTTTGTGGCCTTTCTCAGCCTGCCGATATTGTGGCTGCGGCCGAGGCGGGTGCGCGCTATGTGGGTTTTGTCTTTTTCCCAAAATCACCCCGCGCGGTTAGCCTGACACAGGCCCGTGACTTGGCGCTTGCCGTTCCTGTTGGCGTGGCCAAGGTGGGTTTGGTGGTCGATCCAGAGGATGCCTTTCTCGATCAACTTCTGGCCGAAGTGCCGCTCGATATTTTGCAATTGCACGGCCATGAAACACCTACCCGTGTGGCGGAAATCCGTGTGCGCACGGGCCTGCCTGTGATGAAGGCCATTGGTATCGCAGATGCGGATGATTTGGGGCAGATTGCGGA
The DNA here is from genome assembly GCA_015693905.1 of Rhodobacterales bacterium HKCCA1288. Lineage (NCBI taxonomy): Bacteria > Pseudomonadati > Pseudomonadota > Alphaproteobacteria > Rhodobacterales > Rhodobacterales bacterium HKCCA1288. The sequence goes on along the minus strand of CP065161.1, from coordinate 1,351,185 downwards.
TTACGCGGCGGTCAGTGATCAATTGCTAATTGATGCCAAGCCGCCGAAAAACGCTGATCTTCCTGGGGGGAATGGTCTTTCTTTTGACTGGCGGTTGTTGGCCGGACGCAGATGGCCTGTGCCATGGATGCTGGCGGGTGGATTGACGCCTGACAATGTGCGGCTTGCCGTGCAAATGACAGGCGCGCAGCAGGTTGATGTTTCATCAGGCGTGGAAAGTCGGGCAGGGGTAAAAGACCCTACCCTGATCCATGCTTTTGCCGATGCGGTGAACGGGGGCTAAACCTTGCCCCTTTCTCTTGCTCAATTCTTGCGCCCGCGTTAGGCAGTGGGTCGAATGTGAAAAAAGGTGCCTCCATGCCCGATGATATCTTGAACAGCTTTATGACTGGCCCTGATGAAAGCGGCCGCTTTGGCCAATTCGGCGGGCGGTTTGTGTCAGAAACCCTGATGCCGCTGATTTTGGAATTGGAAGCCCAATATGAACGCGCCAAAACAGATCAATCCTTCTGGGATGAAATGCATGATTTGTGGACACATTATGTCGGCCGTCCGAGCCCCCTCTATTTCGCAGAGCGCCTGACCGAGCATTTGGGCGGCGCAAAAATCTATCTCAAGCGAGATGAGCTAAACCATACGGGCGCGCATAAAATCAACAATGTGTTGGGTCAGATCATTTTGGCCCGCCGCATGGGAAAGACACGGATTATTGCGGAAACAGGTGCGGGCCAGCATGGCGTGGCCACGGCGACAGTCTGTGCAAAATTTGGCTTGAAATGCGTGGTCTATATGGGCGCGCATGATGTCGAACGCCAAGCGCCCAATGTGTTCCGCATGAAACTGCTTGGGGCCGAGGTTGTGCCTGTGACGTCAGGGCGTGGCACTTTGAAAGACGCGATGAACGATGCCTTGCGCGACTGGGTGACGAATGTGCGTGATACATTCTACTGCATCGGCACGGTCGCAGGCCCCCACCCATATCCTGCGATGGTGCGTGATTTCCAAGCGATTATTGGCAAAGAGGCCCGCGAACAGATGTTGGCCGCCGAAGGCCGTTTGCCAGATACGATCATTGCGGCCATTGGCGGCGGTTCAAATGCGATGGGGCTGTTTTACCCCTTCTTGGATGACAAGGATGTGCAGATCATTGGCGTTGAGGCAGGTGGCAAAGGCGTCAATGACAAGATGGAGCATTGCGCAAGCCTGACAGGGGGGCGTCCGGGTGTGCTGCATGGCAACCGCACCTATTTGCTGCAAGACGAAGATGGACAAATCCTTGAGGGTCATTCGATTTCGGCGGGGCTGGATTACCCTGGCATCGGGCCTGAGCATTCATGGCTCCACGATATTGGCCGTGCTGAATATGTCTCGATCACCGATAGCGAAGCTTTGGATGCGTTTCAGCTGTGCTGCCACCAAGAGGGCATCATTCCCGCGCTAGAGCCAAGCCATGCTTTGGCGCATGTGATGAAAATCGCGCCGACCCTGCCAAAGGATCATTTGATCTGCATGAATATGTGTGGTCGCGGTGATAAAGATATCTTCACAGTGGCCCGTGCCTTGGGATGGGAGATGCAGGGCTAATCCCCGCATCTCTCTCCATTTATGCCCGCTCTGCGCCTAAACCATCGGTTCGGGTGTCACTCGATTTGGTGCAATTCCAATACGGTCAGCGGAATGATTTCGAGCGCACGCATATGGGTTGCGTGCAGGTTCACCTTTGGCGCAACGCCCTCTTCATGGGCCTGTAGGAACCGCGAGGCGCATAGGCACCAGCGATCGCCCTCCTTTAAGCCAAGAAATCCATATTCGGGGCGGGGCGTGGTTAAGTCATTGCCCACATATTTTGAAAAGGCCAGAAATTCGCGGGTCATGACCGCGCAGACAGTATGCGCGCCGAAATCATCATCGCTGGTGTCGCAGCACCCGTTGCGAAAGAAGCCCGTCATTGGATCGCGGCCGCAGCTTTGCAGCGGCGCACCAAATACATTTACGCTTTCATCCATCATCTATCCTCATACGCGCCAAAGGTGTTGCGAGAGAGGGATAGGAACACCCAAGGCGCTAAATGTTTATCGAAACCGATCAACCAGCTTTTGTAACGGGCTTCGGCTGTCTTGCGGTGTCTCTACGGCCTCCGCAGGGGGTGGGGCCGTGTCGCGTGATTTGTGCCTCGGCGCTGTTTCGCGGGCGGGTGTGGTGGTTTGTAAGGCCACTGCATTTTGGAACTGCGCGCCATTATCCTCGGCAAGCGCTTTGGCCCCATTCGAGATGCCCCGCAACATCAGGTCTAGCCAAGACTGATCGGCCTTGGAAAAATCAGACAGAACATAGGCCGCGACCCGGTCCTTGTGGCCTGGATGGCCAATACCAAGCCGCACACGGTGATAAGCCTCACCAATGTGCTCGTGTAGCGACCGCAGACCATTATGCCCTGCATGCCCCCCGGACGACTTAAGCCGAAGTTTCGATGGGGCAAGGTCAAGCTCGTCATGAAAAACTGTGACATCTTGCGCGGTCAGTTTAAAAAACCGCATTGCCTCGCCCACGGATTGCCCCGAGCGGTTCATATAGGTTTCTGGCTTGAGCAAGATCACCTTTTGGCCGCCCAAAATCCCTTCGCAGATTTGGCCTTGAAATTTGCTGCGCCACGGAGAGAACCCATGATCTGCAGCAATATGATCTAAGGCCATGAACCCTATATTGTGACGGTTCTGGCTATATTTCGCGCCGGGATTTCCAAGACCAACCCAAAGTTTCATAGCTGCTGTGATACCCCGATTGCCCGTCCCGTAAAAGGGTGGTGTCTGATAAAATAAAGGCGCGAAGAAATCTTCGCGCCTTTATCAATTCGTCAGAAGATCGGCCTGATTACTCGGCTGCTTCTTCTTCGCCTTCAGCAGCGGCTTCGTTATCTGCACTTACCAGACCCGATGGGGCGGTGATATTGGCGATCACGAAATCGCGGTCGATTGTTGGCTTAACGCCTTCTGGCAGGGTGACGTCAGAGATGTGGATTACATCGCCAATGCCGCGGCCTGTCAGGTCAACAGTGATCCCTTCAGGGATGTCACCTGCAATCACCGAAAGCTCAACCTCGGCGCGCACGACTGTCAAAACGCCACCGCGTTTGATGCCAGGTGCGGCTTCGTGGTTGATGAAGTTGACAGGGATGAACAGCTTCACACGCGAAGTGCGGCGCAAGCGCATCAAATCAACATGGGTCGGCAGATCTTTTACCACATCGCGCTGCACGCCACGGCAAATGACGCGCACATCTTCTTGACCTTCAACCTTGAGGTTGAACAGAGTCGAGAGGAAGCGGCCTTCTTTCAGGCGCTTGAGCAATTGGTTAAAGGGGATTTGAATCGCAAGAGGGTCAGCCCCACCGCCATACAAAATACCGGGCACTTTGCCTTCACGGCGAGCTTGACGAGCGGCCCCCTTGCCTGTCCCCGTCCGTGCCTCGGCGATAAGATCAGGAATCTCACCAGCCATAGCTATATCTCCATATGTTATGGGCCGCCTCCAAGGGTGTCGGGCCCGTGAAGCCGCGCTCTTACAAGCATTTTCTGCCTTTGACCAGAGCTAAATCTGCCATTTTGCTCATATATCGCTTGAGCCATTCCAATCGGCGGGGTAGCGATTTCAGCATGCATGCGCTCACCAAAATCAAACAGGATCTTTCGCTGACCATGAGGCCCGTGTTTGGCTTTATGGTTTTGGGCATCTTTTGGGGATCTTATGCCGCGCTTGCCCCGCAGATCAAAGCGCAGATTGGGGCAGGTGATGGGCTTTTTGGCACGCTTTTGTTGATGTCCGCTTTGGGGCTTGTCACCGCAATGTGGTTGGCGCCGCGGGTGGATCGGCATTTGGGCAAATGGGGGCTACCCCTTGGCGCGGGTCTATTGGCCTTGTCGTTTGCGGTTTTGGGTGCGGCAAGCCGACCCTTGGAGTTTGGCATTGGGATGGTTTTAGCGGGGGCTGCTTCGGGGCTGACGGATGTCATTATCAATGCCCGCGTCTCAGAGGCAGAGGCCGCCTATAAGCGTCCGCTTATGTCACTTAATCATGCGATGTTTTCTTTCGCCTATGCGCTTGCTGCATTGAGCGCAGGCACGGCGCGGGAATTTGATGCCTCAGCCTTGCAGGTGTTTTTGGGATTAGGGGTCATCGTTGCTTTGGCACTGCCCATTTTGCGCAGCCCATCTTTTTTGGTCGGTGCTTCGCGGGATTGCGCAATGGAGCAGGTCGTTGATTTGGCACCCTTCTGGTCAGGTTTGGTGATCTGGCCTGGATTGGTGGTGATGTTTGGCTTCATGTCAGAGGCCGCGATGGAAAGTTGGTCTGCCTTGCATATTGAACGCTCGCTCGGCGGGCGGGCTGTCGAAGGGGCGATTGGCCCCTTCATGTTGGGTTTAACCATGGGGATTGGCCGTCTTGCAGGGCATTTTCTCACGCAAGCGCATGATACGCTGCGCATGGTTTCGCGCGCGGCGTTGGTTTCGGCGGCAGGGGCGGTGATCGCCGCTTTCGCAGTGACGCCCGAGATGGCCTATACAGGATTTGCGATCCAAGGATTGGGCGTCTCGATTATCGCGCCTTTGGCGCTTGGTTTGGCGGGGCAACTTGCAGGGTCTGGGGAAAGAACGCGGATCATCGCCCGCGTGTCGGTCATTGGGTTTGCAGGGTTTTTGCTCGCCCCTGCAACAATGGGATGGATGGCAGAATTGGCCAGTCTGCGGGTGGCTTTTGGCATGATCGCGGTGATTTTGCTCATCATCCCGCTGATCTGCGCGCGTGCGCTGCGCCCCCTCTCACCTGCGCGTGGCGGGCAAGAGGGGCGCATCAGCGGGGTTTAGCCCCACTCGCCACTAAAGTTTTTCGGAACGAGCAGGTTGTGACGTCCAAGGGCCTTCACATCACGCTCGCCGCAGAGCGCCATCGTGCTGTCCAGTTCCTTATGGATCACTTCCAAAGCGCGGGTAACGCCCGCTTCCCCCATGGCGCCAAGCCCGTTGACGAAGGCGCGCCCGATATAGGTGCCTTTTGCACCCATGGCCAAAGCCTTTAGCACATCCTGACCAGAGCGAATGCCACTGTCGAGATGCACTTCGATCTTGTCGCCAACTGCGTCCAAAATCGGCTCTAACATACGGATTGAGGATAAGGCCCCATCCAATTGACGCCCGCCATGGTTGGACACAACGATGGCATCCGCGCCGACCTTTGCGGCCATTTTTGCATCTTCGGCATCCAAAATGCCTTTGATGATCACAGGGCCATCCCACATTTTGCGGAATTGTTTAATGCGTTCCCAATCAAGGCTTTGATCAAAGGCTTGCGCCGTCCATGCACTCAGCGAGGAGGGGTCATCAATCCCAGCCACATGACCCACAATATTACCAAAGAAGCGCCGCTTGGTGCCGAGCATCTCAAGGCCCCATTGCACTTTGGTCATCATATCAGCCACGGATTTCACAGTGAATTTGGGCGGGGCTGACAGCCCGTTTTTGAGGTCTTTGTGACGTTGACCCAAAAGCTGCAAATCCACTGTAATTACGATGGCCGAGCATTTAGCGTCTTTCGCGCGCTGAAACAGCCGCGTCATGAAATCATCGTCTTTGAGCGTGTAGACCTGAAACCAGAAGGGTTTGCTGGTATGTGCCGCCACATCTTCGATAGAGCAGATCGACATAGTCGAGAGGGTGAAAGGCACGCCAAATTTTTCCGCGGCACGCGCCGCTTTGATCTCGCCATCAGCGCGCTGCATACCCGTCAGCCCAACAGGCGCCAAGGCCACGGGCATCGCCACATCATGGCCAATCATGGTCGAGGCTGTGCTGCGGTTTGACATATCGACCGCCACCCTTTGGCGGAGGCGGATCAGGTCGAAATCGGATGAGTTTTCGCGGAAGGTCTGCTCTGTCCAACTGCCTGATTCTGCGTAATCGTAAAACATCTTTGGCGTGCGCTTTTGATGCAAGCGGCGCAGGTCTTCGATTTCGGTGATGACGGGCATGGTGGCACTCCTCCGCAAGGCTGGTAAGGAAGTCTTACCAATTCTTGCGAAGGCCCGCAATCATTTGGCGCGATGCGCCCCATCGGCCAAGGATTTCACAAATGCGGTGATCTCTGGCACGGTTTTTCCCTGCTCAATCAGGCTGACAATCGCTGACCCCACGACCGCCCCATCGGCAACGCCGGCAATCGCTTCGGCGGCCTCAGGCGTTTTGATGCCAAAGCCCACAATCACGGGCAGATCGGTCTGCGATTTGATCCGTGCCACCTCTGGCCCAACATCACCCGCCTGCGCATTGGCGGCCCCTGTGATGCCTGTGATAGAAACATAGTAGATAAAGCCCGATGTGTTTTCCAACAGCTTGGGCAGGCGTTTGTCATCACTGGTCGGTGTCGCCAGACGGATGAAATTCAACCCTGCGTTTTGCGCGGGAATGCACAGCTCGCTGTCTTCTTCGGGAGGCAAATCAACGATGATCAAGCCGTCAATGCCCGCCTCTTTGGCTTGCTCCAAAAAGCGATCCACACCGCGGCTGTAAATCGGGTTGTAATATCCCATCATCACAATCGGCGTGTCATTATCGGTTTTGCGCAACTCACGCGCCATTTGCAGCGTTTTGTCGAGGGTCTGCCCCCCTTCAAGCGCGCGCTGTCCCGCAAGCTGAATGGTCGAGCCATCCGCCATTGGATCGGTAAAGGGCAGGCCCAATTCGATGATATCCACACCCGCCGCAGGCAGGGCTTTGATCAACTCAAGCGAGGTGTCGTAATCAGGATCGCCCGCCATGACATAGGCGACAAAGGCCTTCTTGCCCTCTTGGGCCAGCCGCGCAAAAGTGGTGTCGATCCGTGTCATAGATGCCTCCCGCGAAATCGTTCGTTTGGGGTTTGCGGCAAATAGCGGCGGAAATCAATGGGGCCTGACGGGTTCGGGCCATTGCCCCGCCGCGCAGTTCGCCCTAGAAGGCAGCCAACGCGCATCACGGAGGTCGCTTGCAATGGGTTTCAAAATGGGAATCGTGGGTCTGCCCAATGTTGGGAAATCCACGCTGTTCAACGCCTTGACCAAAACCGCAGCCGCACAGGCCGCGAATTTCCCCTTTTGCACCATCGAGCCGAATGTGGGCGATGTAGCCGTGCCTGACCCACGCCTAGAGAAATTGGCCGCGATAGCAGGCTCAAAACAGATCATTCCAACCCGCATGACCTTTGTCGATATTGCGGGCCTCGTGCGCGGGGCCTCTAAGGGCGAGGGGTTGGGCAACCAATTCCTAGCCAATATCCGCGAGACTGATGCCATCGCCCAAGTGTTGCGCTGCTTCATTGATGATGATGTGACCCATGTGGAAGGCCGCGTTGACCCCGTGGCCGATGCTGAGACCATCGAAACCGAACTGATGCTCGCTGATCTCGAAAGCATCGAGAAACGCCTGCAAAACCTGACCCGCAAAGTGCGCGGTGGCGACAAAGAGGCGGTGCAACAAGAGCGCCTTTTGAAAGAGGCGCAGGCGATGCTAGAGCAGGGCAAACCCGCCCGCATGGTTGAGGTGGCCGAGGATGACGCGAAAGCGTGGAAGATGTTGCAACTGCTGACCACCAAGCCCGTGCTATATGTTTGCAATGTGGACGAGGCCTCTGCCGCCACAGGCAATGACCTCTCCGCGCGGGTTGAGGAGATGGCCAAGGCGCAAGGGGCGGCTTCGGTCGTTATCTCAGCCGCGATTGAGGAAGAAATCAGCCAATTGCCCGCCGAGGATGCTGCCGTGTTCTTGGGCGAAATGGGTCTAGAGGAGGCAGGTCTCGACCGCCTTATTCGCGCGGGCTATGACCTTCTGGCATTGGAAACCTATTTCACCGTTGGCCCGAAAGAGGCCCGCGCATGGACGATCCGCCACGGCACTGCCGCGCCACAAGCCGCGGGCGTGATCCATGGCGATTTCGAGCGCGGCTTCATCCGCGCCGAAACCATCGCCTATGAGGATTACGTCACCTTGGGCGGCGAGGTTGCGGCCAAGGACGCAGGCAAAATGCGGGTCGAAGGCAAAAGCTATATCGTCAAAGATGGCGATGTGCTGCATTTCCTCTTCAACGCCTAATCCCGCCGCGCTACGTCCGTGACCCCTGCGGCGGCGATGGCAAGGACGATCCAGCCGAGAATTGTCAAAATCGGCTTGGCGACCCAAAGGAACTGGCCCGCAAATCCCAGATTGGTTGAAGGTGTCCAAGCCTGTGTCTGACCCAAATCAAGGATCGGCACGACCAAATCCAAACCCCAAACAAGGCTGCAGAAACTTTCCCAAGACTGCCCTTCGGGTGTCTCGCCCCACGCAATCGCGGGGTGATCGGGCTCATACACCACTGCCCAATTTTCGGATGTCAGGATCACATCGGAATTCGGCACCATATCGCCTGCTTCCCACGCACAATGGGCAAGGGCGGCGGCTATCAGCCCGAACACAGGAAGCAACAAAACGGCCTTCTCCCGACGGTGGCCATAGCCGAAGAAAAGGCGCGAGATGAAGCTGACATAGGCGCGCAAATCCGCGCCAAGACTGGCCCATGCTTTTGTCCATGTGCCGTCCAAAGACTGATACGCCCGCGTCCATTCCTCAGCGGCGATTTTCCGATCCCGCGCCACCAAAACATCCCGCGCCCCACGCTCATGCCCCATATTGCGCAGGACTTTGGCGAGTTGGGTATAGGGTTGGGGGAAGAATTCATTCCGCAATCGATCCCCACGCGCCAGCCACGCAAGCCGCGCCTTGCTATCTGTCGGCGCGCCACTGATCCGATCATAGGTGAACCCGTTAAGGATCACGCGCGCGTCTTCGGGCCATGACTTGAGATCATCGCATAAAGTGCCCACATTAGCGCCACTTAGGTCTATGATCCCATTATCACAGGAAAACTCATGTAAAATAAACGTATTTCGGCAATGGGTATCCTGCATGTTCAGAGCGTAGCATTTACTTTTTACTTTTAGTTTTACCAGTGAAAGCTGCCCTGATATGTCAGCTCCGATCAGCCGAATTTCACCATTGATATTTACATTAGGACCTATAATTAAATCATTTCTAACTGCCGCTTTTTGAAGATTTATGGCGCGTCCATCATAGTGATCAACCCACAGGTTGCTGAAGCCAAGCTGTCCCTCAATAGCCGAGGTTGCGAATGATATTTCCTTATCGGTGCTTACATTGTTGACGATAGCACCCATGCCCAATTGAGCAGATTGGAAGTTGAGCGCATAACTTTGGGATTGGTATATCTCTTGATTATCTACAGATGTTTGACCTTCAATCTTCGCTGCACTGAAGTCGACCTCGCCCAATATTATTGATCCGTCCCCCAAACGAACGTTTGATGTGATCCGCGATCCGCTAGCATTGATCGCTTTTTTATTTGGGTTGTGAATATTGGCTGTCTGAAATTCAAGTGTTCCGCGAATAGTTGATCGGGCTAGGTTGACCTCGCCATGTGAGAAGAACCCGTGATGAAAAAATGCCCCGCTTCCGATTGAAACACCTTCACCAGCCACTGCAACACCCGTGTCGGAAACTATCCTTGTTCCAGCGAAAGCAAGTTGGCCCCCGATTGTGGCGGCGGATATCGACACCTGGCCGTTGATGGATGCACTCGTGATAAAAAGATTACCTCTTATGCGTGCCCCCTGTCCCATAAAGTAAAGGAACTCAGACCCACTCAAATTCAGTGCCTCAAAAGTGGCCTCAAAAGCGTCTATGCCGTTGTCCAATCGGCAATTGAACAAACCTGTCAGGCCCTTGGCGCGGCACATCAAAAGGTTGAGAACGCCGCTGATATAGGCTCCTTCCAGATGCACCCCGATATCCGTGGTCGGCTGGTCGCGCAGGCCGCCTGTGATCAGCGCCTTGAGGATGGGTGCGCGGATTTCGCGGTCTTCGGATGCCTTATCAGGCCTGTTTTCGCCAAGAACGCATGGCTGCCCTGCAAGGCACGCCTCGATCAACTTCACCTCAGCGGGCGTCAGCTCGCCCCCGACCAAATCTTCCCAAGCCTTCACAAGCGATACCCCGATAAAACCCAGTTTAGCAGGATCAGCTTATGTCTGTCGCCACGCACGCGGCAAGGGCTTTGCCCATACCCCATCGCATTTCACGCGATTTCCCCCCTTGCCCCTGCGCGCCCATGTCGTTAGACGGGTCGGCGGAGACGTGGCCGAGTGGTCGAAGGCGCTCCCCTGCTAAGGGAGTAGACGGGAAACCGTCTCGTGGGTTCGAATCCCATCGTCTCCGCCACAAACCATTCGCGAACCCGAGACGAGGCCCCAGCGCGGGCCTTTTTTCTTTTTGTTTCAAAGGGGTTTAGCGGAGCCATCCGACTTTCGGAGATTGGCCGTTGGCCCGAAATTGGTCTCCGAACGCCCCGCGTCTCCTTTCACCCGCCCTTCACCCAAATCGAGACGCATTCAAAAAGGCACGCCTTTTCAAGTGCTTGCGAAAAATGGATTACGCCGCAGTTGAGGTGTGTTCGACCGCTGTCGAAACGGTCAGAGACACCCGAAGGCGGCGTGATTGAGCGGGGTAGTGAGAAAGCCTTAGCAGGTTGGGCCACAACCAGGTCGGGCGACGATGCTCCCGGGACAGCGGTCACCGGATCCTGGACCAGTCATTCGCTGCAGCTTGCAGCAACGACCGAGATGCGGGACATTGCAAACATTCATGCCGTTGCCCTGAATGTCTCCTTTACAAAACGGCCACTACAAGAGAGATCCCAAATCTGACCCGACGCTTGGATAGGCGGCTGTCATCGACTTGAGCTGCTTGGCCGTCAGTTGCAATTTGATCGCCAACCCGAAGAAGTTGATCAACTCCCCATACTCTGGCCCGAACAGGTGTGCGCCGAGTATCTTGCTGCTCGACTTATCCACCAACACCTTTGCAGCAGCGGATTTTTCACCGATCCGATAATTCGAGTACCAGCCACCCGTGTCAGTGAAACGAACATCGACATCGTGACCGGCCTCCTTGGCCTCAGCCTCCAACATTCCGACGCGGGCCAGTTCAGGCACAGTGAACACTGCTGTCGGGATGCCTCCGTAGTCCGGCGCGGTCTGGGTATTCTTGAGCATGTTCGAGGCCGCGACTTTGCCCTCGATCACGGCAACAGGCGTCAGCGGCATTCCCTTGGTATCGGCGGAATCCCCGGCGGCGAAGACTGCGCTGTTGGTCGTGCTTTGCAGGTGGGGTGCCACGATGATGCCCTTGTCGCCATACGCGACACCGGCGGCCTCAAGGTTCAAATCGGCAAGGGCGGCGATGCGGCCCGCACCGTGTACGACCAGATCGGTCTCGATGGTCGCTGTGTTTTCGCCTGTCTTCACTTCAACGGCAAAACCCGCACCGGATGCGGTTATCGAGACGATCTCGGTTTCGCGTTGCAAGTCCACACCGACAATTGCGCTGCGCTCGATGAGCATCTCGACCAGATCGGGGTCAAAGGAGTTCAGCGGTCTTGCGCCCCGATCCACAATGACCGGCGCGGAACCTGCCCGCGCAGCAATGTGCGCGAACTCGAAGGACACGAACCCACCCCCGACAAACAGGATACGTTTGGGCAAGGCTTCGAGGTTGAGAAAATCCGTGCTGTCGATCATCAGATCGGCACCCGCGAAGGTGACAGGTTTCGGGATCGCTCCGGCAGCGACAAGGAAGCGCTGCGACTGATAGCGCTGCCCGTCAACTTCGAGCGTATCAGCATCGGTGAACCGCGCGGCACCGTGCAGCGTCTCGACGCCGTTTCCGATCAGACCCTTCTCCATCTTGTCCGGCACCGGGTCGGTAAAGCCGCGCTTGTGGGCCATCAGATCCGACCAGTTGATCTTCAGCCCGCTGGGATCGATCCCTTTGCCGTCCATCAGCCGTGCGGCATCGACGATTTCAGCGCCACGCCGCAGGATTTTCTTGGGGTCGCAGCCCCGCAAGGCGCAGGTGCCGCCGTAGGGCAGCGCATCCACGATGGCCACGCGCCAGTCTGCCGCACCGCATTTGTTCGCTGCCGCAACACCGGCCATACCCGCCCCGATAACGATCAGGTCATACGTTTCACTCATATCTTGGTCCTCAATTTATCGTCTTACCCTGCACAACAGCTGAGCTTTGCCACGTCCATATCGAAAGTCTGGGCTGCAAGCTTGAGGCCCTCGACGGTCGTCAGATAGGGAAAGATCGTTGCGCCGAGGTCTTTGGTCGTCATACCGAACTTCAACGCCATGACCAGCGTCTGGATCGTGTCGGACCCTTTGGGCGCGATGATCTGGCCACCCAGCAGCTTATCTGTAGCCCGATCCGCCACAAGCTTGATCAAACCACGTGTGTCGCGGGCGGCCAAAGCGCGCGGCACCTGATCAAGCGGCACAACCGATGTCTTCACGTCGAACCCTGCGTCCCGCGCCTGTTGTTCGCTCAGCCCGACACCCGCGACCTGCGGATCGGAGAACACGACCCAGGGCATGTCAGAATTGTCATAGCGCTGATCATCGCCCAGAATGGCGTTCTTCACAGCCAATTTTGCCCCGTAGGCTGCCATATAGACGAACTGGTCGCGGTCTGTAACGTCGCCCGCCGCATAGATGCCTGGCACCGACGTCTGCATGTCGTCGCCGATGACGATGGACCCGCGCGCGTCGGTTTTCACGCCGACCTCGTCGAGACCCATACCGTCGGTATTGGCACGCCGACCTGCGGTCGAAACAATATGATCCGCCGTGACCTCGACAGGCTCGCCGCCCTGCATAACCCGCAAGGTCACGCCCGACGCGTCACGTCTGACGTTCACATAACTTAGGCCGGTCAGCAGGGTGATCCCCTCGGCGGCAAAAGCATCGGTCAAAGCCTCGGACACTTCCGGTTCGGCACCGGGAAGCAGGTGTGACCGTGTCACCAGCGTGACCTTCACGCCCATCCGGCTCATCATCTGCGCCAGTTCCGCTCCGATGTAGCCCGCCCCGATAAAAATCAGGCTTTCCGGCAGAGTTTCAAGTTCCAGCAAGCTGGTACTATCGAGGGCACCGATATCCTCAATTCCATCAATCGTCGGTAGGACCGGATGACCGCCGGTCGCGATGATCAGTTTCGCTGCGGTCAGGGTGCGACCGCCGACAATGACGCCACCCTCGATCAGTTTCGCGGGACCATCATCGATATAATCTACTCCGGCATATTCCGGCAAAAGGTCGGCGTATTTCTTCTGACGCAGGGTCGCCACCAGATCGTCCTTGGACTGGATCAGCGTGCGCCAGTCATCGACCTGCGCATGCCCGGACACACCGGGGAACCGCTTGGCCGCGTGTGCGCCGTGGATCGCCTCTGCCGCGCGGATCATCGCCTTGGACGGCACACAGCCGACGTTCACGCAGGTGCCGCCGATGGTGCCATGTCCGACAAGTGCTACACGTTTTCCCGCATCAGCAGCCGTGATCGCGGCGGAGAACCCTGCCGATCCGGCCCCTATGGCGATCAGGTCATAGCCGCCGTTTCCGTCGTCATTTTTGTTGATATCTTTCATTTCAGTGTGCCTCGTCCAAATTGGAGTTCTTTCGTTTGGCAACGATCAAATAAATGATCGCACCAATGGCTATGAGCGGTGTCAGCATGCCAAGCATTCCGAAGAACATGCCAATCGCTGTGCAAGATCCCATCATCAGTGTGTCGCTCCCTTGGTTTTCATTTGATTGAGGAAAAAGGCGTAGACGCCGACAGCCACGAAAGCGCCGACCGTAATCCGCAGCGCGAAACGGAACTCTATCCAGATGATGAGGATCGACAGAGCAGCGGCAATCGCCGTCGCCCAGAGTTTCGGGTTGGGCCCCACGTGCCCGGCGCGCAGCCAGAGCGCTTGCGCCACGACGGCAAGGCAAAAGAACAGCAGGGGAAACAGCGCGTAGTCGAGCCAGCCGGTGAAGGCTGACAGGCCGACACCGGCTACGACGACGACAAGGAGCGGTGTGAAGCAGCACAGGGCCGCAAAGACTGCGCCGCCCAGCCCCCATTTCAGCAAGCGGTCGGGGTTCTCAATGTTTTGGGTCAAGGTGCGGTCTTTCTTTCTGAAGAATTATTGAAAATCGAGGCGCGGCGTCTGGCGGACCGCCGGAATTCACGAACGACAAGGAAGGCGAGCGCCACAACCAGTGTGACGGCTATCCAGCCAAGCCCCGACATCCACGCTGCGAGGCCGCCGAACGCCGCAGCAAGAAGAGCTGTGCCGCCACCGTAGCACACGATCACGACCGGAGCCGCAACTCCGAAAGCCAGTAGCCCGCCCATCAAGTTGTCACGCATTGCGAACTTCCCGGTGGTTAGGACGCCGTGTCCGGCAGAGCCTGGGCGGGATAGCCATTTGCCGCCACAGCATCGATGATGTTTTCCACGCTGGTTTCAGCATCGTCGAAGGTGACACTGTAAACGCCCTGTCCATACTCGGGACCGTCAACGAAGTCGTCGATCTGGACCGATGGAACGCCGCGCATCGAACTAGCAACGATAAACGAACAGGAGGGGCAGGTCAGTTCGCCGACCGCAATCTCGACGGTGCGCTCTTCGGCAAAAGCCGCAGGGGCAAATGCAGCAATGGCCAGCGTTGACGATAACAGTATGTGTTTCATGATTTTGTTCCTTGTTCAGAATTTGAGAATGAAGGGCGTGATGTAGGGAAAGGCCATCGCTATCGCGACGATTGCGGCGGCGGTCCAAAGTGTCACCCGCATCACCGTACGGTTGATCGGGCGGGCACAAGAGCCATCGGCGCAGGCTTCCGGGTTCACCGGCTTGTACGCCTTATAGAACCCGTACCCGAGAAACGTGGCACTCAGCGCGAACGTGTACCATTTATAGGCATAGAGCGCCCCAAGCTGAGCGATGAAGACGCCAGTCACGCCGAAACTGACCAGCACAAGAGGCAGAATGCAGCACGAGGTCATCGCCAATGCGCCGAGAACACCAAATCCGGTCGCACCCCAACCTTTAGCAGTGTCATCGTCGATCTGACGCATTTGGTCGGTGTTCTCGTCTGAAATACTATGCTCCATCGAATCGCCCTTGTTCTGTTCTTTCCACCGTTCTACGGTCTGTAGTTGATACAGGCTCAAGAGGTTTTTGCCGAAAATGGATAACAGAAGCGTGAAAGCACTCCGGCGCGTCGATCTGGCACGCGCCACTGGCTGCAACCTTGAAACCATACGCTATTATGAAACGGTCGGCATCATGCCGGACCCACCGCGCACCGCGAAAGGGTATCGATGCTATGATGATATACATGTCAGACGGTTGAAATTCGTCATGCGGTCCCGCGATCTCGGGTTCTCCCTGGAAGAAATTCGCGGGCTACTCGGGTTGGTTGATGACCGGGCTCAAACCTGCGCTCAAGTCCAGACCGTTGCCGAGACGCATCTTGAAGATGTGCAGGCGAAAATTGCCGACCTCACGCGGATCGAACGTGTCCTGTCGGAAACCGTCGCCCGATGCACCGGTGATGCCGCGCCGGAATGTGCGGTGATCGACGCGCTTTTAGAAGCATAACCCAACTACAATTCTGGGGTGCCAAATCGTTGGTAGCGCAAGAACAGCCATTCGCCGCTTCGCAGAAAAACGGTAGTTTGGGCTCTCAAGAGCCATTAGCTGCAGAAGGCACGAACGTCGGCTCTATGTGAAATGGGTGCCTCCCCTACCATTTCCAGGCCAGACGCCCGCCGTCAGTCGAATGTGCGCCCCACTTGCTCTCCCCAAGCATCTCCAGCCAGAAAACACAAATCGTACAGGCTGACCGTCGACGCCTCGCGCCCGCAGGTCAGGCGCTTCAGCACCTCGGGCGCGAGGTATGCCAGTCGCAGCTGACGGCTGACATGACGTTCAGCTAATCCCACCGCCTCAGCCAGTTCCTGGATTGTCGCGAACTCACCTGCCTCCATGCGCCGCCGCCAGCCCCATGCCCGCCCAATGGCGCGCAGGATATGCGGGTCCTGCGTTTGGTCCTCGCTCGGCAGATAGTCGGCGGGCGGCAGGATTTTTGGTCGACCGTTCTTCTTGCCAACCTTCAACGGGATCAAGACGCGGATCGTGTCATCGGCATTGGTCATTCGGCTGCCTCCAGACTACGCGGCGCGACCATCTCACGGATGACGCCTGCGATCCCCTCGCGCCTGATGTCGACCTCAAGCCCTGCTGCGGTGACGGTGACACGCCGCACCAGCAACTGAATGATCCTTGCCTGCTCGGCCGGGAACAGTTGCGCCCAGAGCGCGCTGAATTCATGCAATGCCGCGACGGCGTCCGCCTCCGAAACTGCGTTATCCTGTTGCTTCAGGGCCGCCAGCACCTGCGTGACAACCTCTGGCGTTTGCAGGATGCGGCGGACCTCGGTCACGACAGCATCCTCCACCATTCCTGCCGCCAGCCGCATCGGGGCGGTTTCTTCGCCGGTCTCGCGGTTCCGGATCACGTCCATCGAAACATAGTATCGATAAAGCTTCGCGCCTTTTTTCGTGCTGGTAGGCGTCATGGCTGCGCCGGTGTCGCTGAAGATCAACCCTTTCAGGAGTGCGGGTGTCCTGGATCTGCTGTTGTTGGCTCGTTTGCGCGGACTTTCCTTGAGGATTGCGTGGACTTGATCCCAAAGCGCTTCGTCGATGATGGCGTCATGCTCGCCTGGGTAGGCCTTGCCCTTGTGGACGGCCTCACCGCGATAAACACGGTTATTCAGGAGCCGGTAGAGGTAGCCTTTATCGATCAGCGTTCCCTGCTTGTTGCGGAAACCATCACCACGTAGTTCCCGCGCCAGCACAGTGGCGGAGCCGAGCTCAACAAACCGTTCGAAGATGCGTCGGACCGATGAGGCCTCTGCGTCGTTCACCAACAGTTTGCGATCCTGCACATCGTAGCCGAGCGGCACGTAGCCTCCCATCCAGATCCCGCGCTTGCGCGATGCTGCCACCTTATCGCGGATGCGCTCACCGATGACCTCGCGCTCGAACTGGGCGAAGGAGAGCAGGATGTTCAGCGTCAGCCGCCCCATCGACGTGGTGGTGTTGAACGACTGCGTGACCGACACGAAGGTGACGCCATTGCGGTCGAAAACCTCGACCAGCTTGGAGAAATCCATCAGCGATCGCGACAGGCGGTCGATTTTGTAAACGACCACGACATCGACCAGACCATCGTCGATGTCGGCTAGCAATTGCTTCAGCCCGGGGCGTTCAAGGTTGCCGCCAGAAAAACCGCCATCGTCATAGCGGTCGCGGGTGGCCACCCATCCCTCGGACTTCTGACTGGCGATATAAGCCTCGCAGGCCTCTCGCTGGGCGTCGAGGGTATTGAACTCCATGTCGAGCCCTTCTTCCGTCGACTTACGGGTGTAGATGGCGCAGCGCAGGCGGCGGTTTGGACGGGCGGTGATGTCCATCATGCTTCCTCCTGCTTGCGTTCACGTAGACCGAAAAAGCGATACCCATTCCAGCGCGTTCCGGTGATTGCGCGGGCCACCGCCGAGAGTGATTTGTATTTGCGGCCTTGCCAGTCAAAGCCGTCCTTCAGCACTGTGACGGTATGCTCGGTGCCGTCCCATTCGCGCAGGAGTTTCGTTCCGGCCACAGGATTGCGGGGATCGGCGATCTGATGTTTGCGGCGGGCATGGCCTTCAACCTCGTCTGCCAGCAGATCCAGCATGCGGCGGGTTTCCCGATCTGGGCCGCCGTAGGTCAGCTCCTGGATCCGATAGGCGATCCGAAGTTCAAGAAATGCCCGGCTGTTGTTCGGCGCCGAAGTGCCAATCAGCTTCTCCCATTGGGCTTTGAGTTCCTTGACCGACATCGCTTTCAGGGCGGCCATGCGCGACAATGCCGTCTGATCCAAACTAGGATTTTGCCCCGGCAGTGTTGGGGTTATCTTATTGTGATGTTTCATCAATTCCTCCGATGCGGATGCGTTTTGCACGACGACCACCGCTCTTTCGGGGCGAGAAGTCCACGAAACTGTCTCCGTCCTCAGAAAATAAATCGCTGGACTGTTCGACGTTCAGCCGAACCACAGCAGCAGCGAGGATGCGGCCAATTTCTTCGAGGCGCGCGTCTGCTGACATGCGTTCGGGGCATAGAGGATTGGGACCCGAAATCGGGCCTGATGTGTTATTGGGCATGGCGACTTTTCGCGATTGAGATGATGCCCAAAAGGTATCTCAAAATCTTTAAAATACAAGCAAATCAATACTTTGAGGACGGGTTCGGCATGCGCGTAGATCCGCGTATCTCTACGTAATGAACATGCGAGTGCGCGGAGTGCCGATCGTTGTCGCTGAGCCGAATCAGCCTGTCCGACCGTCCATGAATTTGTCGAACGTATCGACGGTCTGCTCTTCTTCCAGCTCGGCCACCTCCCACCGTGAGGGCGCGCGGTCGGGATAAAGCAGCAGCGAGATCGTCATCTGGTCGTTGCGGGGCGAGAATACCGTCATTTCATGGACGGGTTCAGATCCCAACCAGACACCTGCCGGGTGGAGGTGACCATGGCGACCAGTATCCCAGTCCACCTCCTGCGCGGCCAAGGAGGCGGCTGGCATCTCGGTCACGGTTTGCCGCGCCCTGTAGAAGACGCCAGATTTCAGCAAAGGCTCGCTGGACCATGCCCAGTCGATGAAGCCTTCTTTGCCAACCACGATCATCGCCCGCTTGTCGGTGATGGTCATCCATTTCAGGATCGCTGCCGTCAGTGACACGGCGTAGCGGTCGGCCAAATCAGTCATCAGATCGATATCGCTGGCCCGCCCTTTGATCTGCTCACGAAAATCATCCAGCGGCATCAAAAGGTAGGAGGCGAATGTGTTTGCCTCCCCTTCGATCTTATTCCGCCCCTCATCCCAGTCAGCCATGTTGCGATTGGTGCATTCGAGACCGTTGGGATTGGTCTGACGGTGCAGCAGGTAATGGCCCAGTTCATGGGCCAACGTGAAGTTCTGCCGTCCCGGCGAACGGATCGTATCGTTATAGATGATGCCCCATTCGCCGGACCCATCTTGGCGCGGCATCAACATGCCTTCGACGCCCTTGGAGAGGTCCAGACCGCCGACCATAGTTATCGGTGCATCCGGAAATACCTGTCGAGAGACATCCTGTGCCAGCGCGGCCACATCGATTGGAAACCGCGGTAATCCATGGGCTGCCTGATGCAGCGACAGAATTTGGGTTAGGCGGATTGCCCAACCTTGTGGGGTCGTGGGCAGGCTCAATCCTTCTTTCCCCACATATCGATCATCTGGTTGATCTTCGCTTGATCGTCAGGGTCGAGCTTGCTGAATTTGCGGAAGAAGGCCTCCTTCAACACCTCATCACCGGGTTCTGCGCTTTCGTCGAGGAGGTAATCAGTGGTGACCTCTAGGGCCTGTGCGATGCGGGTCAGCTTTTCGCCGGAAGGCTTACGGGCGTCGCGGTTTTCCAATTCCCAAATGTAACTCTTGCTCGAGTCGGTCAATTCCGCGAGCTTATCGAGGGAGTATCCCTTCTCCTGGCGGTGGCGCTTGATCTTGGCGCCGAGGGACGTGGTCATAGTATCATCCTTGTTTTCCTTGGTTGTAGGAAGCTTGTTCGGTATGCCGAACAAAATCGTTCCGCGCAAGTAGACTTGGCGGTTTGTTCGGTATATATCGAACAACATCGTATTGCTTCACGCCGATTCTTCCATCCTCCTCGCCAGAAAGGGCTCCTATGACTGCTATCGCCTCCTTCCTTCGCAAGACCCCCGTAACACGGTTGCATGACTATTTTACCGGCTCCGCCACTTACACATTGCGAACCCTCTCCACCAAGCTGACACTGCCTGCCCTGCGCTTAAGTGTATGAAGGTGCAAGATAATATCGTTCTTCCGTCAATTCGTCCTCCTGATCATTCATGGCCATTACTACCGTGACCGTAGAGGTTGGCGTTGGTGTGGGCGTTCCTTTCATTCTCGAATTCGAGGCTGGAATGAGCGATGCCGAAGCGTTCGCTCAGTCGTGCTTTGATCTTGCCCTTGATGGCCTCAATTCTCGTCCATCCATCTTCGGCGACGACCACGTGGCAGTCGAGCGCCGCCTCGTGTTCCTGCATCTGCCATAGGTGCACGCGGTGGACATCCGTAACGCCGTCCACGTCCCGCATCGCGGCGATCACGGCCGAGTTGTCGATATCCGGCGGGCTGCCCAGCATCAGTGTCCGGATCGGGCCGCCGATCTCGGTCAGTGCGAGATACAGTATGTACAGCGCGATTCCGATGGTGGTTGCGGGATCGACCCAGCGCAGGTCGTAGAGAATGATCAGCGTGCCGCCGACGATCACGGCGACCGAGGCTAGCGCATCCGAGAGGTTGTGCAGGAAGAGCGCGCAGATGTTCACGCTGCCCTTCTGCATGGACCAGGTGAGCGCCGCAGTCAGAGCGTCGACCACGAGCGCCACGCCGCCGAGGATCACGACGGTCCAACCCTGAATCTCGGGCGGATCGATAATGCGCATACCGCCCTCGTAGATCAGATAAACGCCGACGAGGATGAGTGTCGTGTAGTTGATCAGTGCCGCGACAATCTCGATCCGGCCGTATCCGAAGGTCATCCGCTCGTCCGCAGGCCTCCGCGCGATCTTGCGCGCTGCGAAAGCGATCACCAGCGACGCCATATCCGAGAAGTTGTGCAGCTCATCCGCGATCAGCGCGAGACTGCCCGAAACGATCCCGCCTGCGATCTGCGCGACGGTCAGAAGGGCGTTCGCTGGCTCTGATGATGTGACCGCCCCCCGACGGCATCGATGTGCCAAGGTGGGTCTGCGAGGATCCACATAGGAGGACGGTCATGTTTGAGATTACCACGGTCGGGCTCGACCTTGCGAAGAATGTGTTTCAGGCGCATGGCGCTGATGTTTCGGGGCGGGTAGTTCTGCGCAAGAAGCTGAGACGGGATCAGGTTCTGGCCTTCTTCAGTCAGCTGCGACCCTGCGTCGTTGCCATGGAAGCATGTGGGGGCGCCCACTTCTGGGGCCGCGAGATCGGGAAGCTCGGGCATGAGGTGCGGTTGATCCCGCCCGCCTATGTCAAGCCGTTCGTCAAGCGGCAGAAGAACGACGCAGCCGATGCCGAGGCGATCTGCGAGGCTGCCCAGCGTCCCACGATGCGGTTCGTGCCTGTGAAGAGTGAAGAGACACAGGGGGCTGCGATGGTCTTCCGGATCCGCGAGCTGCTGATCCGGCAGCGCACGCAGATGATCAACGCGCTGCGCAGCCATATGGGCGAGTTCGGGCAGACCGTGCCGCAAGGCGCAGCCAACACCGCGCGGCTGATCTCCATCGTGGAGGACCTGGAAAGCGGATTGCCCGCCGATGCCACCGCGACCTTGAAGGTTCTGGTCGGTGCCCTCACCCATGTGGAGACGGAGATCAGCAAGCTTGATGCCGAGATCGCCCGGCGTGCCAAAGAGAACGAAATTGCGCGCCGGTTGATGACGGTGCCCGGCATCGGTCCCTTGATCGCCACGGCCATCGCCGTCTTGGCTCCGCCGCCGGAGACATTCCGCAAGGCGCGCGACTTCGCCGCGTGGCTCGGCCTGACGCCGAGACAGCATTCCACCGGCGGCAAGCAGAGGCTCGGGGCTACGACGAAGATGGGTGAGCGATCCCTCAGACGGCTGCTGATCATTGGAGCCAACAGCGTCATCATCGAACGGCATGTCCATGCCGCGGCCCAGCCCGGCACTTGGCTGGGAGAGATGCTCAAGCGCAAGCCACCGATTCTGGTTCGAGTGGCCCTCGCGAACAAGATGGCGCGGATCGTCTGGGCCTTGATGGCCAAGGGCGGCGTCTACCGGTCTCCGGCCGCGGCGGCATAAGCCGGTCGTCGGTCGCGAGGACGTCGGAGCGAAAGAGGGCAAGGACAAGTTTGGCGCAACGGTCGTGAGACGGGATCGGGAAACCCAGGGTGCAACAGAGTGCCTTCGAGCACGCGGCTTTGATCTGGACCCGACCTGCAAACACCATACGGGCCCGCGGCATATACATGGCCGCAACAGAGGCCGGACACATGTCAGCACCCAATGACGCGCCAGAACCAGCTCCGAAAAACCCCTCTTGCGCATGGGGCGGTTACACATGTTGCACAAATGGTCTGAGGGGATTCATCTTGTGAATCCAGCGTGGTAGCTGGGCTGCATGAGCAGACCGATACCCCCGACCTACAAGACCCGGAACTGGCCAGCCTACAACGAGGCGCTCAAGCGCCGGGGCTCGCTGACGATCTGGTTCGATCCCGCCATGATGTGGGGAGCCGCGCCCACCGGCAAGCGCGGGCGCCAGCCAGACGACAGCGACGCCGCCATCCAGACCTGCCTGACGATGAAGGTGCTGTTCGGCATGGCCCTGCGCCATATAACCGGGTTCGTCGAGAGCCTGCTGCGCCTGATCGGCCTGGACTGGGCTGTGCCCGACTTCAGCACGCTGTCGCGGCGCCAGAAGACGGCTTTATTGCAACAGAGCCCAATCAGGCCCCAATCTCGTCGTGCTCGGTCAGACATTCAGAATGGTCCCGCAATACCTCCAGCACCCGGCAATCCGCTGTCCGCCCGCCGCTGCATTCGTGAACCATGCGTTTCAGTTCCGTGCGCAGCGCCTTCAGGCGGGCCATGCGCTGCTCCACCTGTTTGAGCTGGCGACGCGCGATGGCATCAGCTTCATCACAGGGCCGATTGGGATGATCGCTGAGGTCGAGCAGCTCGCGGATCGCATCGAGCGAGAAGCCGAGTTGCCGCGAGTGGCGGATGAAGGACAGTCGATCAAGCTGTGCATTGTCGTAGCGCCTCTGTCCGCCTCCGGTCCTGCCAGGATCGGGCATGAGTCCGATCTGTTCGTAGTACCGGATGGTCTGCACTTTTGTGCCAGTCTTCTTTGACAGAGTACCGATCGTGAGCATTTTCGCCTCCATGAAAAAGATACAGTTTATGTAGGTTTTGCCATCGGAATAAACAAGTGTCGGATTCACAGACGCGTGAGCTCAAGCCATACCATGATTTCGTGCTTGAACCTCTAGCAGCTAGAGGATGTATCCGCACAGGCAATAAGAATCAAAATCAGGCGAACAGGATTGTCCCTTACATCGGCACAGAAGTTTCTTTGGGTTTTGGCAGGCGTGGCAGCGCTTGCCTTCGTATGGCTTTTGCTATGGTCCGATTATCGTGCCGATAGCGCCCGAACCGACGCCGAACCGCCTTTTTTCGCTGAGTTCGAACTGACGGACCACCAGGGTATGGTTCGAACCGAGGAGGACTTTGCGGGGCGCTGGATGCTGGTTTTTTTCGGCTTTACCAACTGCCCCGACGTCTGCCCGACGACCCTATCCGAGGTCGCGGCGGTGATGGACGGTCTGGGCGACGATGTCGCCAAGGTCCAGCCGATTTTCATAACAATCGACCCCGAACGAGACACGCCCGCAGCACTCGCCGAATACGTCCCGCTGTTCGATGCGGGCATCATCGGGCTGACCGGCACGCCGGAACAGATCGCCGCCACATCCGAGACCTTTCCGATCTTCTTCGAACGCGTCGAAGAGGCTGCGGCGCCGGACGGTTACACGATGGGCCACACGTCGCATCTGTTCCTCTTCGATCCCGACGCGGGCTTCGCCGACTCGTGGCCCTACGGCACCTCCGCCGAAGAGATCCTCGCCGATCTGGAAGAGAGGATCTGACCGAAATGAACCGCATATCCGGAGAAACAGCCCTCGGGCTGGCGTGGATCATCGCACTCGTCGCCTCGCTTGCCGTGCTTTTCATCGGCGAGGTGCTGGGGCAGACGCCCTGTTTGCTGTGCTGGTTCCAGCGCGCCTTCATGTTTCCCTTGGCCATTGTCCTCGGGCTCGGCCTTTGGTGGCGGGACGGCCGCGTGGGGCGCTACGGCATCGCATTGGCGCTTGGCGGCGGCGCAGTCGCCCTGTGGCACATGGGGCTGTACGTCGGTCTTGTTCCCGAACGCATCCAGCCTTGCACAGCCACCGGCCCCTCTTGCACCGATGACAACCAACTGGTCTTCGGCGTCCCTATCCCGCTGATGGCGCTCGTCGCCTTCGCGCTGATCGGGGCGCTGTCGGCCCTTTCATTGAAGGACACACGAACATGAACCGACGCGGCCTGATCCTGTCCGTTCTCGCCCTCGGCGTCGCCGGTTTCGGCGGAGCCACCTGGTTTGCAACCCGCCCCGGCCCGGTGGTCGAAGCGGAGCCTGTTGCTCCGGAACTCGCGGAGGCGATGATCCGCCCCTACTCGCCCATCCTCGGACCTGCGCAGGCGCCCGTCACGATCGTCGAATTCTTCGATCCGGCCTGCGAGGCCTGTCGCGCCTTTCATCCCATCGTGAAGGACATCATGGCCGAGCATGGGGATGCTGTCCGCGTCGTGATCCGCTACACGCCCTTCCACGGCGTGGCATCCGAGGAAGCGATCCGCGTGCTCGAGGCGGCGCGCATGCAGGACATTTACGTGCCGGTGCTCGAGGCTGTTTTGCGGGAACAGCCGAGATGGGCGTCGCACGGTGCCCCGGCGCCCGGCCTGATCCTTCAGATCGCCGCCACGGCCGGACTCGATGCCGAGGCCGCGCGCACGCAAATGCTGGCACCCGATGTCGTGGCGATCCTGAACCAGGATCGTGCTGACGTCGAGACCGTGGGAATTCGCCAGACGCCCACATTCTTCGTGAACGGCAAGCCGCTCGATCCATTCGGAGAGGCAGAATTGCGTCGTCTGGTGGCCGCCGAAGTCGCTGCCGCGCAAAGCTGAATAGAAAGGGCAGGATCAGAACGATGAAAAAGTATATTTTGACTGGCACACTGGCCGCACTTTTGACCCTTGGAGGGCTCTCGGTGCCCGCGCTGGCCGGACCCGAGGATGTTGTCGTCGAGAATGCGTGGTCCCGCGCCTCCATCGGGATCAACCGTCCCGGGGCCGCTTACATGACGATCCGCAACACTGGCGACGAGCCAGTGACGCTGATCGGCCTTACAACACCGCTCGCGATGATGCCCGAAATTCACGAGACGAAGACAAATGCCGAAGGTGTGAGTTCCATGAGCCCGGCGGGGGAGATCGCGATCGCCCCGGGCGAGAGCGTCGCGCTCGAACCGGGGGGCCTGCACGCAATGCTGATGCGGCTACAAGAACCGATGACGGAAGGGGACACCTTTCCGCTGACCCTGCTTTTCGACGATGGAGGCGAAGTGACGGTCGAGGTGCCGATCCTCGGAATCGCCGCGCGGGGGCCAGAGGACTGATGCGGCGACGGGCGATCCTGGGGTACGGCGCGGCTGGTGTCGGGGCGGTCGCCCTGATGCTCTTCGTCGGTTGGTGGCAGGTCGATGGACCCGGTGGACCCGAACCTGTCGGGCAGCGGCCTGTGGCCCTGACCGAGATGGATTTCCGTCTGACGGATCATGAGGGCAATGGGGTCGGGCCAGAAACCCTGATCGGTCGCCCGACGATGGCGTTCTTCGGCTTCACCTACTGTCCCGATGTCTGCCCGACCACGCTCTCGGACATATCGGGATGGCTCGACGATCTGGGAGACGAGGCCGACGAGATGAACGTGGTTTTCATCACGGTCGATCCCGAGCGCGACACTGTCGAAACGATGGCCGAATATGTCGGCTACTTCCATCCTGCGATCCGTGGCTGGACGGGGCCGGAGGAGCAGATAGCGCGCGTCGCGGACGGCTTCCGCGCCACCTACGAAAGGGTGCCGACGGAGAGCGGCGATTACACGATGAACCACAGCGCGAGCGTCTTCCTGTTCGCAGCCTCCGGGCGGTTCGTCACCATGATCGACTATCACGAAGCCAGAGAATTCGCGGTGCCGAAGATCCGTCGCGCGCTGGCAGAAGAAATGGAGGGGGCGACATGAGGCTCAGAACTCTGGCGGCTTGTGTTGCAATTGCGGGGACGGTTTCGGGTGCGGCTATCGCCATCTCCGATCTTTTGTCGAAAGAACCCGTGCCGCCGGAACTTGCCCAGGCAGGTAGCTGGATGCCCCAAAGTCTTGAAGCCCCCCTGAACGTTGACATTCCCGTGACGCTGCCCGCGACGGCATGGGCAGAAGATGCATCCGACCTCGGCCCGCTGCCCCTTCTGCAGGTCGCTGTTGCCGACGTGCCGGTACGGGCGATCGAGCCACCGCTGTCGACGTGGTCGCGCGACATTGCACCCGGCGAGACGCTCGATTTCTTGCTGTCCGAAGCCGGTCTTGCGGCACCTGACAGAGCGGAAGTTGCCCTCGCGCTCGGTGCCGAATACGATCTGCGACGGCTGCGGCCGGGGCACTCGGTCACTGTTGCTTCGACCATGGACGGCAGCCCCCGCACCGTCGCACTTGCCGTCGAGGACGGGGTTCGGATTGAGGTGGTTTTCGGCGAGCAGTTGTCCACACAGGTCGTGGCTCCGGATCCGGAGATCGTAACCCTCGCCGGCGAAGCCGTGATCGACAGCTCCATCTTCGCGGCACTCGACGAAGCCGGCATACCCGCCCGTTTTTCCGTGGACCTTGCGCAGATGCTGGGTGGGACCGTGGATTTCCGCCGCGAGATGGCTGGTGGCGAAACACTAAGGCTTCTCTGGCGTGAGGCGCGGGTCGGCGAGGACAGGATAGGACAGCCCGAACTCGCCTTCGCCGCACTGGAGATCGGCGGTTCGCTCTACGAGATCGTATGGCCTGACGACGGCAGCGGTCAGGCGACGATCTACGTCGATGGCGAGGTGCTGCGCGTCTTCGCACAGCCGGTCGAGGGTGCGCGCCTCAGCTCGGTGTTCGGGCGCCGCACGCATCCGGTCTTTGGCAACGTTCGGATGCACACCGGCGTCGATTTCGCAGCGGCACGTGGGACACCGGTTCAAGCGACGGCACCGGGGCGGGTCAATTTCATCGGCTGGCGCGGCGGATATGGTCGCGTGGTCGAAATCTCGCACGGCTCCGACACCATGACGCGCTACGCGCATCTGAGCGCCGTGCCGGAAGACCTGGCACAAGGCCAACGCGTTGCGGCGGGAGATGTGATCGGCCGCGTCGGCGCGACTGGTACGGCGACAGGTCCGAACCTGCACTACGAAGTCCTCGTGGATGGGCGCCCGACTGACCCCCTCGCTGACGACCGGCTCGCCGAAGCGGCCGAGAGCGAAGCCGATGACACCGCAGCACTATCGCGTCTGGCCGAGGCGCGGGCGCTTCTGAATGAAAACCTCGGCAGCGAGATTGCCGAAACGACAACCGAAAGGCTCTGACCCATGAAACGCATGACCCAAGCTCTGGCAATCACCCTCGCTCTGTTACCAGCGGCCCAGGTCCTCGCAGAGACAACGGCGATCGACGTCCGCAAGACGAACGGTTGCGGCTGCTGCCTCTCGTGGATGAACCATCTCGAAGAGAATGGCTTTGCGCCGACCGGCCAGGACATGTTCGGCGGGTTGCTGGTTCGCTTCAAGCTCGACAACGGCGTGCCGCAGCGCATGGTCTCCTGCCACACCGCGCTCATTGATGGCTACGTGATCGAAGGCCATGTCCCGGCCGCTGACATCCGCCGCCTTCTCGAGGAGCGCCCGGACGCCGTCGGCCTCGCCGTTCCGGGGATGCCCTATGGCTCGCCCGGCATGGGGCCAGAAGACGACCGCGAGGCCTATGATGTCTTCCTCATCCGCAAGGACGGGTCGACGGAAGTCTTTTCGAGCTACGCCGAAGGATAATCTGGCCCGCCCATGGAAAATCTGTCTCCGATAATGCTCGGCTTTCTCGGAAGTCTCGCCGCCGGATCGCTCACAGCAGTCGGAGCAGTTCCCGTGCTGTTCGGGCGCATCCCGTCCCGGGCCGCGCGCGATCTGTCGCTCGGCTTCGCTGCCGGTGTGATGCTCGCCGCTTCTTTCTTTTCGCTGATCATCCCGGCATTGGATGCGGCGGAGCCGATGTTCGAAAACGGCGCGATGCCTGCTGCCATCGTATGCGTTTCGATTCTTCTGGGCATGGGGGCTGTCGCCCTGATGAACGAAAAGCTGCCGCACGAGCACTTCAAGACGGGACGCGAAGGGCCCGAAGCGGCGTCTCTTCGGCGGGTCTGGCTGTTCATCATCGCGATCACGATCCACAACTTCCCCGAAGGCCTTGCCGTGGGGGTCGGCTTCGGATCCGGAGGTATGGAGGGCGGTCTGCCGCTCGCCATCGGCATCGGGCTTCAGAATGCGCCCGAAGGATTGGCCGTCGCGGTGTCGCTGCTGGGCGAGGGATATCCGAAGCTGCGCGCCTGGGGCATCGCGGCGCTCACGGGCATGGTCGAGCCGATTGGCGGCCTGCTCGGGGCCGGTATCATCAACCTGTCGGAACCGCTTCTGCCATGGGGTCTGGCCTTTGCCGCGGGCGCAATGCTCTACGTCATTAGCCACGAAATCATCCCCGAAACCCATCGCAGCGGCCATCAGAACAGGGCGACGCTCGGTCTCGCAGTCGGGCTCGTTCTGATGCTGTTTCTCGATGTCTGGTTGGGTTGAGGCAATGTCACTAAACAAGGTATCTCCGGTGATCGGCGTCTTCGCGGCGCTTGCTGCGTTCGCGATTGATCAGATCACCAAAGCCATTGTTGTTGCGAATGCCGCCACTTTAAGCGCCGGGATTTCCGTGTTTCCGGGATTCAACCTCGTCTTTTATCGTAATGACGGCGTGACTTTCGGGATGTTGGGCGGCGCGCCGTGGTGGAGCCTCATCGCTCTCGCTCTTGCCATCTGTGTTTGGCTAGGGGTTATGCTGTTTCGCGCCGAAAATGCTGTCGAAACACTTGCCTATGGCGCGATCATTGGCGGAGCCCTGGGCAATGTCATCGATCGTGTGCGGTATCGGGCTGTAACAGACTTTCTCGATTTCTACATTGGCACAACACATTGGCCTGCCTTCAACTTGGCCGATGTATTTGTCGTCAGTGGCGTGGGGCTCTTGCTCGCCGCGCCATGGATCAGCGCGCGGCGTTCGATCAAGTCGTGAAGCCGGAAATTCTGAACCGCATCGCTCTGCGCCACCGTTTTCTTTCGCGGATGACGCTTGGTTTCGTCGCCGGGGCGCTGACCGTTCTGACTTTCCCGCCTTTCTCGCTTCTCTTGCTTGTTCCCATTGCCTATTCCGCGTTGTTTGTCGGTCTTCGCGATCTATCCTTCGGGCGCGCTTTCCTCGTCGGCTGGGCGTTTGGTCTCGGCCAGTTCGGTTTCGGGATTTGGTGGATCGCGGAAAGTTTCTACGTCGAGGCCGAGCGGTTTGGGACGATGGCGATTCCGGCGGTCGCGGGATTGTCCGCAGGTCTCGCGATTTTCCCAGCCATTGCCGCTGCGCTTTTTGCCGAAATCGCGCGGCGCGGAGCCATGGGCAGTCTCTTGGCCTGCCTCCTGTTCGCGACCTCCTGGACCGCGGCCGAGTGGCTGCGTGGTCACGTTCTGACAGGGTTTCCCTGGAATCTGGCCGGTTACGCACTTGTAGACTACGCCGCCCTTCGCCAGACCGCCGCCTGGGTCGGAAGCTATGGGCTAAGCTTTCTCACCGTGTTCGTCGCGGTACTCCCCAGCGCGGCTGCCATGGCGTCCGGGCGGCAACGATTGACCATCTCGCTCATGGCGCTGGCCGGCATAGCGACGATGTGGGCCGTCGGCACGCTTCGCCTCCAGTCGGATGCACAACAGCCACCCGGTGTCGACCTGCGCATCGTCCAGGGCAACGTTCCCCAAGAGGAGAAATGGGCGCCCGAGAACCGCGAGGCGACATTCGCGCGCTATCTTGAGCTTTCAACCCGGCGCGGCGATTTCGACGTTCTTCTCTGGCCGGAAACTGCCTTTCCGGGTTTCCTCGATGAGGATACGGAGGCGCAGGCCCGCATTGCCGCTGCGCTACCGGAAGGCAGCGTGCTGCTCACCGGGGCGCCGGACCGTGTACCGAGCGACGATGGCACCCGATATTTCAACACGGTCCAGGCTTTTGGCGCGACCGGCGGAATCCTGACCGGATACGCGAAACACCATCTCGTACCCTTCGGCGAATATGTGCCATTCCGTGGCTGGTTGCCCATCGAGCGGCTCACGGCGGGTCTGGGCGACTTTACGCCCGGACCAGGCCCTCGAACGCTTGCGCTTCCGGGTTTGCCGCTGGTCGCCCTGGCGATCTGCTATGAGATCATCTTCCCAGGCCATGTGGTCGACGACCTGTTCCGACCTGACTGGATTTTCAACGCGACGAACGACGCCTGGTTCGGCACCAGCATCGGACCGGAGCAGCATCTGGCTTCCGCACGGATGCGCGCCGTAGAGGAAGGCCTTCCTGTCATCCGGGCCGCGAATACGGGCATCTCCGCGGTCATCGACGCGAACGGAGAGATCGTTGCGCGGCTTGATACCGGCGAAACGGGCATCATCGACGCTAGGATGCCCTCCGCGCGACCGCCGACCCTCTACGCGAGCTTCGGGGACTGGATGCTGTTGGCGCTCATCTTGGCTTCGTGGAGCTGGGCAATGGCGGCGAATGCGACGGCTCGCTACCGCCGCATGAGAAAGACCGTCATGCAAAGATGTGGATAGGTGTTCCGTCCTTCACCATTGCATAGATGTCCTCGATCTGCCGATCTGTGACCGCGATGCACCCAGCTGTCCAGTCGCGGACGGCCGTTGGGTCGATGCCCGGGCGTGGACCACCATGAATGAAGATGTCGCCGCCGGGGGAAAGGCCCTGCGCTTCGGCAAAGGCGATGTCGGCCTCATTCGGATAAGAGATGCCAACCGAAAGATGATAAGTGCTTTCAGGGTTGCGCTTATCGACTACGTAGTCGCCCTCCGGGGTCCGACCGTCTCCCTCGAATTGCTTGTGACCTTCGGGCGCGAAACCCAGCCCGACCGGATAGGTTTGCAATACCCGGTCGACTCCGTCGAGAACAAGCAAGCGCTGCCCCTTGTAAAGCCGAACACGGGTCACCTCGGGTCCGCCATAGCTGCGGAACTTGCTGGCACAGCCGGACAAAAACGCTGCGAACCCGCCCAACAGGACGGCGCGGCGGGGAAATCGGATGGTTTTCACTCCTCATGCCTCTTTGGTGAGGTCTGATATGGATATTACGGTACCTTGCAAATGCTGCGTGATCAATTTGCATGGGCAAGCGCGGCCTTTGTCATCTGTGGACCAACCTGTTCACCGCCGGACGGAGGCGCCTTGGCCTCTTGGCTGTTCAGCAGGCGCAGGGCGTTGGCCACCACCAGCAATGACACTCCTACGTCGGCTGCAATAGCGCCCCACATCGATGCCACTCCAAACGCGGTAGCGACAACGAAAACGCCCTTGGTCGCCAAGGAAATACCGATGTTCTGATGGATAATCGACATTGTCCGGCGCGAATGACCGATCAGCCAAGGCACCTTGCCGAGGTCGTCGGTCATCAGGGCAATATCCGCAGTCTCGATTGCCGCGTCCGAACCAACAGCACCCATCGCGATGGCGTAATGCGCCCGCGCCATGGCGGGGGCGTCGTTCACCCCGTCGCCGATCATGGCCACCATGTCATGCGTTTCGACCAGTTCTTCGATGGCTGTCACTTTGTCTTCGGGCAGAAGCTCGGCGCGGACCTCGTCGATGCCGACCTCGGCTGCAACGGCGCGCGCCGTCCGCTCGTTATCGCCCGTCAGCATGACGATGGTCTTCACGCCTTGCGCGTGGAGCTGTGCCACGATGCCCTTGGCGTCGGGGCGGATACGGTCGCGCAATTCCAGGATGCCGGTCACGCCGGTGTCGTCGCCCACGGCAACAAGGGTGCTGCCAGCCCCTTCGATGCGGTCGCGCAAATCCTTCGGAATGGCGTCGCCGAAACCCTTCTCCTCGGCAAACCGGTCCGACCCTAGCCAGATCGACCGGCCGTCAGTGCGTCCTTCAAGTCCCCTACCAGGAACGGTTCGGGTATCTTCTGCGGCGGACACCTTGATGCCGTCGGCTTCTGCCCGCGCGAGAATGGCGCGCGCCAAGGGATGCGAGGAACGTGCCTCGAGCCCCGCGGCGAGGGTCATCAGATCCTGCGCCGATGCTCTACCCAGCGGATGCACCGCCGCCACCTCGGGCTCGCCCATGGTGATCGTGCCGGTCTTGTCCATGGCCAGTGCAGTGGTCTTGCCCGGTGCCTCAACATATGCACCGCCCTTGATCAGCACTCCGGCCCGCGCTGAGGCGGTGAGTGCGGCGACGATGGAGACCGGTGTCGAGATGACCAGAGCACACGGGCAGGCGATCACCAGCAGCACGAGTGCATTGTAGAACCAATAATCCCAGGCCCCACCGAAAATGAGCGGCGGCAGCAGGGCAATTGCAATGGCGAGAGCCATGACGATAGGCGTGTAGATGCGGGCGAACTTCGCCACCCATTGCTCCACCGGCGCGCGGCGGGCATGGGCGTCGCCGACCATGCGGATGATCTTGGCCAAGACGGTGTCCGAGGCGGCCTTCGTGGCGCGCACCGTCAATGTGCCTTCGCCGTTGATCGTGCCAGCATAGACTTCGTCGCCTCGTTCCTTTGGGACCAGCGCACTCTCTCCGGTGATTGGCGCCTGATCGACCGCGCCCGCGCCGTCCGTCACCTCACCATCGAGCGGGATACGGTCGCCACCGCGTACTATGAAGCTTGAGCCTACGGCGACTTGAGCCGCCGGAACGTCGGCCTCGCTTCCGTCTTCGCGGATCATGCGCGCCGTCGGTGGTGCAAGATCCAAGAGCGCCGAGACCGCATTCCTCGCACGCCCGACGCTCCAGCTTTCGAGGTAGAGCGAGAGCGAGAAGAAGAACGCGACCGTCGCCGCCTCGAAGAATTCGCCAAGCCCGATGGCACCGGCCACGGCGACAACCATGAGCAGGTTCATGTCCGGCGACAGCCGCCGAGCGGACGACCATGCCTTGGGTGCCACGAGCCAGACACCGAACAGGATCGCAACCGCGAACAGCCCTGCCTCGACCAGCGGCATCGGCGCTTCGCCGTGCCCCGCGAAAAGGCCGAACGCCCCGCCCATGCCCGTCTCGATGATGTGCCAAAGGAATCCCGCGGCCCAGAAGCCGCCGCTGAGCGCCGTAAACAGCCGCTGTCGTGCAAGATGGGCTGCCTGGTCGACCGACGCGTTTTCGGCATCCCAGGGCTTGGCGGTCATGCCGGTGCTTGCCACCAGTTCTGCAACTTCGCCGTCCGATACCTTCATTGCGCTGTCGAGGATGGTCATCCGTCCATTGATCACGTCGAACGCGAGATGCTCCGCCCCGCCGATCTTCGGGCCGACCACCTTGTTCAGGATCGCGACCTCTTCGGCGCAATCGAGGCCTGAAACCTGAAAGCTGCGCCCGGCATACGGCGCGGGCGTTACTGGAGCGACGTTGCCACAGCTTCGACTGCCTCCGCAGCAGCCGTCGCCGGATGCCTGCGGAGCGTCGGTATCATCATGGCGGTGGATATAAGACGGCATGAACGGACCTCGGGATTCGGACAGTTCAGATCGACATAGCACCTACAGCAACTAGAGCTTCAAGTGAAAAATCGGTTGGTCTTCATGTTCTGTTTTTTGGTAGGACTGACAGCGGATTGCCCCGTTTTGGCGAGGCAGAAAGCAAATGCGAAAGGAAACTCAATGCAATCGATCATGCAAAAACGTAACATGATGGTCCTGCCCACGTTAATGCTCGCTGCCGGGTGTGCCATTTCACCGAGCGACAGCAGCGATACCGCAAACGCGATCGGGAACGTGCCCGAAAGCGTGGTGGCGATGGCGGCACCCGATCAAGACGTTTCGACCGCCCGCCTCAGGCCGGGAGACGGCTGTTATTGGTACGAGCACAACGGCCCGGTGGAGGTGACCTTGCTCCCCCTGCGAACAGCGAACGGCAATCCGATCTGCGCCGCGCGCCCAACCTGAGATCGCTCGACCGACCGCAAGAAGCGTCACGGCTTACTGATTGAGCGCGCGCTCATTTATGCAATCAATAAGCTGTCGCATTGGCAGGCCATGAAGGAACAGATCCCAGTCGCAGGAGGCAAGGCCCATCTCGACTGCCTTGCACTCAATACCAATTCCGGCAAGCTTTTCGTGTTTGAGTGCAAACGTGGTCACGGATCATTCGATGGTGACAAAATCAGCGCAATTGACCAGCGACTGGGCAGAATAAAAGCCTCGATCGGCGCGCATGCAAGGTCTAAAGGATGGGCCCCCGTTTCTATCGAGATATTCATTCTCAGTTTCTATGGGACGACGTGGAATTCAGCCTATCCAATTTACGACAAGAACACCATATCTAGTTTATTCGAGCCTTGCATTGGCAGATTTACACTGGAGTTCATGGATCATTTGGAGACCATGGTGGCGAGTGCGTACGGCACTGAACTGCGTGACGCAGTCGATGTTGACCGGGGGCAAACCATCTTTGACATGCTGGATGAGCAGATGGATGCCCGTGGACCGGATGTGTTGTTCACCAAAGATGGTGCCGATTTCGTGGCGGCGCAATATCAAGAATAAAGCGTGCCTCGCGTGTATCATGGGTCGCGGCAATCCCGAGCCTGCCCTCGCATCACGGCATAGTCGCCTGGCACGTTCGAGATCGCCGTTCCATTTGGCAGCATGCCAGGTTATGCACCGCCCGCGCCTGGAACTCCCGGCTGTACCCGACAACCGGTGAACATGCTGCAGCGCCGCCGTCCTCAGAACGGACCGTCGCGCAACCGGGCAACAAGCTCGTCGCGCTTACGGGGACGGCAATCTGCCACCTTCCAGCCCAACCACCACCATTCCCGTCAAATGCCAGATCGCCATGGCGAACCACGATCCTGCGGCCTTCGAGGCGGCGGCGCGCGAGGTCGGGTTCCTCGGCTTCGGCTTCTATCCGCGCTCGGGCTTCATGCACGTCGACCTCGGCCCTGCGCGCCAGTGGGGCGAGCGGTTCCCGGCGCGGCGCGTGCCCTTCGCGGCTGAGACCCCGCCGGCTCGCGAGGTTCTGGCGGAGAGCCGGACCATGAAAGGCGGCGGAGCCGCGGGTGTCGCGACGCTGGGTGCAGCCGGCGTGGAGGTGGCGCAACAGGTGCTGGCCGAAACGCAGAATGCCATCCTGCCGCTTGTGCCGTATCTCGATACCCTGCGTTTGGTGTTCATTGCCGTCGCGCTCGGCGGGATTGCGGTCACGATCTACGCACGGCTCGACGACTGGAAACGGGGGCGGCGGTGATCGGCGGGCTCTTGGCCACGCTCGCCGGATCGACTGTGGCGCGCGCGGCGCTTCGCTACGGCGTCACAGCCCTCGCGATCCTTCTGTTCCTGCTGGCCCTGCGCCGCGTCGGCGAGCGCGCCGGGCGTCTGGCCGAACGGCTCGAGACCACGGAGAGATCCCACGATGCGCAAAGACGGATGCTCGAGGCGGCGGCGCGTCGGCCTCGCTCTCGCGACGATCTGGCTGAGCGGCTGCGCGACGGTCGGTTCTGAAGGCGGAGCATTGCGGGCATGTCCGCCGGTCGTCGCGTACAGTCGGGAATTCCAGGCGCGGGCGGCCGAGGAACTGGCCTTGCTGCCAAACGGCTCGGCGATCGCAGAGATGTTGGCGGATTTCGCCGTGATGCGGGAACAGGCGAGAGCCTGTGGAGCGATGCGCTAGCCGTGTCGCTGAAAGACTTCCGTCGATCCGTCACCCATCACCATTAGGGTATCGAACACATCACGCTGATTGCCCATCTCCATGCCGGGTGAGCCGATCGGCATGCCCGGAACCGACAGGCCGATGGCCTCGGGACGTTCGGCGAGCAGACGGGCGACATCCTCGGCAGGCACGTGGCCCTCAACGACATACCCGTCCACGAGCGCCGTATGGCACGAGGCCAGTTCGGGCGTAATTCCGGACTGAGCCTTGAGTGCATAAAGCGCGTCCTGATCGATATCGTGCGCGTCCACGGCGAAGCCTGCGCGCGCCATGTGCTCGACCCAGGCCGAGCAGCATCCGCAGGTCGGCGATTTGTAGACCTCGATGCGCGGTGCCAGCGACTGAGCGTGGACCACACCGGGCAGCCCGGCGGCAGCGACGCCCGCAACAATGAATTCTCGTCTGTTCATGCGTATTTCCAGTTCCAATCCTGTTCGGTTTTGGCGGCTATGCGTTTGAGATTTCACATAGAGGCCATCAAGCCGGAATTGCGGGGTAGCCGGCCTCCTTGAGGGCGGTCTGTAACGCAGCGGCATCCTTGGCGGACGCAACCGTGACGGTCTTCGACGTCAGGTCTGTATCTACCCTGGCATTCGGGTCGATCGACTTGAGCGCCTTGTCGATGGCGGCCGTGCAGTGGCCGCAGCTCATGTCCGGGACGTGAAACTTCATTTTGGTCTCTCCTTTGCATTTTGAGTCTTAGGGGGCTGCCTTCTGGCGGCAAGCTGAAGGCTGTTTTGTCCCCTTGGATGGACGGGGCGTTGTTTCCGATCTTCGGTTCTCGGCATCTGCGACAAAATCTGGAACTGCAAGTCGCACCTCTCAGAGTTCGAGGCGCCGCAGCCGCAGTGCGTTCGAAATGACCGAGACCGATGACAGGCTCATCGCCGCGGCCGCGATCATCGGCGACAGCAATAGTCCGACGAAGGGGTAGAGGATCCCGGCCGCGATCGGCACACCGGCTGCGTTGTAGGCGAAGGCGAAGAACAGGTTCTGCTTGATGTTACGCAGGGTGCCTGTCGCGAGTTTGCGCGCGCGCACGAGCCCCACGAGATCGCCGCGCATCAGTGTGATCCCGGCGCTTTCAACGGCGACATCCGCGCCCGTGCTCATGGCGATGCCGACATCAGCCGCCGCAAGCGCCGGGGCGTCGTTCACCCCGTCACCCGCCATGGCGATCCGGGCGCCCTTGGCGCGAAGCTCCTCCACGAGCGTCTTCTTGTCTTCGGGGAGAACCCCGGCGCGCACCTCGTCAATCCCGAGCTTGCGTGCCACCGCCTCGGCCGTGCGCTGGTTGTCCCCGGTGGCCATGATTACGGTCAGCCCCAGCGCGTGCAACTCGCGGATCGCGCTTTCCGTGGTCTCCTTGATCGGGTCGGCCACGGCGACGATCCCCGCCAGTTCGCCACCGACCGCAACGAACATCGCCGTCTTGCCTTCGGTCCGCAGTCCATCGGCGGCCTCCTCCGCAACGTCAGTCGCGATGTCCAACTCGGCCATCATGGCAGCGTTGCCAAGCGCCACCTGTCGCCCGCCGACTTTGCCGCGCACGCCTTTGCCTGTCACGGCGTCGAAGTCGTCTGAACGACCGATCTCCGCACCACGGTCCCGAGCGCCCTCGACGATAGCTTCGGCGAGCGGATGCTCGGACCCACGCTCGAGCGCCGCGGCGAGCGAAAGCACCTCGGTCCCGTCGTGCCCATCAAGCGCCACGACATCCGTGAGCTTCGGCTTGCCTTCGGTCAGCGTGCCGGTCTTGTCCACGATCACCGTGTCCACACGCGCCATCCGTTCAAGCGCCTCCGCGTCCTTGATCAGCACGCCCGCCTGCGCGCCTCGACCCGCAGCCGTCGTGATCGAGATCGGTGTTGCGAGCCCGAGGGCGCAAGGACAGGCGATGATCAGAACGGAGACGGCAGAGGCGATGGCGAAGGCCAGCGCCGGTTCGGGACCGAGCGCGAGCCAGGCGAAGAACGCAACGATGGCGACCGCGACGACCGTTGGCACGAAGATCGACGAGACCCGGTCCGCCAGCCCCTGGATCGGCGCGCGGGAACGCCGTGCGCCGGCGACCATCTCGACGATTTGGGCAAGCACCGTGTCGGCGCCGACCTGCGTTGCCCGGATCGCCAGCGTTCCGTTCTTGTTGATGGTTCCTCCGGTCACCCGGTCGCCTTCGGTCTTCTCGACGGGAACCGGCTCGCCCGTGATCATGCTTTCGTCGATGGAGGATCGGCCCTCGACCACCTCGCCGTCCACCGGGACGCTGTAGCCCGGCCGTACGCGCAGGAGGTCGCCCTCGACGATGTTCTCGAGGGGGGCGTCGTACTCCGTCCCGTCCTCCAGGATACGCCGGGCGGTCTTGGGTGCGAGGTCCAGAAGCGCACGGATCGCGTCACCGGTGCGTTCCCGGGCTCGAAGCTCCAGAACCTGACCCACGAAGACGAGTGCGACGATGACGACGGCCGCCTCGTAGTACGTACCGACGCCGTGCCCCATCCGGTATTCCTCGGGAAAGATACCGGGTGTGAAGGTGGCGGCGAGCGAATAGGCGTAGGCTGCGCCGACCCCGAGCGAGATCAGGGTCCACATATTTGGCGAAAGGTTCCGGAATGAGTCGAGGCCCCTCCGAAAGAAGGGTAGGGCCGCCCAGAGTATGACCGGGGTCGCAAGCACGAACTCGGCGTAGATGGACAGCTGGTGGCCCATCCAGCCCCGCACGTCGAGGCCTACAAGCTCGCCCATGGTGATCACGACCAACGGCACCGCTGCCGCAGCACTGATCCACATACGTCGGGTGAAGTCGGTGAGTTCTTCGCTGGGTTCGTCCGAGGGCACCATCGGTTCGAGCGCCATGCCGCAGATCGGGCAACTCCCCGGCTCGTCGCGGACGATCTCGGGATGCATCGGGCAGGTCCATTGAGTGCCTGGCGTGGCTTTCTGCTCGGTCTTCTGCGCATTCCCTGATGCATAGAAATAGGGATCGGCATCGAATTTCGTCTGGCAGCCTTCCGAACAGAACCAGAAGGTCTCGCCGCTATACTCGCGCGATCGCGCGTCCTCGCGCATTTCGACCTGCATGCCGCAGACGGGATCCGTCGCGGTCTTCGCGCCAGACGGTGGAGCGTCGTGATGATGATGGGCGTGTTCAGACATTGGGATTCCCCTTTCGGGACTCAATGTGGGGCTTCCAACGGTTGGAAGGTCAAGGGGATGATTTCTCTGTTTCACTGATGTCAGCTGGCCCGTGGTCATGATCGCCGTCCATGGGCGGGTTGAGCTTCAAAAAGACATGCTCGAACGCAAAGACGGCGGCCATGGCGGCCAGCGCGATCAGAACGATCGTTGGGTCGCTTTCCCATTTCATCACGATGAAGGCCCCGAGCACGACGGCGTCGAGCCCGATGGCAGTCAGGAGAATCCACCCTCGCGCGCCGATCTCTTCCCTCAGGTGACGCCAGACGCCCCAATGGATCAGCATGTCCATCACGAGGTAGAAGAAAGCTCCGAGCGACGCGATGCGGCTGAGGTCGAAGAAGATGGTGAGAACGCCTGCGATCACGACCGTGTAGACAAGAGTGTGATCCCGGATCGTGCCCGGCATCCCGAAATGACTGTGCGGGATCATCTTCATGTCGGTCAGCATCGCGAGCATGCGGGACACCGCGAAGATGCTTGCGATCACGCCCGAGGCCGTCGCGACGAGCGCCAGCGCCACCGTCAGGTAGAATCCGATCCGGCCGAGCGCCGGCTCCGCCGCTTCGGCGAGCGCGTAGTCTTTCGCTGCGATGATCCGGTCGAGCGGCAGGCTCGAGCCCACGGCGAAGGCCACCAGCAGGTAGACCACCACGCAGATCGCGATGGAGATGACGATGGCGCGGCCGACGTTGCGGTGCGGGTCCGTGATCTCGGCGCCGGAATTGGTGATCGTCGTGAAGCCCTTGAAGGCCAGGATCGCGAGGGCAAGCGATGCGACGAAACCGGCGACGCCCGTTTCCCCGCCGCCCGTCGCCTCGAAGGAGACACCGCCCGCCCACAGCGCCGCGATGCCGAAGAGCGCGATCCCTCCAACCTTGAGGACCGCCATGATCTGCGACAGAAGGCCGACCGATCTGTTCCCGGAGGCATTCACAAGGTAGGCGAAAACGATGAGGCCGACACCGATTGCCGGGACGAGCCAGCCGCCCGGCTCCATCCCCAGACCGCGCATCAGGTAGGTGGCGAAGGTCCGTGCAACCAGGCTTTCGTTGATGACCATCGAAAGGGCCATCAGGAGTGCCGCGCCAGCGGCAACCGTTGTCGGTCCATAGGCCTTCTTGAGGATCATGCCGATGCCGCCCGCGGACGGCCAGGTGTTCGACATCTTGATGTAGGTGTAGGCGCTGAATGCGGTCACAACGGCGCCCGCGACAAACGCCAATGGGAACAACGGGCCCGCCAGTTCGGCAATCTGCCCGGTCAGTGCAAGGATACCGGCGCCGATCATCACGCCCGTTCCCATCGCCACGGCGTCGGGCAGGCTGAGGCTGTTCTTCTTGTAGTCCGAACTCATGATCGACCAGCCTCCGTGGTGTCTTTCGCCGGATCGTCCTTTCTCGAAGTTGCGCCACGGCGAAGCGCAACCAGCAGGAGGGGAAGGCCTGTCATGAGGCCCAGTCCGAGGGCGATCCACTCGGCGCTTCCGATGCTGCCCTCCATCGCAGCGCTGCCGAAATGCGCGAGTACGAAACTCGCGGGCAGGATGCCGGCCATCGTGGCGAGGGCGAAGCGCCAGAAGTGCAACCGACTGAGCCCGGCTGCATAGCTCATCGCGTCGAAAGAGACGAAGGGCAGGAGACGGCTCACGAAAACCGTGAGCGTCAACGCGTTCTGCGACCCCAGCAGACCGTAGTCGGCCCTTTCGCCAAGAAGACGCTCGACCGGTCCACGCCCCAAACCTCGAGCGATGAGGAAAGCCACAAGCGCACCGATCTCGGATCCAAGGGCGACATATAGAGTACCGGCGTAGTGGCCATAAGCGGCCCCCGAAGCCAGCGCGATCGGTGCGCTGGGAATGGGGCTGGCAACGACCGCGACTGTCATGAGGAAGACGACCGCGAGCGGTCCCAAGGGCCCGGCACTCGCGACCCACGTCTCGACCGTCACCCGGTCCAGGTCGAACGACCACCATCCTGCAGCCCAGCCAACGAGGCCCAGCCCAAGGACGGCGCCGACGACAAGGGCGGCACCCTTGCCGAGGGACAGGTAGTGATTTCTCTTTGAGGCGCTCTCTTCTGGCACGTCAGGCAAGGTCCTCCGGCATCGAAGCAAGCGCTGCATCCAGCGGAACCACGGGCAGACCGGCAGCAAGCCAGCCGGGGCCCCGGCGAGATCCCAGCATTCCCTCGGAGATGTCCACGTAGCCATCGTAGCGAGCCTGCCTGAGCGCACGGAGCAGGGACGCCGAACGCCCCCCGGTCGCGCAGATTAGGCCGACGTTGCGAGATCCGGCCAGCGCTTTCGCCGCAAAGAGCCGATCTGGAAAACGGTCCTCGTGCATGCTGATCGGCCAGACCCCGGCCCCGACGCCGGTTTCCAGCCATTCCTCGCGCGACCTCACATCGATCACACGCGCACTGTCTGCGAGAAGGGCGTCGTAGGCCTCGTCTGCCGACCAGATTGTCCGGGCCTGTGCGGTCAGGGGAGACGTGACGAGGGTGACAGGCGCTGCCGCCAGCCCAAGAACGAAGACGCGCCGACCGTGTGCCATTGTCATCGGTTGTCTCCTTCAGGCCGCATCCACCGCGTGCACGAGCATCTCGCGGACTTGCCCTGCGACCTTGTGCAATTCGGCATTGTTCACCGCCTGCATCGAGGCCACGGGGTCGATGGCGCTGACCTCGGTGCCGCCGTCCACGCTGCGCAGGATCACGTTGCAGGGCAACATCGCGCCGATGCGTGGCTCCAACCCGATTGCCTCCCATGCCATGTTCGGGTTGCAGGCGCCCAGGATCTTGTAGCCGTCCATGTGCCTGTCGATTTTCTTCTTCATCGTGGCCTTGACGTCGATCTCGGTCAGAACGCCGAAGCCAGCGTCTGCCAGCGCCGCGCGCACCCGTGCCTCTGCTTCGTCCAGGCCGGTGTCCGCCATCAGGCGGTCATGTGTATATGCCATTCTGTCTGTCCTTTCAGGGGTTTGGCCCGGCCCAGCATCCTGCGGGGCCGGGCAAGGGGTGACGGTACATCAGGCTCAGTTGTCGTCCATCATACTACCGTTGCCCTGCATGCCGCCGTCACCCATCATCCCATCGTTCGGCCCGCGCATCATCCCAGGCATCATGCCGTCGCGCATCGTCTGCATGCGCTCCATCATGTCGGCGGGCTTGACGATCTCTGCCACCGACACCGCGCCGTCTCCATCGTCGTCGAGGAACTGGAAGCGGTCCACCATGGCTTCACGAATGAGCGCGCTGTGGAGCGTCTCGAATTCGGCGAGCGACAGAGCTTCATTGCCATCGGCGTCATATTCCGCCAGCAGAGCTTGCAGTCCTGCATGGGCTTCTTCGGGCGTCACCGAGCCATCGCCATCGGCGTCGAACCGCTCCAGACCCATTCCCATCAGCGACGCTCCGCCGCCCATCATGCCCTGGCCCATTCCGCCCATGGGCCCACCGGATCCCATCATGCCCATGCCGCCTCCCATCATCTGCCCATGCATCCGCATCATCATCTGCATCATGTCATGGTTGCCGGCGCCGGGACCTTGCGCAGCCGGGGCACTTTGTCCACCGTGGCCATGATCGCCCGAGGCCAGCGCAGCCCCGCCGATTGCTATCAGAATGACGGTCGTCGCCGCGAGTTTCGCTCTGGTTTTCATGTCTGTATCCTTTCTCGTGTGAAACGCCTCACCGACATGGGAAAACAATAGGGAAGACCAAGGCTGCGTCATTGCCGATCTTGTATCCGTTCGTCGCAACGCAGGTACCTGATACAAAGCGTTACAATCCCGGTGCTGACCGCGCGTCGCCACACTGCCAGATGAGATGTATGAACAGTTTGCC
Source organism: Rhodobacterales bacterium HKCCA1288 (assembly GCA_015693905.1). Taxonomy (NCBI): domain Bacteria; kingdom Pseudomonadati; phylum Pseudomonadota; class Alphaproteobacteria; order Rhodobacterales; species Rhodobacterales bacterium HKCCA1288. The sequence goes on along the minus strand of CP065161.1, from coordinate 1,308,398 downwards.
GCATATCCTCGTCGTCGACGATCACCGCCAGATACGGGACTCGGTCGCGCGATTCCTGGAACGAAACGGCATGCGGGCAACGGCGGCCAAGGATGCCCGGGACATGGACGAGAAGCTCGCCAAAGGTCACTTCGACCTGATGGTGCTCGACGTCATGATGCCGGGCTAAGACGGACTTTCGATCTGCAAGCGCTTGTCGGCCGAGAAACGGCTTCCGATCATCATGCTCACGGCCCTCGGGCAGGATCAGGACAGGATCGTGGGCCTCGAGATCGGCGCGGACGATTACCTCCCGAAACCGTTCAACCCGCGCGAGCTTCTCGCGCGTATCAAGGCGGTCCTGCGCCGCACATCTCAGGAGAGAAGCGATGCCGGAGACCTTTCAGGCCGCATTCTGCGCTTTGGCGGGTTGACGCTGGATACCGACGCACACGTTCTGATCGACCGGGACGGCAATCGCCTGCAACTGACGACAGCGGATTTCCGGCTGTTGACGGTCCTTCTGGCGCGTCCGCGCACGGTTCTGAGCCGAGAGCAGCTTCTCGATCTTACGGCGGGGCGCGCGGCGGGACCGCTCGACCGTACGATCGACAACCAGATCAGTCGGCTGCGACGCAAGATCGAGATGGACCCGTTGCGCCCGACGCTCATCACTACCATCCGAAGCCAGGGATACAGTCTGAACACGGATGTCGAGGTGGTCGCATGACCCGGCTGCGCATAGGCAGCCTGCGTTCGCAGCTCGTGATCCTCATCCTCGGGGCATTGGCCATCGCGCAGGCGGTAAGCCTGTGGCTCTTCACGGACGAGCGCAGCCTGGCCGTCCGCGCCGCCCTTGGCTTCGAGGCAGCAGGACGCGCCGCCAATGTCGTTCGCCTGCTGGAAGACGCGCCGCCCGATCTGTCCGCGTCTATCGTGCGGGCGGCAAATTCACCACTCGTTCGGTTCGACCTTGCGCCTGCCCCAAGCGTGACCACGCCCGATCACCATCATGCCGCTTATATCGAAACGCGCATCCGGGCCTTGCTGGGTGACGGCTTCAGTCGTGATATCCGGGTCAACCTAAGGGAAACCGCAAGCCCCCTTCATCCGATCCCGAACCTGTCCCCGCAGATGGCCGAGATGCATCAGGAAATGATGCGCGGCCGGATGCAGGCGGTCGAGCTGACCCTGTCTATTGCACTGTCCGGCGGCCAGTGGCTGAACGTCGACACCCGGTTCGAACGCCCGCCATTGCAGTGGCCCCTGTCGTCCTTCCTCGCTTTCGGGCTGACGGCCGCGTTGATCCTCGTCGCGGCATTCTGGTTCGTGATGACCCGTCTGACGGGCCCCCTGCGAGATTTGTCGCGCGCCGCCGAGGACCTGGGGCGCGGCGACGCGCGTGACCCGTTGCCTGTCGCCGGCCCTGATGAGGTGCGCGACCTTACCCGCGCGTTCAATCGCATGCAGGACCGGCTGACGCGCTTTGTCGCGGATCGCACCCGCATTCTCGCCGCGGTCAGCCATGATCTGCGCTCGCCTCTCACGGCAATGCGGTTTGATGCCGAACTCGTCGAGGACGAGAAGACCCGCGAGAGCCTGATCGCTTCCATCGACGAGATGCAGGCCATGGCCGAGGCCACGCTCGATTTCGCCCAGGGGCTGGCGGGGCGGGAAACCTCGGAGGTCGTCGACCTGCCCGACTGGCTCGAAACACAGGCAGACGACAAGGCCACGCCGTTCGAATTGTCCGGTGGCCCCCCGATGACGCTGCGTATACGCCCCCTTGCCCTGCGCAGGGCCGTTCGCAACCTTGTGGAGAACGCCACGCGTTACGGGGGCGGGGCCACGGTCGGCTGGCACCGCGCAGGCGACGATCTGGCAATCGAGATTACCGACTGTGGCCCCGGAATCCCCCAGGATGAACTCGAAGAGGTCTTCGCGCCGTTTCACCGGCTGGAAGCCTCCCGTTCGCTCGAAACCGGGGGGCATGGGCTGGGCCTTGCCATCGCACGGGCGATCGTGCGCGGACACGGCGGTGACATCCGGCTTGAAAACCGTCCCGAAGGCGGTCTGAAGGCATCGATCCTCATCCCGCTGGCAGAGGGCGCAGCCATCAACGACGCGAGACAACGGAAGGAATAATGAAATGAAACGATTGGCAATCTGGGCAATCAGCAGTCTTTCGGCGCCGACACTGGCCGCTGCGGACCCCATGGAAAACTGGCAGGAAGGATACGGTCACATGATGTGGGGTGGTGGATTCGGCATATTTGGCGGGCTTATGATGATTGTGTTTTGGGGCATCATCATCGCCCTGATCGTAATCGCGGTGAAATGGCTCACCGACAACCAGCGCAGCAGCAACCCCGGGAAGCGCGATGCAATGGAGATCCTGCGCGAACGCTTTGCTTCGGGCGAGATCGACGAGGATGAGTTCGACCGGCGGCGCAAGGTGCTGGAAAAGTGAGCGGCGGTTCTGTGCCAGGCCCGCCGCTGCGGGGTAAGGCCGGCGCGAGAGCCACGCCATGAACCTCACCTGCCGCAGCCGGAAACAGGTGCGGCAGCGTGCATTCAGGGCTGACCGGCGATATCCCGTTCTTCCCCTGCGGCATCGTCGAGCGCCGCCATGACCACGTCCGGGGTCAGCAGTTCCGGCAAGACGACGCCGTCCGGGGTTGCCGGGCCATAGACCGCATTGAACGGAATGCCGTAACGGCCGAAGCTTTCCAGGTAGCGTGAAATCGCCGGGTCGGGCCGGGTCCAATCAGCTTGCATGGGTGTGACGCCCTCTGCGGCAAGCGCCGAGACGACAGGGTCACGGTCGAGCACGAGCGCCTTGTTCGCCTTGCACGTCAGACACCAGTCGGCCGTGACATCCACGAACACAACCTCGCCCCGCGAGACGCGGCGCGCGATCTCTGCCCGGTCGAAGGGCACCCATTCGGTCACCTGAGACGAAAGCGCGCGGGGCGCTGATGTGTCGGCCAGATACGCTGCCCCGAAGAGCATGACCCCCACGAGGGGCAGCGCGAGCCCGGCACGAACTGTGCCCCGGAACCTCGACAACGACAGCAGCAGAACGACGCCTGCCGTCACCCCAACAACCACGAGCATCGTGGCCGTTCCCGCGACACCCTGCATCACCCAGACCAGCCAAGCCGCGGTGACCGCCAGAAGAAGGCCCAGCACGACGCGCAGCGCGATCATCCATCGCCCCGGCCTTGGAAGATGGCGGACCAGGCCCGGGCGAGCGGCAATCAGAAGGTAAGGGGCTGCGAGCCCCAGCCCGAGAAATGTGAAGACCAGCGCAATGTCCACACCGCGCCCTGCCAGCGCGAAAGCGATGGCTGTCCCGAGAAAGGGCGCGGAGCAGGGCGTGGCAAGTACCGCTGCGAAGGCACCGGTCAGGAAATCGCCCCCATGCCCCTTGGCACCTCCCGCGCGGGCAAGCTGGGTTTGCAGACCAGCAGGCAGAGCGACCTCGAAGGCGCCCGCGAGGTTCGCCGCGAAAATGGCAAGGAGACCGATCATCAAAGCGAGGAAAACCGGGTTCTGGAATTGCAGGCCCCAGCCGACGGTAACACCTGCCTGCCGCAACACAAACAGCGCGGTCGCAAGGCCCCACATGAAAGCCATGACTCCTGCGGCCGAGGCGAGAAATCCCCATCGAACGGTAGCGCGACGGGCACCCTCCAGTTTCACGGCAGAGGACAGCTTGATCGACAGTACCGGTAGCACGCAGGGCATGACATTCAGGATCAACCCGCCGAGGAAGGCCGTCAGCGCGATCCAGACCATGCTGGACAGCGGCGCGGCGGCGCGTCCTTCCGTGTAGGGCGGGAGCGACGCAGTCTCGAGCCTGTCAGGCGTCACGGTCACGGCCCAACCACGGGCGTCGGTCACTGTGAGCGACAGGCCGGCCGTCGGGTCGTCGGGCGGCGAAAGGATGGGCAAGCGCGCCCAGAGCAGGCGGCCATTCTCGCCCAGCCTGATGTCAGGGGCCCCGAAGGCAGTACCCTCTCCCAGTTCCGGGAACACATCCGGTGTCTGGAATGGCGAGGCCCCCCGCAAGGTGATTGTCAGCGCGGTTTCTTCGACATCTACGTGCGCGCTGGCGGACTGGACACCTCCACTTTCGGCCCCGACCGGTAGGCGGGCCGCGTAATCGGCGATGCGGGCCGCGCTGTCCGGGTCGATCGACGCGCCTTGGGGCAGGTCAAGCGTCAGGGTGAAATCCTGAGGCACGCAGACATCGGAACAAGTCAGCAGCGTTACGGACGCGGACAGATGGGCAGGCTGGCCCGGCTGTTCCAGCGTTATGCGCAACGGAAAGACCACCTCGTCATGATAGCCGAAATTCTCGATACCGAAGGCGGTGAACCGCTCGGGCGCGGGCCATTGAAATTCGACCTCGGCGACATTGCGCGACCCGCTCCAGTCGATCTCGGGCGGGAAGCCCACCTCGCCCGGCGTGCGCCAATAGGTCTTCCAGCCTTCACCAAGTTCCAGCGCCAGCCCTGCCGAAATCGCTCCCGCCCCGGGTGCAACACCATTTTCCGCCGTGATAAGCTGCGCGCTGACCGCTGATGTCGCTACCTGTTCCGAGGTCGCGGCGGGGGCCATCGGTGCCGACGTGGCCATGACAACAAGAGCCGCTGCCAGCCGGGAGCCGCCCCTGCGTTTCAACCGGCTCAGTCTGCCGAAATTGTCCGTCACCGCTACAGATTCCCTTTTTGTGCCGGAGGCCCTGGCCATCATTGCGCCGCAAAAACGGGCGCGTCGAACGCATAACCGACCCGTCCGCCATCGCAGGCGAGGGTGACGACACCAACGGCGCCGGTCTGGACCGCACGGCATCCATCCGGGAGCGTCAATGTCGCGCCACGTGTTGACTGCGTGGCGTCGGGATTCGGGCACTGCTGCAAAGTCGTCCCGCACCCGGCCAACGCAAGAAGGACAACCAGCGCCAGTTTCGGACGCAGTCCGGAACCCGCTGCTACCCAGTCAGCGCGCAGCATTGACCGTGACAACCGCCGCAGCTGGGTCGCGATCTTGTTCGATGTCCTCCTGGGGGGTATTCACTGCGCTGTCGTGGCAGGATCTGCCCATCATGCGATGCATCACGACATGCGCGCCGAGGCACAACGCCAGCGGCGCCAAAAGCCCAAGATTGCTCGCAAGCCCGCCGAACGTTCCGCCCGCCAAAAGAAAGGCGCCGAGCGGGACGAGCATCACGGCACAACAGGCCAGCATGCCAAGCTTCATTCTGGCACCATTCGATAAAAAGTTCCTTGGGTTCCAGGACATCACATCCTCCGCTACACTCTACCGGCCGCACGTTAGGTGCCTTTTCCGGGTGAAGGTCAAGGATACATTCGGTTACAAAAAACACGGGGCTAACGGATTGCAACGTGGCTGAGAGCCGGTAAAAAAAATCCTCAAGTTTCGAGCGGTCTGAACCCACAGTGCCTTGGCCGGCGCCTGGGTGGAGTGGAGCAGATCAAAGGCAAGAAAAGGGCAAGGAACATGAACAAGCTCGGGCTTCTCATCGGCGGTGTGTTTGTCGCCGGGCTTGGCGTGGCGATCTGGCAATTTATGCAACCGGTCGAGCAACCGGCAGGGACCATGGTCCACCCGGACCCAACAGCAATAAGCGAGTTGGCTCAGGGCGCGCCCATCGTCGAGGTTAGGCTTCCCGAACAGTTGTCGCCCGAGGCGGCGATTGGTCAACGCGCCTTCGAAACCGTGTGTGCGGCTTGTCATGGGGCAAACGCGGCTGGTCAGAACGGTGTCGCGCCGCCGCTGATCCACCGCACATACGAACCGAGCCATCATTCCGACGAGGCCTTTCAGATGGCGGTTCGGAACGGCGTACGCGCGCATCACTGGCCCTTTGGCAACATGCCCCCGGTCGAGGGCCTGACTCGCGCCGACGTTCAGTATATCGCTCGCTACATCCGCGAGGTGCAGCGCGAGAATGGGATCAATTGATGCGGGTGCTATCGGTTTTTTTCGCGCGCCAGGAACTGGTCGCGGTGCTCATGATGGCGCTTGCAATCCTCGCCGCACCGTCGCCGGGCCTTGCAGGCACGCCGGATGCGCATTCAGCGATCGCCGTGGGCGTGGACGGTGCTGGCGTGAGTGCCGGGCACGCCGCGCCTGAGGACACGCTTGACCGCTCCTGCCATCCCGACCCGACCTGTTCCTCGACCGCCATTCTGATGGCACGACCGATTTTCGGGGCACGCGGTTTCCGCGCCGCGTGTCATCCGTTTGCGAAAACAGCAACACGGGGAAGAACTGCGCCCGTAGATCTTCCACCTCCGCGACCTTGGGCCGTCTCACAACCAAATCCCCTGAACTACCTACAGACATGAGAGACCAAGACATGATCAAGACACTTCTGACCGGGACCGCCCTCGCGGCCAGCCTTGCCGCTTCCATCGCGGTTGCCAGCCCTGGACATGGAGATGGTGACGGCATCGGTGAACCTGGCGACGCCGCGCAGGTCGACCGCACCATCATCGTCGAAATGGACGAGATGAGCTTCAGCCCCGAGACGATCGAGGTTGCACCCGGTGAGACAATCCGTTTCCAAGTGGTGAATGTTGGACGTGCCGTGCACGAGTTCAACATCGGCACGAACGAAACCTGGAACGGCCACCGCGACGAAATGCGTACCATGATGCGTGAAGGCATGATGACGATGCGCAGCATCAATCATGACCGCATGATGGAAGCCGGGATGATGCATGACGATGCCAACAGCGTCCTGCTGGAGCCGGGCGATACGGGCGAAGTCATCTGGACCTTCCCCGAAGGTGGCGAGATCGGATTCGCCTGCAACGTGCCCGGTCACCGCGAGGCCGGCATGGTTGGCGATTTCCGGATGGGCCACGACTCCTGACGCTCAAACGACAAGGGGGTGGGCGAGACTCTCGCCCGCCTCGACACTGTTGAGGAGGTATTGGCCATGCTGACACGACGCGCCTTTATCGGACAGACCGCCGCCACTCTGGGCATGGTGATGAGCGGTCGGCAGGTGCTTGCCGCCTCTCATGCGCCCGCGATCCTGACAGCGCGCGAAGCCACGGTCCAGCTTGCCCCCGACGGTTATCCGGCGACATCCATCTGGGGGTATGAGGGCCGCGCGCCCGGCCCGGCCATCCGGGTGCGCCGGGGCGAACGGGTGCAGCGGCGGCTGGTCAATGACCTGCCCGAGCCGACTTCGGTCCACTGGCACGGGATCCGCATCGACAACGCGATGGACGGGGTCTCGGGCCTGACGCAAGAGGCCGTCGCGCCGGGGCAGATCTTTGACTATGATTTCGTGGCGCCCGATGCCGGAACCTATTGGTATCACGCGCATAACCGTTCCTGGGTGCAGGTCGCCCGCGGCCTGCACGGGCCGCTGATCATTGAAGAGGCCGAACCGCCCGAGGTAGATCGCGAAGAGACCCTCGTGCTCGACGACTGGTTGCTCGATCCGGAAACGGCACTGATCGACGACAGTTTCGACCAGCCGATGATGATGAGCCATGGCGGCCGGATCGGGAACCTGATTACCACCAATGGTCAATTCGACCTTTCGATCCCGGTACAGCGGCACATGCGTCTGCGCCTGCGGCTCATCAACGCGTCGAATGCGCGGATCTTCCCGTTGCAGCTGGCCGGGTTGCGGGGCTGGACGGTCGCGCTCGACGGCATGCCGCTCGCCCAACCCGAACCTGTGGAGGACATCCTTATCCTCGCCCCGGCGCAACGCATCGATCTGATCGTCGATGTGACAGGCGAAGCGGGCGAGACCGTGCATCTCGTCCGCATCGGCAATGACAACCGACCCGCCTCGCAAGTGGCGTTTCCTGTCTCGGGCAGCACCTCGCAAGTGGCGCGCGCGGCACCGGCACCCCTGCCGCCCAATCGCGGTGACGGCATCCGGTCGCTGGCCGATGCGCGACCGTTGCGGCTCGTGATGTCGGGCGGCGCCATGGGCCGGTTGGATAGCGCTTTCCTGGGCGGAGAGCGCTTAGGCTTCCGCGCGCTTGCGGCGCGGGGACGGTTCTGGGCCTTCAACGATATGGCCGAGATGACGCAGGCCCCACTGGCCGATCTTTCGCTTGGAGAACCGGTGCGGCTGGAGATCGTTAACGAAACCGTCTTTCCCCACGCCATGCATCTTCACGGGATGCACTTCCGCGAAACCCGCGACGGCAGTCCCGTTGGCCCCATGCGCGACACGCTCCTTGTGGCCGCGCAAGAGACTCGCGAGATCGGCTTTGTGGCGGACAACCCCGGCGACTGGCTGTTTCACTGCCACATGCTCAGCCACGCCGAAAGCGGGATGATGACATGGGTGCGGGTAACATGAAGACATGGATCCTGATCGCAGCGCCGGTGGTGCTTGGCCTTGCCGGGGCCAGTGTGTGGCTGGCACTGCGCGACGCAACGCAGGCCGCTATGGATCCCACCATGCCGGTGATGCCGGCTACGGCGGACATCGCGCAAGGAGAGACGCTTTATGTCCAGAGCTGCGCGTCCTGCCACGGCGCCAACCTCGAAGGACAGCCGGATTGGCGAACGCCCGATGCGACCGGACGTCTGCCCGCGCCGCCTCACGATGAAACCGGGCATACCTGGCACCACCCCGACCGGGTCTTGTTCGAATATTCGAAGCTCGGTGGACGGGAAGCTCTGGCGCTGCAAGGGGTGGAGTTCGACAGTGGTATGCCCGCTTTCGGCGACGTCCTGACAGATCGCGAGATCTGGAACATCCTGGCCTATATCCAATCATCCTGGCCCGAGCGCGAGCGCGCAACGCAGGCCGAACGCACGGCCGCCGATCTGGCCAATGGGGGCATCTGACATGAAAAGACTGATCTCGACAATCCTGGTGGCGCTTTCATTGGCGCTGCCTGTCCAGGCAGCAGCCCAGGACCTCTCCGAAGACAGGGTGCGCGAACTGGTCCTCGAAACTATCCGCGAGAACCCCGAGATCATCATGGAGGCGGTCGCGATCCTGGAGGCCCGGCAGGTCGAGGCGCAGGCTGCGTCGCAGGCCAATGTGCTTGCCCGGGAACGCGACGCGCTGGAACGCGACCCCAATGCGCCGGTCTTGGGCAATCCGAATGGCGATGTCACGGTGGTGGAGTTCTTCGACTACAACTGTCCCTATTGCCGTCGTGCAAAGCCCGAGATTGAGGCCCTGCTCGAGGCCGATCCAAACGTTCGTCTTGTCTATCGCGAATGGCCGATCCTTGGCGAAGGGTCGGTTTTCGCCGCCCGAGCCGCGCTGGCAGCTCGCGAACAGGGGCTTTACGAAGAATTCCATTGGGCGTTGATGGGCATGAGCGGCCGCGCCGAGGAATCTTCCGTCCTTCGGATCGCGGAAGACATCGGTCTCGACGTCGCACAACTGCGCCGCGACATGGAAGCGCCGGAGATCGACGCACACATAGAATCGTCAATGCGCCTGACGCAAGCCCTTGGTATCACGGGCACGCCATCCTTCGTGATCGGTGAGGCACTTGTCCCCGGTGTCGTGGATGCGGATCAGTTGCAAGTGCTTGTCTCCGATGCGAGAGAACCGGAACAATGACCGCTGCCGGTAAGAAGGACATAACCCGGCGCCACTTCATCGTGACCGCATCAGTGCTGTTCTCGCCGTCTATCTCGGGGCCGGTTCTGGCGGATACCTGGCCGAGCGAGGCGCAGAAAAGTGCTTGGGACGCCGAAGTAACGCCGCCGTTCTTCCACTTGGAGACATCCAATCCCTGGGGCCTCCATCCGCGCTTTCTTCCACAACGGGTGGAGGCGCGGGCGGGCCTTGTATCAGGTGATATCCACGTCGATGCCATCGCCCGTTACCTCTACCACGTTGAAGACGGTGGGACGGCCATGCGCTATGGCGTGGCCATCGCCCGCGGCAATCTCTACGAGCCCGGCACCTACACGATCCGGCGCAAGGTCCGGTGGCCACACTGGACGCCAACGCGCTCGATGATCGAGCGCGATCCGGAGCTTTACGCGGATATCGCGGACGGAATGGAACCGGGTCCGACCAATCCGTTAGGTTCTCGGGCACTGTATCTCTACGTCGGAAATCGCGACACCTATCTGCGCATCCACGGCTCGCCGTATCCCCGCTCCATCGGGGGGCGTGCGAGTTCGGGCTGCGTGCGGATGGTCAATGCCCATGCCATCGCGCTCTACCCTTTGGTCGAGACCGGCGTGACAGCCTACCTGCATCCGCCCGAAGACTACGTCAGTGCACAGAGTTGAGTACAAACTTCGGGCGACCGAGAGAAGCCGGCGAACCAATTGCGCAGAAGGACCGAACTTGGGACGAAAACTCATCAAAAGCCTTGTGTTGTCGGCCCTCCTGAGCGGATGCACCACTGTCGTTGGCACCGGGGACAACAACTCCGCCGCCATCTCCGAGCAGGTTGCCGCTTTGGCCGCTCCCTATCAGGACGTCTCGACCGCACGCATTCTGCCAAGTGACGGATGTTACTGGTATCTTCACGAGGGACCCGTCGAAGCAACCCTATTACCGCTCAGAACAGCCGCCGGGCGACCGATCTGCACTGCGCGAGAGTAGAGGGCTGCGCCGTAATCGGCCTCGGTTATTCCGTCCTCGCTCGAGCTCCAGAGCCCACGACCCGGCGCCTCACCAATTCGCGATAGAGGGCGGACCGGAAGTCTTCATTCGGCAAGCCTGCGAAGAAGCTTGCCTCAGTGACAACAGCATCGCAGTGATACCGGCACTGAACACCTTACATACCCTTCACCTGGATATCTCCCCTGCCAACACCGCTCGTCCGTGCACTGCCAAGGTTGCTGAAAACCTCTGGCACCCAAACTTACTCATCACGTCGAGTACCCGCGCTTCGTAGGCAGCGTGCCCGATCAAACGACACAGGTCGGACGCGTGGAACTGGCGGTTTGCAGTCGGTGCGGCTTGCATCTGTCTCAGCAATTCGCGCTCTTTGGGGGCTGCTACCCGTTTCTGCGATGATTTCACCTCGGGACGAGGTGGAGTCGCCGGCGAATTCCGCCAACGGCGCATGAAGCCAAGCAGGAAGCCGGCCGGCACCCTGCCGTTGCCTCGGGACCGATTGAAGGCGAGGAAACGATCCCAGATGACCTGGGTGTCGACGTTCCAGCAGGGCAGTGTGGCTTTCGCCGCTTTGATGAGTTCCGCCCAACCCGTCTGAAAAACGTTCGAACTCGCGGTGATGTCGATCAGTCCTGAGAAGATAGTTTTGTTATTATACTGGGAGTCATTGAAGAACCGAGATTTGAAGGGTTGACGTTCGAGTGGGCAACGATTCAGATATGCGCATGATCCGTCCCGGTTTTCTCTCCTCTTCAGAACGGCGTGAACTTGAGGTTTGCGTGCGTAGCCAGCGCGAAGATCACGGCGTTGCACGGCGCGCCAATGCAATCCTGCTCCTTGATGACGGTAAGTCCTGTCAGGCTATCGCGGAGTTTCTGTATCTGGACGATGATACCATTCGGGGCTGGTACAAGACCTACCGAGAGGGCGGCTGGGACGCGCTTTCGACCGACGGCTGGAAGGGTGGTCAGTCCCGCATGACGACAGCTCAAGAGACGGAGCTTTGCACCTGGCTGGACGACCGCTTCTGTCGATCGACTGTCGAGATCAGGGCGTACATCGCGGCACAATATGGCGTGGACTATTCCCACTCGGGCTGCATCAAGCTTCTGTCGCGGCTGGGCTATGAATACCGGAAGCCGAAAGGGCTGCCACGCGTTGCATCTGAAGAGAAACAAGCCGAATTCATTGCGCTATACGAGCAGCTGCTGAACGGGTTGGGCGCCGATGAAGCCGTGTATTTCGCCGATGCGGTGCATCCCGAATATCAGACAAAGCCTGCGTTTGGCTGGGTCAAGGCAGGATCAAAGCCCACCGTGACAACCACCGCGGGACGCGGGCGGGTTAATATCCATGGCGCGCTCAACCTTGAGAATTTTGATGCGCCCTTTGTCGAACCAACCACCGTAGACGGGGTCAGTGCCGCCCAGCTTCTGGCCAAGATTGAGGAACGCAATCCTCTCTCGCGGATCATCTATGTCATCTGGGATAATGCGGCTTACCATAAGGGCCCGGACGTGCGCGAATTCCTCAAACGACCAGACTGCCGCATACGACTGATCCAGCTACCGCCTTATTGCCCGCACCTAAATCCGATAGAACGATTATGGGCGGTCATGCACCAATACGTCACTCACAATCGCTACTACCCCACACAAAAGAAGTTCGCAGATGCGATCCTGAGGTTCTTTCGAGAGACCCTGCCCAAAGAGTGGAAAACATTCCGTGATCAGGTGTCAGATAGCTTCAGGGTCGTCACTCACGAGGATTTTCGGGTTTTGGAGTAAGCGCGGTATAAACAAGAAAATGATGTCCAGCAGCCCTCATATCCTGGTCGTGGATGACCACAGGCAGATCCGGGAGTCGGTCACCCGGTTCCTGGAAAAAAACGGCATGCGCGCAACCGCGGCCAAGGACGCGGTCGAAATGGACGCCCAGTTGGCCTCTGGCCATTACGATCTGCTGGTGCTGGATGTGATGATGCCGGGCGAGGACGGTCTTTCCGTCTGCCGAAGGCTTGCGAGGCAATCGAGCCTCCCAATCATAATGTTGACCGCACTCGGCAAGGAGACGGACCGGATTGTAGGCCTGGAACTCGGTGCGGACGACTACCTGCCGAAGCCCTTCAACCCCCGTGAGCTTCTGGCGCGCATCAAGGCTGTGTTGCGCAGGAGTTCATCCGCCGAGAATCACGCCGGGGAACTCGCAGGAAAACGCGTGCGCTTCGCCGGCATGACGCTCGACACGGATGGACAGGCGATCGAGACGCCAGGCGGGGAACGTTTGCCGCTGACGACCGCGGACTTTCGCCTGCTGACGGTCCTCCTGGAGCGCCCCCGGAAGGTCCTGAGCCGGGATCAGCTGCTCGACCTGACCTCGGGCCGGGCCGCCGGCCCCATGGACCGGACCATCGACAACCAGATCAGCAGGCTCCGGCGCAAGATCGAGCCCGATCCCCTGCGGCCGAGGATCATCAAGACGGTCCGAAACGGCGGCTACTGCCTCGCAACGGATGTCGAGGTCGTCGAATGAGACGGCCGTTCCGAAGCCTGCGCGCACAACTGGTCATTCTGATCGTCGCCGCACTCGTCGTCGCGCAGGCTATCAGCCTGTGGCTCTTCGTGGACGAGCGCAGCCTGGCCATCCGCGCGGCGCTTGGCTTCGAGGCCGCCGGCAGGGCCGCCAACGTCGCCCGGCTCCTTGAAGAAGCGCCGCCCGACCTTCAGGCGTCGATCCTGCGTGCCGCGAACTCGCCGCTCGTCCGTTTCGAATTATCCGACGCACCGAGCGTGACCGAGCCGGACCACCACCATGCGGCGCCGGTGGAAGCCCGCGTGCGAGCACTTCTTGGCGACAGCTACAGCCGCGATATCCGTGTCCAACTCGATGATATCGAGACGCCGGTCCTGCCGCTGCCCAACCTCTCGCCGGAGATGGCGGAAATGCACCGCTCGATGATGCGGGGCGAAATGGCGGCGCTGGAGATGACGCTGTCCATTGCGCTCGCCGGAGGGCAGTGGCTGAACGTCGGGACCCGGTTCGAGCGGCCGCCGCTGCAATGGCCCCTGTTTTCCACGTTCACCTTCGCTCTGACGGCGGCGCTCATCCTCGTCACGGTGTGCTGGTTTCTGGTCACGCGCCTTACCGGGCCATTGCGCAAGCTGGCCGGTGCGGCCGAGCGGCTCGGGCGAGGTGAAGACGCGGTACCGTTGCCCCTCGTGGGTCCCGCAGAGGTCGAGGACCTGACGCGGGCGTTCAATCTGATGCAGGAACGCCTGACCAGATACGTGGCCGACAGGACGCGTGTTCTTGCCGCCGTGGGCCATGATCTGCGCTCGCCGCTTACAGCGCTCAGGGTGCGCGCCGAGATGGTGGACGACGACGAGACCCGAGAAAGCCTGATCGAGTCGATCGAGGAAATGCAGACCATGGCGGAGGCGACGTTGAGCTTCGCCGAGGACCTGACCGGAACTGAAGAGCCGCGAGAGGTCGATGTCGGTACGTTTCTTCACGACCTGGCATCCGACATGCCGGATCAGCCCAAGATCCTCGGTGGCCCCGTCGTTCATGCGCGCCTGCGCCCGGTCTCGTTTCGTCGCGCCGTGCGAAACGTCGCGGAGAACGCCCTGCGCTATGGAGGAGACGCCGACATCGCCTGGCGGGCCGAAGGCGATACCCTCGTCATCGAGATACGCGACCAGGGCCCTGGCATCCCATCCGACAAGCTCGAGCAGGTCTTCGATCCGTTCTTCCGGCTCGAAGGCTCGCGTTCGCTTGAGACCGGCGGGCATGGTCTGGGGCTCTCCATTGCCCGATCCATCGTCCGTGCGCATGGCGGCGAGATTCATCTCGCGAACCGCAGGAACGGCGGACTCGTGGCGACCATGGTCGTCCCGCTCGCAGGCAGGCGATCTCACAAGACGTCATCGGCGAAAGAGGAGTGGAAGAATGCTGAGATCGATAGCGATAATGGCGACGTTCGCCATGCTTCCGACGGCAGTGGCGGCCGATCCTCCGGCGGATTGGCAGGGGAGGTATGATCACATGATGTGGGGCGGCGGCTACGGCATGGTGGGCGGCCTGGTGATGCTTCTTTTCTGGGGCGTCGTCATCGTCTTGATCGTTCTTGCCGTGAAATGGTTCACCGACAACCAGGCCGGTGGCAATCGTGGAGGGCGCGATGCAGTCGATATTCTGCGCGAGCGCTTCGCCGCCGGCGAGATCGACGAAGAGGAATTCGAGCGCCGGAAGAAGGCGCTGGAACGCTGAAGCATCACCCCGTCGGGCCGGTCACTCGGTTCGGCTGAACTCGCGGGTTCCGGCCCGATCGAGGGCGTCCATGACTGCGTCGGCCGTCAGCAGTTCCGGCAGAACGATACCCTCCGGCGCACCCCGCCCATAGACGACGTTGAACGGGATACCGAAGCGGCCGAAGCCCTCGAGATAGCGGGAAATCGCCTCGTCCGGGCGGGTCCAGTCGGCCTGCATCGCTACGACCCCGGGAGAGCCCAACAAAGCCGCGACCGGGTCTCGGTCCAGCACAAGCGCCTTATTGGCCTTGCATGTCAGGCACCAGTCCGCCGTCACGTCGACGAAGACAATTTCCCCCGTGGAGATGCGTCGGGCGATTTCGGCCCGTTCAAACGGGAGCCAGGCAATTCCGCCCGACTCGGATGCAATGGTTCCGGGCGACGAAAGGTGATCGGACAGGGTTCCGGTGGCGAACAGCATCACGAAGGCGAGAGCGGCTGCGGTTGCACTCCGCGCCGTACCGCTCAGACCGCGCATAGATAGAACCCCGACGATGACGGCGGTCACTGCAACGGACGCGAGGGTCGCGATCGGTCCTGCAACGCCAATCATGACCCACACCAGCCAAAGAGCGGTCCCGCCAAGCAGGAGACCGAGAACCGCGCGTAGCAGGCTCATCCACCTCCCTGGTTTCGGGAGGCGCCGGACCAATCCGGGCCGCGCGGCGATGACCAGGTACGGGGCTGCCAGTCCAAGCCCGAGGAACGTGAAGACGACCGCGATGTCGATGCCGCGACCGGCCAGCGCGAAGGCGACGGCGGTTCCGAGGAAGGGGGCCGAACACGGGGTCGCGAGGATGGCTGCGAAAGCCCCCGCGGCAAAATCCCCGGACAGGCCTTGCGCTGAGCCTGCATTCGCCAGCCGCGTCTGCAGGCGAGACGGCAGCGCAATCTCGAACGCGCCCGCGAGATTGGCTGCGAATACCCCAACAACCAGCACCATCAGGGAGAGGAAGACCGGGTTCTGGAATTGAAGGCCCCATCCCACCGTGACGCCGATCTCCCGCAGCATGAAAAGAACGGCAGCGAGGCCCCACATGAATGCCATCACGCCTGCGGCCGAAGCGAGAAACCCCCGTCGGACCGCAATCCTGTCGTCGCCACCCAGCCGCATGGCGGAAGCGAGCTTGATCGACAGAACTGGAAGGACACAAGGCATCGCGTTGAGAACGAGGCCTCCAATGAACGCGGTGGCAGCGATCCAGACCAGCGCCGCAAGATCGACGCCTGAGGTCGCGACAGCGAAGGGTGGTTCAGGCGGTTCCGAAAGGGATCGGGGGGCTGCGGTGACAGCGAACCCGCCCGCGTCAGTCACTGTCACCAAGAGGTCCTGCAAAGGGCTGTCCAGCGCAGAGAGTATCGGAACGCGGGCCCAGAGGAGATATCCATCGTCGCCAAGGCGGATGTCCGGGCGGCCGAGAGAGGTAAACGGCCCAAGCTCGACAAAGATGTCCGGCGCGGTGAAGGGCGCTTCGCCCAGCAGCGAGACCACCACCGCGCTCATTGCCGGATCGACATATGCGGACACGTCGGTGATGCCCCCGGCGGACGGATCGACAGGAACCCGATCAGCAAAGGCCGTGATGCGCGCGGCGCTCGCCTCGTCGATGCCGATGCCGGTCGGCACATCGAGGGACAAGGAGAACTCCTGTGGAACGCAGATGTCCGAGCATGTGAGCAGCGTCACGTCCGCAGAAAGCCGAACCGGCGCGCCCGGTTCCTCCAGCGTTATGCGGATCGGAAAGACAACTTCGTCGTGATAGCCGAAGTTCTCGATGCCGAATGCGATGAAGCGGTCCGGCGCCGGCCACTGGAAATCGATCGACGCAATATTCTGCGATCCCGACCAGTCGATCTCCGGCGGAAAGCCAACCTCTCCGGGCGTGCGCCAGTAGGTCTTCCAGCCCTCGGCGAGATCCAGCGCCAACCCGGCCGAAAGCGTGCCGGCGCCGGGCGCAATCCCGTTCTCGACGGTCAGAAGCCGCGCGGTCACTGCCGGTGTCGTGACGGGATCCGAACTGGCGGCGCCGACTTGGGACGAGGCGGCGGAAAAGAAGATGGCCGCGAGCATGGCGCCCGCCAGAATGCGGAGACAATCTGCCTTGAAACGGGTCAGCATACCGAGGACCAGCCTTCCTCTCGCTCCAGGCTGATGATCCGGCGCAAGGTTCGATCCGACACCTCTCCCTGGATCACAGTCCGACCGACCACCATTGCAGGCGTCCCCACGAAAGCGAACAGGCGAGAGAGCGCAGCACTGATTTCAAGTTCGCGAGAGACGCTGTCGCTCTCCATGTCTGCGATCAATCGAGCATGGTCCACACCAATCCGCTCGGACAACAGGGACAAATATTCCGCGTTCGCGCGGAACGGGCTTGTCAGAAGGCTCTCGTGGAACGATACGTAGGCGTCCTGGCGCTTTGCGGCGAGCGCAGCGCGCGCTGCAAGGATCGAGGTTTCGCCAAGAAGCGGCAGCTCATGCCACTCGATGGCGACCTCTGAGCCAAGTTCGGATCCCAGTTCTGAAAGCCGCTTGGTCTGCACCCTGCAATATGGACAGTAGTAGTCGGCGAAAGACGCAATCGGGACCACGCCTTCGGATCTCGCCGCAGTCCCGAAGAGATGCGAGCACAGATCTGCACGGAGGCTGTCGGGGGTCACTCGCGCCGGTGTTTCCTCCGCTGCGCCGACGCTCAGACCCGCAAACGGATTGAAGCCCGAAGAGACGGACCCGCCCGCAACCCGTCGAAATCCCGGCGGGTCATCGAGGGGTTCAAACTCGGGCAAACCTTCGAACAGGGAAGGCAGCACGCGAAATCCGCCGACCACGGCGCCGCCTGCAACAAGCATCAAGAGAAGTGTGCGCCTGTCGGCCATCAAACCGTTCCCGAACCTTCGAAGCCATTTGCAGTCCATCACCGCCGGTAGGTCAAGGATACATACCGATACAAAAATCACTGCCTTGTCAGGTTGATGGATAGCGCGAAGCGTGTAAGAAATCCATGGGCGCCAAACCGAGCACACGACAAGATGTGAGAGCAGAATGAATTCAAAGACTGTCACGGTCGCGATCGCATTCATTGCGGTTTTCGTCGGAGTTGGCTGGTGGCTATTCGCGCCGGGCGGCAACGAGCAGAATCCAACGGCTGCCTCGGACGCAGTGGCGGTCGCACAAGGCTCGCCCATGGTCGAGGTGCAGGTGCCTGAAACACTCTCGGGGCAGGCGCAGATCGGGCAACGCGGGTTTGAGGGTCTGTGCGCCCAGTGTCATGGCGAGAACGCGGCCGGACGTCAGGGGATCGGGCCGCCGCTCGTTCACCGTATCTATGAACCCAGCCACCACGCAGATGCCGCGTTTCTTCTGGCTGCCCAGAACGGCGTGATGGCGCATCATTGGAATTTCGGGAACATGCCGCCGGTTGAAGGCGTCACGCGCGCCGATGTCATGGCCATCACGGCGTATGTCCGTGAACTGCAGCGTGCGAACGGGATCAATTGATGTGAACCGGGCATCGCACCTTGGCCAGAGCCATTCTCGTCGTCTGCGTCGTGCTGTCGATGGCCCTCTCGTCTTTGCCCGATACCGCTTCCGCAATGGGCGGAGTGTCGGAGCAAGTGGACTTGCACGACCATGCGGACGCTCATCGAGGCCATGCCGAGGATGAAAACGCAGCGGTGGACCGGCATTGTCATCCGGGGCTCGATTGCAAGACCGTATCCGTGTTTCTGAATAATCCCCGGTTCGAAATCCAAGTTGCGGAATTCGGCCATCGCTTTGCTTTGACCAGAAGCGATGGCCAAAGCGTGACGATACCTTTTGATCTACCGCCTCCCCGAAATGGGTCGTGAGCCTTGCTAGAATTTCGACCCCCGAGACGAGGAGAAACCCTATGAACATCAGACTGACGAGCATTGCTATCGCGAGTGTTGTCGCCGGTGCGGCGGCGCTGGCGCACACGGGCGCCACCGGCGTCGTCCTGAAGCGCATGGAAGGCATGAAGGCTATGGGCGATGCGGTGCAGGCCGTCGCCCCCATGATGCGCGGCGAACGCGAATACGATGCAGACGCCGTGAGGCGCGCGGCGGAAACCATCGAGGCGCATTCCGGCAGCGCCATGACGGATCTCTTCCCGGAAGGGAGCAACGGCGCACCCTCCGAGGCCCGCGATCTGATCTGGGATGAGTGGGACAGGTTCGCCGCCCTCGCTGAGCAGATGCAGGTGGCCGCACGCGGTCTCGCCCTGGCCGCAGACAACGGCCTCGCTCATGAGCAAGGTGGGATGTCTACCGGCACCATGATGGGCGGCGGCAGCATGATGGGCGGAAACGGCAGCGCCATGATGGGCAGTGGCAACGGCATGATGGGCGGCGGCATGATGAGTGGCATGACCGCCGCAGATATCGGCGCCATGCCCGCCGATGCGGCATTCGCAATGACGAGCCAGGTCTGTTCGGCCTGTCACACCCGGTTTCGCGCCGAGGACGAGTGACGATGCGCCCGGTCCTGAAATTCGGCGCAGCGGCTGCGGTGCTTGGTGTCGCGACCGTCGCTGCGCTGGCCGCATGGCCGGTTGGGGTGGAGCCGGAACCAATCGAGCTGGTCGGAGATATCGAGCGCGGGGCCTATCTGGCCCGCGCCAGCGGCTGCATTGCCTGTCACACCAACTTCGAGGACGGAGGCGCGCCGCTTGCCGGCGGCGCGCCGCTTCCAACCGATTTCGGCACGTTCTATCCGCCGAATATTACCACTGACCCCGACTTTGGCATCGGAGCGTGGACTGTCGAGGACTTTGCGCGCGCGGTGCGGCAAGGCATCGGGCCGGATGGCGCGCCCTACTATCCGACATTCACCTATCCGTTCTACGCTGACTTTTCCGACCAGGACATTGCCGACCTCTGGGCCGCATTCCAGACTGTTCCTCCGGTGGCCGAAAATGCGCCCTCGCATGACGTGATGTTCCCTTTCGATCAGCGCTGGGGTCTGAAGCTCTGGCGGGCGGCCTATCTCGATGATCCTGAGACGGAGCCGGTCGATGGGCAGAGTGAGATGTGGAACCGCGGGCGGGAACTGGTTCGGGGCGCGACGCATTGCGGCGCCTGCCATACGGAGCGGAACCTTGCGGGTGGGCGCGTGCTCGACGCCGTGTTCGCCGGCAACGATGCGCTTCCCGGCGGCAACGACGCTCCGTCGATCAGATCCCCCGACCTGATTGCGGGCGGCTGGACCGTCTCCAACCTCGCCTACGCTCTCAGAACGGGCATCACGCCCTCCGGCGACGCTTTCGGAGGCTCGATGGGAGAGGTCGTCATGTACGGGACGAGCTTCCTGACACCCGCGGATCTCGAAGCGATGGCTACATACCTGCTCGACAGCGATGTCGCCGGGATCGAGATGGCAGGTGTGCATGCGACGGAAGGCGAGGCCGACTGAGATGGCGCGATCCAATCCTGGCGTGCGCCCCCGAGGAAGATGACATGACCTACTCAAGACGCGATATCCTGAAGATCGGTGCGGCCGCGGGGTTCGCCTCGACCGCACCGTCCAATCTGTTCGCGCAGAGCAACTCGGCCGTGCCGCTGACGGCCCGCGAAGCCAGCCTGCAACTGGCGCCGCCGGACTATCCGCAGACCGCCATCTGGGGCTTTGACGGCTCCATGCCGGGACCGGTGATCCGGGTTCGGCAGGGCGGTCGTGTCACGCGCCGGCTGGTCAATGAACTGCCTCAGGCCACGTCGCTCCACTGGCACGGCGTCCGGATCGACAATGCGATGGACGGTGTCGCGGGCCTGACGCAGGAGGCCGTCGCGCCGGCTGCGTCCTTCGACATCGATTTCGTCGCGCCCGATGCCGGCACCTACTGGTACCACGCCCACAATCGCTCCGTTGAACAGGTCGCGCGCGGTCTTTACGGAGCGCTCGTGGTCGAAGAGCCGGAGGGGCCCGACGTGTATCGCGACGAGGTCCTGATCCTCGACGACTGGCTCCTGAACCCTGACACTGCCCAGATCGATCCCGACTTCACCTCGCGCCATGATCGCAGTCACGCGGGCCGGGTCGGGAACTTCATCGCGACGAACGGACAATACGGGCACAGCCTCGATGTGCGCCGCCATGAGCGGCTGCGGCTTCGCCTCGTGAACGCGGCAAATGCCAGGATCTTCGAACTGGCGCTGGCCGGCCTCGAAGGCTGGGTGATGGCGCTCGACGGCATGCCGCTGGAGGCGCCGCAGCCCGTGTCCGATACGGTTTTGCTCGGGCCGGGGCAGCGGGCCGACCTCCTTGTGGACGTCGTGGCGGAGCAAGGTGAGACGGCCTATCTGGTTCGTGTCGACAACGGTGAGGGGTTCGTTCAGTCGGCCTTCCCGGTGATCGCGGCATCGTCCGGCGCGCGCAGGGATGCCCCGCAGGCCTTGCCCCCGAACGCCAACATGGCTCGTCCGGATCTCTCACAAGCCCGGCATGTGCGCCTTCACATGGGTGGAGGCGCGATGGGCCGCCTGCAGTCGGCCCAATTCAACGGTGAGCGGAGAACCTTTCGCCAACTGGTCGATGCCAACCAGTTCTGGGCCTTCAATGACGTCATCGGCATGACAGATGACCCACTGGCCGTTCTGGCACGTGATGAGCCGGTCCGTCTTGAAATAGTCAATGACACCTCCTTTCCGCATGCCATGCACCTTCACGGAATGCACTTCCGCGAGATCGCGGCAGACGGCACGCTAGGACCGCTCCGGGATACCGTCCTGACATTCGGGGGGGAGACGCGCGAGATCGCGTTTTCGGCGCATAATCCCGGCGACTGGCTGTTTCACTGCCACATGCTTTCTCATGCCGCGTCAGGGATGACGACTTGGGTCAGGGTGACCTGATGCGGAGGAGTGTCGTCGCGGTAGCTGCTGCCGCCATCGTCTCCGTCGCGCTGGTTGCTTTCTGGTGGAAGGGCGGGGGCTCGGAGTCTGAGGCTGCAATGGTCATTCCAGAAGGTCTCGACCTGGCACAAGGTGAGGTGCTCTACGGCGAGTACTGCGCGTCCTGTCATGGCGCAAACCTGGAAGGGCAGCCTGACTGGCAAAGCCCGGGGCCCGACGGCCGGTTGCCGGCGCCCCCTCACGACGAGACCGGGCATACATGGCACCACCCCGACAGTGTCCTGTTCCAATACACGAAGCTTGGCGGCCGTGAGACGCTGGCCATGCAGGGCATCGAGTTCGACAGCGGCATGCCCGGCTTCTCCGGGCAGCTGAGCGATCAGGAAATCTGGACCATTCTCGCCTACATCCGATCGACGTGGCCGGAGCGCGCGCGTGCCGCGCAGGCTGCCCGTACGGAGGCGAGCTTCGCCAACGAAGGGAGTTGACCCAATGAAGAAATCCATTCTCTGCGCCACGGTATTGGCCGTTTTTCTGCCGATCGCCGCGTCCGCGGACGACCTGTCGGAGGATCGGGTACGCGAGCTGGTCCTCGAGACCATTCGAGAGAACCCGCAAATCGTGATGGAGGCCGTCGCCATCCTGCAACGTCAGGAGGCCGACGCACAGGCCGAGGCACAAGCGCAGGTTCTGGAGGACGAGCGCGATCTTCTCGAGCGGGATCCGAATGCGCCCGTACTCGGAAATCCTGATGGCGACGTCACCATCGTCGAGTTCTTCGACTACAACTGCCCCTACTGCAGGCGGGTAAAACCGGAGATCGAGGCTTTGCTGGCCGCCGATCCAAACGTTCGGCTCGTCTATCGCGAGTGGCCCATTCTGGGCGAGGGATCTGTTTTTGCAGCGCGGGCCGCACTCGCCGCACGCGAACAGGACCTTTATGAGGAATTCCACTGGGCTCTGATGGGGATGAACGGCCGGGCGGAGGAGGCAGCCGTCATGCGGGTGGCCGAAGAAGTCGGGCTCGATCTCGTGCAGCTCCGTCGGGACATGGCGGCGCCCGAGATCGAAGAGCATATCGCAACCTCCATGCGCCTTAGCCAGGCTCTGGGGTTCAACGGCACTCCGTCCTTCGTGATCGGTGAGGCGCTCGTTCCGGGTCTCGTCGAACAGGAGCAGTTGCAGGCCTTGGTCGCGCAGGTGCGTGACGGGTCCGAATGACCGCAAGCCTGCGATCGACTGACCGGAGTTACGCGCGATGCTGACCCGCCGCCATTTCATCGCTTCTACGGCCGCTTTGTTCTCGCCGCCCATCACCGGTCCGCTGGTTGCCAGCACCTGGCCGAGCGAGGCACAGAAAGCGGAATGGGATGCGCAGGTCACGCCTGTGAACTACGATCCGGCCGCGTCGAACCCCTGGGGCCTTCATCCGCGCTTCCTGCCAACCCGGGTGATCGCAAACGATGGTTTGAGACCGGGCGACATCCATGTCGACGCGGTCGCGCGCTACCTTTACCACATCGAAGAAGGCGGAACGGCCATGCGCTATGGAGTGGCTATCGGGCGCGGCGACCTTTATGAGCCTGGCACCTACGCGATCCGTCGCAAGGTCCGCTGGCCGCACTGGACGCCCACCCGTTCCATGATCGAGCGAGAGCCCGATCTTTATGCGCAGTACGAAGACGGGATGGAGCCCGGACCGAGCAACGCTTTGGGATCTCGCGCGCTCTATCTATATGTGGGCGAACGGGACACTTATCTTCGTATCCATGGTACACCGTATCCAAGATCGATCGGATCGAGAGCCAGCTCGGGCTGCGTCCGAATGGTCATGGCGCATATCAACGGACTCTTCGATCAAGTCGCAATCGGTGTCACTGCGCGTCTTTACCCGGCCGAAAATTCCCTCGGCTCAAGGACCTGAAGTGTCCGGCGCTCAAGGGCCACGAGCGGACGTGAGCCCGTTCTACCGTGCCAGCGCCAAAATTAATCAGCCGGAAACTGCCGGGCTGGATGCTGTGCAGATCGGGCGACCCTCCACCGTTCGAAGTGGCAGAAGGGTCGTTTCAACGGGCCCAGAGTGGAGATACCAGTAGCATCCGTCTTCCGTACGAAGGCGGGCCGTCGCGAGATCCTGGTAAGGGGCCGCGATCTGGATGACGGCTTCGGGCACCGGCGCTTCAGCCCGTTCAGTTCCGCGGCCTCCCTGATCGAACGAAGGCGAACATCCGCCAAGGACCAATACCAGACTTCCTTGCGCCAGATGTCTCGACTTCACGCGTACTGCCCTCTGCCAGTAGATTTTTGTTGTTCCCAGAGTGAACAATCTGGCCACGGGTAGCAACGATGGCCATATGAATTTCGCGTTATGCGTGGCCCAATCCTCAACCGGGCTGCGTCATTGCATCAGCTGGATGATTGGAGCGCGGACACAAGATAGCCGATGCCGGTCAAAAGCACGACGACTGCACCGAAGAGCACGAGCGACAAGAACACAGCGATTCCCCGAGAACGGCTATGCGCAAATGATCGGCCCTGCGCGAGCCAACCCTCGATCACGGAGACATAGAGTGGAATTGCGCTGACCAGCGTCGCGTAGAGATAGACCCCCGAGATATTCTCGAAGAAAGCCGAGCGCGCGAGGGTGGGTGCGACGACGCGGATGGCCGTTGCGCGACTGCCTCCGAAAGACCCGAACCAATCAGCGGAAAGCACGTAGATCAAGATGTGCAGCACAATGAAGGCAACGAGCCTTGCGGCGACGTCAAGGAACAGGACCAAGCCTGGTCGTCGCTCAAGGTTTCCGCGCGCGTTGGTCGAGGCGTAGAGGAAGAAGGCGAGATAATTCACAACGAAGGCGACGGGTAGCCCGTTGGTGACAACCTGGCGCAGGAACCGCTCGAGCGCCTGTTGGTTCTCGGACAATGCGGTCGCGAAGCCTGGCGTCAGCGCGACGAAGATCGCAAGGAGCGGCAGCAGCCCTGCGAGGCTGACAAGCATGGTGTTCCATGCAAACCGCGAGAACGGCATTTCGAGTGAGAAGAAGCGCTGCATCCTTGTGTCTGTAGCCTACTACGGCAACGCTGATCAGGCCCATCGCCGCAGAATGTTCTGTGAACTTGTCGGCCTGGCTTCAGGTTTGGTCCTCTTCAGCCTCGAATAGGCTGTGTTGCCCACGCCGAAAAGTCTCGGCTGGACATAGGGACATCGCCGTTCGCCGCCGTCTAACGAGCTGGATGATCCGACCTGGTCATTTCTGCGAGCTTGCCGATTGATCTCTCGACTTTCGCGTACTCGCATGGCGCTTGACCTTCCAATCGTTGGAACCCTTATCTCGACATGTGAGCAATGATTCGAACTCGAAAGGACAAGCCATGAAAGCTCACACGGATAGGCCGCCGCGGACGGGCGGGACGGTGCGGATCCCGATAGAAGGCATGACCTGCGCCTCCTGTGTTGGCCGGGTCGAACGAGCGCTGTCGGCAGTGCCCGGTGTGCTGTCGGCCAACGTCAACCTCGCGACCGAGTCTGCGGAGGTGCGTATCGCCAAGCCGTCCCTTCGGCCGGAACTGATCCGAGCGATCGAGGCGACAGGCTATGCTGTGCCTGGACAGACGATCGTGCTCGCCGTTGACGGCATGACGTGCGCGTCTTGCGTCGGCCGTGTCGAGCGGGCGATTCAGGCCATCCCCGGTGTCACCAGAGCCAGCGTTAATCTCGCGACCGAGCAGGCGACCGTCGAGGGCACAGCGGACGTATCGACGCTGATCGCCGCCGTCGCGGAAACCGGATACACAGCCCGGGAAGTCTCCCAACAGGCCGGTGACGAGGAAGGAAAAACAGCGCGCAAGGATGCCGAACAGGCGGCCCTAAGACGTGACCTTAGCCTTGCCGCGGTGCTGACCCTGCCGGTCTTCGTGCTTGAGATGGGCAGCCACCTCATTCCCGGCATGCACGCACTGATCGGGTCCACAATTGGGCATCAGGCGAGCTGGCTCCTTCAATTCGCGCTCACGAGTTTCGTGCTCGCGGTGCCGGGACTGCGTTTCTACACCAAGGGCATCCCGGCGCTCCTCCGTGGCACGCCCGACATGAACAGCTTGGTCGCGGTGGGGACGTTGGCGGCCTACTTCTACTCGGTCGTAGCGACCTTTGCGTCGGGTGTTCTCCCCGACGGCACAGTGAACGTCTACTACGAGGCCGCGGCGGTGATCGTCACGCTCATCCTGCTGGGTCGCTACCTGGAGGCGCGCGCCAAGGGTCGAACCTCCGAAGCGATCAAGCGGCTCGTCGGGCTCCAGGCCAAGACGGCCCGCGTGCGTCGCGAGGGCACGGTGATGGAGATCCCGGTGGCCGATGTCACCGCGGGCGATATTGTCGAGATCCGACCGGGCGACCGGTTGCCCGTGGACGGCGAAGTTGTCGAGGGTGAAAGCTACGTCGACGAGTCGATGATTACGGGAGAGCCGGTCCCCGTTGCCAAGAGCGCCGGCGCGCAGGTTGTCGGTGGCACGGTGAACCAGAACGGCGCCTTGGCCTTCCGCGCAACCGCGGTAGGCGGTGACACGATGCTGTCGCAGATCATCCGGATGGTCGAGGCGGCACAAGGCTCGAAACTGCCGATCCAGGCGCTCGTCGACCGTGTGACCATGTGGTTCGTCCCGGCGGTGATGACGCTGGCAGCCCTGACCTTCGGTGTCTGGTTGATCTGGGGGCCCGATCCCGCGCTGACCTTCGGCCTCGTGAATGCTGTGGCCGTGCTGATCATCGCGTGCCCCTGCGCCATGGGCCTCGCAACGCCGACCTCGATCATGGTCGGGACGGGGCGCGGCGCCGAAATGGGTGTGCTCTTCCGCAAGGGTGAAGCCCTGCAGCTTCTCAAGGAGACACGGGTGGTCGCGCTCGACAAGACCGGCACGCTGACCGAGGGCAAGCCCGCGCTCACTGATCTCGAACTTGCGGAGGGATTCGACCGGGCGGAGGTACTGGAGCTGGTTGCCGCGGTCGAGGATCGGTCCGAGCATCCTATCGCGCGGGCTATCGTCGAGGCGGCGCAAGCAGAAGGGGCAGGGTCGCTTCCTGTCGCGGGGTTCAACTCCGTGACTGGCTACGGCGTCGAGGCGACGGTTGCGAACAGACGCGTCCAGATCGGTGCCGACCGTTACATGCGCAAGCTCGGCCTCGCTATCGACGCGTTCGACCAGACGGCCGAGCGCCTTGGCGACGAAGGCAAGACGCCGCTCTATGCTGCCATCGACGGCAAACTTGCTGCGATCATCGCCGTGGCCGATCCGATCAAAGAGACAACCTCCGAGGCAATTTCGGCGCTCCACGCTCTCGGCCTCAAGGTCGCGATGATCACCGGCGACAATGCGCGCACGGCCGATGCCATCGCCCGTCGGCTCGGGATCGACGAGGTCGTGTCCGAAGTGCTGCCCGACGGCAAGGTCGAAGCCGTGAAGCGACTGAAGGCTCTAGGCCGGCTGGCCTATGTCGGGGACGGCATCAACGACGCCCCGGCGCTCGCCGAAGCGGATGTGGGCCTCGCCATAGGAACCGGCACGGATGTGGCCATCGAGGCGGCCGACGTGGTCTTGATGTCGGGCAGCCTGAGAGGCATCCCCAATGCCATTGCACTCAGCCAGGCTACTATCGGCAACATCCGGCAAAACCTGTTCTGGGCCTTCGCCTACAACACGGCGCTGATCCCGGTCGCTGCCGGCGTTCTCTATCCGGCCTTCGGTATCTTGCTATCACCCGTCTTCGCGGCGGGCGCCATGGCAATGTCCAGCGTGTTCGTCCTCGGCAACGCGCTGCGGCTCAAGCGGTTTGCTGTTCCGTCGCCAGCCGATGCGCCTGCCGGCAGCTGGGCCGCTGCGCCCACGGCCGTTCCGGCGGAATGACCACGATCGCTCCGGGCTGTCCATGCCCGGGGCACTCACCGAAGCAGATTGAAGGAGCGGACCAGTGCAAAAGCGAACGAAGAACATGGCCCATGTCGTCCTCTACACCACGCCCACCTGTCCCGATTGCCGCCAGCTCAAGGCATGGATGGAGCGGAGCGGCATCGTCTACGAGGAACGTGATCTGGCCGAGCCGGAGGTGATGCAGGAAGCCAAGGCGCGCTACGGTGTGCGCGTTGCGCCGATCACGGTGATCGGGGACTGGTTCACCTATGGAACTTACTCCGAACAGAGACCCAGGATCGCAGCAGCGCTGAAGCTGTTTGAGGAGGAACGCACATGAACATCGGAGAAGCCGCCAAGAAATCCGGCGTTTCGGCAAAGATGATCCGCTACTATGAGCAGACCGGCCTGATCCCGCCCGCGCAGCGTACCGATTCCGGCTACCGGGACTACAGCGACCGAGACGTGCATATGCTCAGCTTCGTGCGCCGTGCCCGGGACCTCGGGTTTTCGGTCGAGGTGATCGGTGAACTGCTGGGGCTCTGGACGGATCAATCGCGCAGGAGCGCGGATGTTAGGCAGCTGGCAGAGGGCCATCTGAGCAACCTTCGCCGCAAGATCGAAGAACTTGAGGCCATGTCGGAGACGCTGGAGACGCTGATCGAGTCCTGCCACGGCGATCATCGCCCGGACTGCCCAATCATCGCCGATCTCGCGAAGACCGACCCAGGAAGCGGCCGAGGCAAGCCCAAGCCCCGGGCCGGTGCGATCGGGGCGGCAATTCAGACCGCAAAGCGCTGATTACATTGCCGTTTAGTCGGCCGCGCGTGCGTCGCCGCTGGCGGCATTAGGAGGGGAAGACATGGATCATGGACACTCAGGGCATCTGCCCAGCGGAGGTCGGGCTTTGACGATCTCGGCCTGGTTGACTGGCCTTTACTTCGTCGTCGAACTCGGGATCGGCATATGGACGGGTTCGATCGCGGTGATTTCCGATGCGTTCCATACCTTTTCGGCCGTTGGTGGTGTTCTTGTCGCCATCGTCGCAGCGCGGATCGCTCGACGTCCCGCCGACAGCGACCGGAGCTTTGGCTGGTACAGGGCCGAAATCGTCGGTGCGGCAATCAACGGGGCCTTTCTTCTGGCCATGGCGCTGTTCGTCATCGGAATGGCGGCGATGCGGCTTTCGGCACCGATCGATCTGCCGACTGGTCCGATGCTCTTGGCTGCCGCCGGAGGGCTTGTGACCGAGGTGATCTCGCTCGGACTGCTCTGGAAGGAAGGGCGCGGAGATCTGAACACGCGTGGGGCCGTCTGGCACATCGTGCAGACATTCGTTGGCAGTCTGCTCATCATCGTCACCGCACTCGTGATCCAGTTCACTGGCTTCCTGCTGATCGACCCGCTCCTCGGCATGGCCTTCGGCTTTGTCCTTGTTTGGGCGAGCTGGGGTATCCTGAAGGAGTCGATCCACATGTTGATGGAGGGAACGCCGGAAGATGTGGACTTGAATGATGTCATCGCGGCAATTGGCGGTCTCGAGGGCGTCGCCGACGTACATCACGTCCACGCATGGACGTTGACCAGTGGCAAGGACGTCTTTTCCGGGCACGTGCTGATGTCATCCGGTGCCGATGCCGCCGCGGTTTTGCCAGCCGCGCATGCTTTGCTGAAGGAAAAATTCGGCTTCTTCCTTATCACGCTTCAGGTTGAAGACAGATGCCTCGACGAAGCAGGAGCCGAGGACATCGATATTACGCGGACGCATGAAAGCGAGCATGGAGCTTCAGATAGGCTGGTAGCACCTGACCATTGATTCTCGTTTCTGTGCTCCCGGCGATCAGAAACATATTAATATCAATGATCTAGGCGGCGGAGAACGTTCGATTCCAGTCCCGTCCCCTCCGCCATCTTCCTTTATTTGGCGGTATAAAGTCGGGCCTGCTGCTTTGGTGGGGTCGTTTGGATGTTGCCGCTGCGTTAGTTCAGCAGCGAGATGGATGGGTCGATCTTGTCATCTTCGCGCAGCCAGTTGGGGAAGGCGGCGGTGGCCCATGTGGCTTTTGCATAGGTGCGAAACAGCACATCAAGCACGTTACGAAAATCTTGGATCGAGAGGGACATCGCATAGATTTCCGCAATGTCTTGGTGCGATTTGAACAGCAGGTTAAAGCCATCATTTGTCGGGACAAAGTCGATTGAATGACAGAGCCATGCCTGTTGATCATCGGCAAGTTTCACGGGCGCCACGCTTGGGGCGGCGGCGCGTTCTTGTCGGGCCACCTGTTGTTCAAGTTGGTTCAGCGTTGCGCTATGCGCAGACGCACCGCCGAGGCCCTTTGTGGTGGCGACCTCTGCGATCTTATCGGCGGCGACAGTCACAAAATTATCGCTCAATCGGCGGGTTAGCCAAAACGCAAAGGTCATGCCTTGCGCATCCACGCAATTGAGGCGCACGCGATCTTCGATGGGCACATATTCTGCGGTAAAGGTTTTGATCTGGCGCAGGGTGGGTTGTTTGTCGCGATTTTCCGTTTGCACAGTTCCGCTTTCGTCACACAGGCGTGGCAGGGGCCACAGAGCTATCGAACACCTGTCTCGCGTATAACAGCTTTCGCGTAAACCAAAAAAGGTTGCTCTAAATGGACAGGGAGCCATCTCTGGCCCCCTGTCGCATCGTGTTTTGATCTCGCCGATGATTACAGCATCTGCGACAGAAAATAGATCGGGGCCGCGATTGCAAAAGTTGCACAGGCCGCTTTCGACAGGCACACGGCGCAGGCTAGCGGGCCTTTACCGGTGGTCATTTCACCAAACCACCCCAAAAACGCACCGACTGCATAGCCCGCCGCTTCGCGTTTC
Source organism: Rhodobacterales bacterium HKCCA1288 (assembly GCA_015693905.1). Taxonomy (NCBI): domain Bacteria; kingdom Pseudomonadati; phylum Pseudomonadota; class Alphaproteobacteria; order Rhodobacterales; species Rhodobacterales bacterium HKCCA1288. The sequence continues at coordinate 1,277,853 of CP065161.1, read as the reverse complement.
AGCTGTTCTTGTTTGAGTGATGCCTGTGACTGGGCATAGCGCGCTTTGAGATCAATTTGACCTTGTTGCACCATGTCGCGGGTCATTGATTGGTCATTCATCCTCGCCTCCTAAATCAAGTCAGTCCCGCTGACTTAGTGCCGTGGCGCGAAAGGCAAGGCGTCAGGTTGAACTGCGGGCCGTATCCGAGATTTTCTCAAGTCTTGATTTTTTTCGCGCGATAAGAAAACGTAAAGCTTGGTAAAAAATTGAAAGTGAGACAAATGGAAGATCGGCCCGTGCGCAATATGGAGGAGTTTGCCGCCTTTTGCGGAGTGTCGCGTCCGACTGTGTCAAAATATTTTCACGACCCCGACAGCGTCCGCCCCGCCACCCGCGCCAAAATTGAGCAGGCGTTGGAGGAAAGCAATTATCGTCCCAATATCTTTGCGGTGAACCAGAACCGCAAACTGACGAAAAATATCGGCATTGTTTTGCCCTATCTGGCAGACCCGTTTTTTGCCGAAATCGCAAGGCGGATCGAGACATTGGTGATTGCGCAGGGGTTTCGTCCAATTTTGCTGAGCTCGCATGGCGATCCGCAGCTTGAGGTTGGCAATTTGGACGCACTACGCGCGATTAAGCCTGCGGCTGTTCTACTGGCCCCGCTTGGGCGCGCCTCTGATCGGGCGGCTTTGGAAAGCTTTTGCGCTGATGTGCCTACAGTGAATTTTGATGCCAATATTGAGGGGATCGGCGAGGCCTTTGTGGGTCACAACAACGAACAAGCAACCGATAAGATGGTCGAATATCTGACCCGCACAGGCGAGCCGCCCGTATTTTTCGAGATGCGCACGCCGCCCAACCCAAATGCGAATAAGCGCCGCTTGGCCTATATCGGCGCGATGGAGCGATTGGGGTTCGCACCACAGGTCGTGCAGGCCCATGGGGAAGGGTGGGCGCTCGAGGAGATCGGCTATAACGAAGGGCGGCGGGTGATTATGGAACGCGCCTTTTCAAGCAATACGATTTTTTGCAGTAATGACCGCTTGGCCATTGGCTTTTTGGCAGCGGCTTATGAATTGGGTTTGCGCGTGGGGCGCGAGGCGGATTGCGCGCTGCGGGTGGCGGGGCATGACAACCACCCCGTGGCGCGGTTTACCTGCCCGACCTTGACCACGATCTCGCATGATTATGCGCGCATTGCCACGAAAAGCGTTGAGACAATGATGGCTTTGATCGAGTCGGGCGAACGCGGCGATACCCGACAAGTGACGCTGTTTGATGGCGAGTTGATTATGCGCGCTTCGGCATAATCCAAGATTATCAAGGGCTAAAATAAAAATTTACACGCGTAAATTTTTTTATTGACGGGAAACAAGTCTTGTCAGTAACGTCTGTTCACTGAATAGAATCCTTGGGAGGAGTAGGATGACTATGAAACGCTCGTTGCTTGCAGCGACAGCTTTGTCTGTGCTGACTGCTGGCGCTGCGATGGCGCAGACCATCACAATCGCAACCGTAAACAATGGCGATATGATCCGTATGCAGGGCTATACGGATACATTCACAGAACAAACTGGTATCAATGTTGAGTGGGTGACCCTTGAGGAAAACGTGCTGCGTCAGCGCGTGACCACCGACATCACCACAAATGGTGGCCAGTTCGACATCATGACCATCGGCATGTATGAGGCGCCGATCTGGGGTTCTAATGACTGGCTTGTGCCTTTGGACGACCTCAGCGCCGAGTACGATGTGGCTGACCTTCTGCCCGCAATGGCAGGCGGTTTGAGCCATGATGGCACGCTTTACGCGGCACCTTTCTACGGCGAAAGCTCGATGGTGATGTATCGCACAGACCTGATGGAAGCAGCGGGTCTGGAAATGCCAGAAGCGCCAACTTGGGCCTTCATCCGCGAAGCGGCGGCAGCGATGACAGATCGCGCAAATGACATCAACGGCATCTGTCTGCGTGGTAAGGCAGGCTGGGGTGAAGGCGGCGCTTTCATCACTGCAATGTCCAACTCGTTTGGCGCACGTTGGTTCGACATGGACTGGAACGCACAGTTCGACACACAGCCATGGCGTGACACGTTGGAATTCTTTGTTGGCATGATGAATGAATCGGGCCCTGCGGGCTATGCCACCAACGGCTTCAACGAGAACCTGTCGCTGTTCCAGCAGGGCAAGTGCGGTATGTGGATTGACGCGACTGTTGCGGCATCCTTCGTCACCAACCCCAATGACTCGACTGTTGCAGATCACGTAGGTTTTGCCCTGGCACCTGATAATGGCCTTGGCAAGCGTTCCAACTGGCTCTGGGCTTGGGCCTTGGCTATCCCTGCGGGCACACAGCAAGCAGATGCAGCCAAGCAGTTCATCGAATGGGCGACTTCCAAAGAATATATCGAATTGGTTGCCGCCAATGAAGGTTGGGCAAACGTGCCTCCAGGCGCGCGCACCTCGCTCTATGAGAACCCCAACTACGCAGACGTTCCATTTGCAGACATGACACTTCGTTCGATCTTGTCCGCAGACCCGAACGACTCGACCGTAGAGCCAAGCCCCTATGTCGGCATTCAGTTCGCAGCGATCCCAGAATTTGCGGGCATCGCATCTGAAGTGAGCCAAGAATTCTCGGCAGTTTATGCAGGCCAGCAGTCGATTGATGAGGCTTTGGAAAAAGCACAAGCCATCACCAATGAAGCAATGGAAGCAGCGGGCTATCGCTAAGCGGTAACCCACCTCCCCAAGAACGTGGGAGGCGTCTCAAGGTCGCCTCCCACATTTTCCGACATCGCCCCCGTATTTGTTAATATATATTGACCAGACCCGATGTCTGTCCCGTGAAGGATTTGCCGATGGCCACCCAACATTCACGATCCGCTGCGCGTGTGATGATGGCCCCTGCCGTGATCTTGCTGCTTGGTTGGATGCTTGTTCCGTTGACCATGACCTTGTGGTTTTCGTTTCGGCAATATCTGCCGCTGCGCGGTGGCGACCAAGGCTTTATCGGGTTTGAGAATTACATCCGCTTTATCAGCTCAAGTTCGTTTTGGCCTGCGGTTCAAACCACCCTTGTGATCGTGCTCGGGGTTTTGGCCATCACTGTTATCCTTGGCATATTCCTCGCCATGCTGTTGGATCAGCCCATTTGGGGGCAGGGTGTCGTGCGGATCATGGTCATCGCGCCCTTTTTCGTTATGCCCACTGTATCGGCTTTGGTGTGGAAGAATATCTTTATGGATCCCGTCAATGGCCTGTTTGCGCATTTGTGGCGCGCCTTTGGGGCCGAACCTGTTGTGTGGTTGTCGGATGTGCCGATTACATCGTTGATCATGATTGTCTCGTGGCAATGGCTGCCTTTTGCCACGCTGATTTTACTAACCGCGATCCAATCTTTGGATGGTGAGCAACTAGAGGCCGCCGAAATGGATGGCGCAGGCCCTGTTGCACGGTTTTTCAATCTGGTGCTGCCGCATTTGGCGCGGGCGATCACGATTGTGATCTTAATCCAGACGATTTTCTTACTGTCTATTTTCGCCGAAATTTTTGTGACCACGGGCGGGGCCTTTGGCACGCGGACGCTGACCTACCTGATCTTCCAACGCGTGTTGGAAAGCCAGAATGTGGGTCTGGGGTCTGCGGGCGGGGTCTACGCCATCATCCTTGCCAATATTGTTGCCGTCTTCTTGATGCGCATCGTTGGCAAGAATTTGGACGCGTGAGGAGGAAACGCTATGGCCCGCGCAGTCACCCCAAACCGTAAGCTCATCAATACTTTGGTTGCATGGACGATTGGCTTTTTGATCTTCTTCCCGATTTTGTGGACGATCCTGACAAGCTTCAAAACCGAGGCGCAAGCGATCAATGACCCGCCTTTATTCTTGTTCTTTGACTGGACGCTAGAGAATTATGGCGTTGTGCAGGAGCGGTCGGACTACACCCGCTATCTGTGGAATTCGATCATCATCGCGTTTGGTTCAACCGCGCTTGGCCTGTTGGTGGCGATCCCTGCCGCTTGGGCTATGGCCTTTGTGCCGTCCAAACGCACCAAGGATATTTTGCTTTGGATGTTGTCCACCAAAATGCTGCCTGCGGTTGGGGTGCTTTATCCCATTTACCTGCTCTTCATTGAGCTTGGCCTTCTCGACAGCCGTTTTGGTTTGGTTGTGGTTATGATGCTCATCAACCTGCCGATCATTGTCTGGATGCTCTATACTTATTTCAAGGAAATCCCGAGCGAGATCCTAGAGGCCGCGCGGATGGATGGCGCCACCTTGCGCGAGGAAATCCTGTATGTGCTGACACCAATGGCTATTCCTGGAATTGCCTCAACCATTTTGCTCAATGTCATTTTGGCGTGGAACGAGGCGTTTTGGACATTGAACCTCACAGCGGCCAATGCGGCCCCGCTGACGGCCTTCATCGCCAGTTATTCTAGTCCAGAAGGGCTGTTCTACGCGAAGCTATCGGCAGCTTCGACCATGGCGATTGCGCCCATTCTTGTGATGGGGTGGTTCAGCCAGAAACAACTTGTGCGCGGCCTGACCTTTGGCGCGGTTAAATAAGCGGAGCGGAAATGGGACAGATCACATTAAACAAAGTGTCCAAGAAATTCGGGGATGTCGAAGTTATTCCGCCGCTAGATTTGGACATTAATGATGGCGAGTTTGTCGTCTTTGTCGGCCCATCAGGCTGCGGGAAATCCACGCTTTTGCGTTTGATCGCAGGGCTTGAGGATGTCAGCGATGGCGCGGTGATGATTGACGGGGTGAATGCAACTGACATTGCCCCAGCCAAGCGTGGTCTGGCGATGGTGTTCCAGTCTTACGCACTTTATCCGCATATGTCGGTGCGCAAGAATATCGCGTTTCCGCTGCGTATGGCGGGGCTGAGCAAATCGGAACAAGACGCCCGTGTTGCGCAAGCGGCAGAGGTGTTGAACCTAACGGATTATCTCGACCGTAAGCCAGGGCAATTATCGGGTGGTCAGCGCCAGCGCGTGGCCATTGGCCGTGCCATCGTGCGCGAGCCTGCCGCATTCTTGTTTGACGAGCCTTTGTCAAACCTAGATGCGGCGCTGCGGGTTGGGATGCGCCTTGAGATCAGCGAATTGCACAAGCGCCTGAAGACCACGATGATCTATGTGACCCATGATCAGGTCGAAGCGATGACCATGGCCGATAAGATCGTGGTCTTGCGTGCAGGCGTTATCGAACAGGTGGGCAGCCCGTTGGAGCTGTATCAGCGCCCGTGCAACACCTTTGTCGCAGGCTTTATCGGATCACCCAAGATGAACCTGTTAGGCGGTGATCTGGCTACACCTTATGGCGCCCATACGATTGGCATCCGCCCCGAGCATTTGGAAATTTCCACAAGCAAAGGCACATGGTCAGGACAGGTTGGTGTGTCTGAACATTTGGGGTCTGACACGTTTTTGCACGTTCAAATCGAGGGCCATGCCGAACCGATCACCGTGCGGATCTCGGGTGAGATGGACGTAGATTACGGCGCGACTGTGCATTTGACGCCAAACCCCGATCACATCCACCGCTTTGATGCAAAGGGGCTCCGCCAGTCATGACACGGCTTCTTGGGAAAAAGGCGCTGATCACGGGGGCTGCGCGCGGCATCGGATACGCGTTTGCGCAGCGCTACATTGCAGAAGGCGCAGAGGTTGCGATTGGCGACATTAACATCACCCGCGCCGGCGAGGCGGCAGCGGCGCTTGGCCCCAAGGCGTGCGCGGTTGAAATGGATGTGACAGACCAAGCCAGTATCGAAGCAGCCGTGGATCAGGTTGAATCCAATCTTGGTGGCATTGATATCTTGATCAACAATGCAGCGCTTTTCACCGCTGCCCCCATTGTCGAAATCACGCGCGCCGATTTTGACAAGGTCTTTGCGATCAACGTGGCGGGCGTTCTGTTTACCATGCAGGCTGTCGCCAAGAAAATGATTGCCCGCGGGCAGGGGGGCAAGATTATCAATATGGCCAGCCAAGCAGGGCGGCGCGGTGAGGCCTTGGTGGGAGTCTACTGTGCTTCTAAGGCGGCTGTGATCAGTCTGACCCAATCCGCAGGGCTGAACCTCATTTCCCATGGGATCAATGTGAATGCGATCGCGCCTGGTGTGGTGGATGGCGAGCATTGGGACGGGGTGGATGCGTTTTTTGCAAAATATGAGGGCAAGCCCCTTGGCCAGAAAAAGCGCGAAGTCGGCGAAGCCGTGCCTTTCGGGCGCATGGGGCAAGCTGAAGATTTAACAGGCATGGCCGTGTTTCTGGCAAGCGCGGATGCCGATTACATCGTGGCCCAGACATATAATGTCGATGGCGGGAATTGGATGAGCTGATGCGAGACGTGCCGATGATTGCCCTTAGCCAAGATAACCTTTCAAGCCTGCCTTCAAAGATTGCGCGGCCCAGTTATGATCGAAGTGCGCTTTCGGCGGGAATTGTTCATATTGGTCTTGGGAATTTCCACCGCGCGCACCAATCGTGGTATTTGCATCGCCTGATGGAGCAGGGTCTGGCGCATGATTGGGCGATTATCGGTGCAGGCGTGCGCCCTTACGATGACGTGCAGCGTCAAAAAATGCTGGCACAAGATTGCCTGACGACATTGATCAAGCTTGATCCCGAAGGTGTCTCTGCCGAAGTGGTCGGGTCGATGATTGATTACATCCCTGTGGTTGAGGGTAACGGCCCGCTGATCGCGCGCATGGCTGAGGCGGATATTCGGATTGTCGCCCTAACTGTGACCGAAGGTGGCTATTATATCGACCCTGTTACGCTCGGGTTTGATGCGGCGCATCCTGATATTGTGCATGATGTGGCCTATCCTGACCAGCCGCGCACGGCCTTTGGCGCGATTGTTGCGGCCTTGCGTCTGCGCCGTGCCAAGGGGCAGGGGCCAATCACGTTGCAATCTTGCGATAACCTACAGGGCAATGGCGCGGTTCTGCGTCAGACGATTGTGTCGCTTGCGCGTCTGATGGATGCTGATTTGGCCGATTGGATCAACACCGCCTGCAGCTTTCCCAATTCGATGGTGGATTGCATCGTCCCTGCGACAGGGCCGAATGAATTGGCCTTGGTCGAGGAGTTTGGACTGCATGATCAAGTGCCCGTCACCCACGAGGCCTTTCGCCAATGGGTGATCGAAGATGATTTTTGTGCGGGCCGCCCCGATTGGGATTTGGCCGGTGCGACCTTCTCGGATCACGTTCACGCGTTCGAGGCGATGAAAATTCGCATTCTAAACGGCGGACATCAGGTGTTGGCCAATGCAGGTGAGGTTCTGTCACTTGCCACAATCTCTGCTGCGATGGGGGATGCGGATGTTGCGCCCTTTTTTGCAAAAGTGGTGCGCGAGGAAATCGCGCCCCATGTGCAGCCCGTGCCAGATATGACCCCCGCCGATTATGTGACGCTGATTGAACGGCGCTTTGGAAATGAGATGATTGTCGACACAACGCGCCGCGTGGCGTTTGATGGCTCGTCCCGTCATCCAGGTTTTGTGCTGCCTTCGTTGCGCGATGGTTTGGAAAAGGGCAGCTCAATTTCAGGGCTCGCTTTGGTCGAGGCCGCATGGGCGCGCATGTGTGCCGCTACCCGCGAAGATGGAACAGTGATTGAAGCGAATGACCCTAATTGGTCTGATTTGCATCAGACGGCGCTTGTCGCAAAATCTGATCCAATGGCATGGCTTTCTATGTCGCGGATCTATGGTGATCTGGCCGATGATCCGCGCTTTGCGACAGCCTTTTGCGATTGGTTGACTTTGATTTGGTCGCAAGGGTTGCGCGCTGCTTTGCGCGCCTATGTGGCGGCGGATTAAGCCCTTGGCATTTGCAGGGTCTTTGCGCCTATAGTCGGGGCACAGATCTTCGACAACAAAGGCCCGCAGCATGAAGCTAGAATTTCACCATATCAATTTCGTCTCCGAAGATGTGGATCGGTTGCACGCGTTCTACACGGGTGTTTTGGGGTTGGACGACATCCCAATCCAATCTTTCCCGCGCCCTGAGGCAACATCGCAAAGCGGGTATGATGGTAAAATTCGTTTTGCCACGGATGGGCAGATGCAGATGCATCTTGCCACAAAGGATTTGTCTGTCGCCTTTCGCAATGGCGAGGTGATCAACCCTGTCGAACGCGGTCATATTGCCTTTCGCACAGATGACATTGCAGCCTTTATGGCCCTGCTTGACCAACATAACATTCCTTATTCCGATTACGGCACTGCCTTTGCGAAAGAATGGCATCAGGTCTTTTTCCATGATCCCGAGGGCAATGTGATCGAGGTGCACCAAGCTGTATGATGGGGGGTCTGTGGCTTCTCTTTGGGGCGGCCTTCCTTGCGGCAAGCCTAATCCCTGCGCAATCTGAGGCGGTCTTGGTTGGGCTAATCCTGGGCCAGACCTATCCCGTCTGGCTGTTGGTCTTGGTCGCTGGGATTGGCAATGTTCTGGGCTCTTGTGTTAATTGGGGCTTGGGGCGCGTGGCTGAGACACAAGCCGATAAACGCTGGTTTCCGATATCCCGCGCGAATTTGGCCCGTGCGCAAGACCGCTATCAGCGTTGGGGTTGGATCAGCCTTTTGGCCTCATGGGTGCCAATTATCGGTGATCCGATTACGCTTGCCGCAGGGGTGATGCGCGAGCCTCTTTGGCGGTTTGTATTGGTTGTCAGCATCGCCAAATTTGGTCGATATATCGTTTTGGCGACCACTGTTTTGGGTGCTGTGCATTTCTTTTGAGATGGGGGGTTTCCAGCGGGCATTCTCTCTCTATCTCCCCCCTTACACAGATCAAAGCCGAGGAAAAAATAATGAGTGATTGTGGATGCGGACGTTCGCCAACGGGTAAATGTGTGGGTTGGCATAATCTGACCGAAGAAGAATATCTCGAAAAGAAAGCCGCTTGGGAAAAGCGTCAGGCCGAAAAAGACGCCAAGTGATCCGCGCGGCACTCAAACGGTTTGGGGGTTGAGAAAGAGACTGATCTGCGTGCCGCTTTGGCCGCTCTTGATCTCAAGACCAATTCCCAAATCTGCCGCGCGCCGCCGCATTCCCATTAGGCCATAGCCTTGTCGGGGCTCTGCCGTGACATCGAAGCCGCGGCCATTATCACTGACCCGCACCAGATCCTGTTGGGTATAGATGCGGATTGAACTGGCATTCGCGTGTTTGATCGTATTGGTGATTGCCTCCTGCACGATACGCGCAACGGCCAGATTATGAGATGGGCCTTGATGTGGAATTTGAGGTTCCTCTTCAACCTGCCAATCAAAGCTGAGATTGTGGTCATTCATCAAAGGCTCGAGCCTTTCGCGCATCATGCCTAAAAGTGTGGCCAAGGAATGACTGTTTTCCAACCCGTCCAACATTAACCCAAGATCGCGGAGAGCCTCGGAGAGGGAGGCGCGGATCACATCATCGCCGCGCCCATGATTGTCGATATAGGCGATGGTATTGGCCAAAATCCCCCCAACCCCATCGTGCAAATCCAGCAAAATTCGCGAACGTTCTTTGTCAATCGCACTTTTCTCGCGTTCGCGTGCCAAGGTTTCATAGCTTAACGCCAATTCGGCTTGGATTTCCTCAGCCAAACGCTCCAATTCGCCAGCGCGAGCTTTGCTGGTTTTCATTGCGGTGATGAGCTGTGAGATAAAGAGGTAAATCGCCACCGAAGCCAAAAAGACAGGCGCAAGATGGAACAGGGACAGGGGCGTAAGGGCGGTGGGGCTGAGGGTGAGGACAATTTCAAACATCCCTGCCGCAAGCGGAACGCAGAAGCAAAAGAAGAACAACACAAAGGTGCCTTGTCCCATATTCCTTCGATGCACCCAAAAGGTCGTCAAAACCACTGTTCCAAAAAATATGTTGGTCGAGTTTAACGCAGCCCCATATAGCAGCGCATAGCCTTCGGGCATGATCGTTGCGGCGTAGAGGAAAGAGAGCCCAATGAGCAGCGTGAAACTGGCCTCAATCATGGGCAGCTTAACCCCGAAAAAGCGCGTTACAAATTTTAGCAGGAACAACACATAAAGCGCAGGCATGGTTGTCCAGATCACCGTCCAGAGGGGATAAGGCAACAAGGCAACGGGCGTGGTGAAATGGGTCAGGAACACAATCGCACAAAGCGCTGATGCGGCAAGCCAGAGATGGATTTCTTCATCGGGCAGGGCGCGGCGCACAATCAAATGGCCAAAAAACAAAAGCACCGACATCGCTTGTGCAAATACGGCCAAGTCGATGGCAACACGGTCGCGCAGGATTTTGCGGGCTGTCAGTATTTCACTTGGACCAAGGAAAACGGGCCAAAGCTGCAGACCTTCTTGCCCGAACCCTTGCACCCGAAGATCAAGCACTATGGTGTTTTCTGGTGCCGTAGCTTCGTTGATATCAACGAGAATGGAGCGGTTCCATTGCCGTGTTTCCAAAGGCTCAAGCGTTTGGATGATCGTGCCGTTCGCTGTGATTTCGAGGCTGCGTTTTACCCGTGGTAAAAATATCGCCAAAGGGCGCTGTAGCCCGTCAAGCTCTGCCGTGATCCGAAACCTTGGGTCATGAATATCTGCGCTGCCACGGGCGGGTATGTTATAGGGCAGGGTGACGGGGGTGCCCGTATCACAGGCTGCTGCGGTGGGCGGCATCGGGCACAGCACCGCTTCGGTGATCATAAGCGTGCCTTCGATGGGCTGCACATTGCCAAAACGCACGAAAATCATGACCAACAAGACGAGGCCTGTCAGAAATATGGCCATGCCCCCGTTCAACAGATAGGCTTTAAGCGAAACGGGATCGGCCGCACCCCTGTGCGCCGTGCTGTTGGTCAAAGTAGCCCCATCCGTGTTGCGGTTGCCACGGCTTGCAAGTTCGAGGCGACCCCTAATTTGCGATAGATGGAGTTGATGTGATTGCCGACTGTCCCCTCGCTGATGGATAGCTTTTGGGCGATCTCGCGCCTTTTATAGCCCCGAGAAACAGCATTTAGGATTTCCATCTCACGCTCACTGAGGGGGCATTTCCCCATTTCAATTTCGGCGGTGTGATATTCGCGGGTCACAATTCCCAAAAGGTGGCGGGCAATCGATGGGCTGATGGGGCTGCCACCCTTAAGGATCGCGTGAATATCTGCCCCTACTTGGTCAATGGGGCCGCCTTTTAGAATATAGCCTTTTGCGCCAGCGCGGATTGCTTCAACCACGCGGGCCTCATCCCCGAAGATAGAAATCACCAGCGTATCAATGGGCCAATCCGCTTGCGCGGCGGCGCGGATTGCCTCGATGCCCGAACCATCTGGCAGGCCAAGATCAACCAAAACCACCCTTGGTTTTTTGTCGTAAATCAAATCAAGGCCATCGCTGAGATGCGTGGCGGTTCCCACAACGCAGAGACCCTCTGTTTCATTCACTGCGGTTTGCAGCCGTGAAAGAATTTCGAGCTTATCTTCAAGGATGATGACTGAATGCATCTTCGCCCCCGCCGAGCCTTTGGGCGTTCAGTGCCCCGTTTCATGCCCTTATTTTGGCACTTCTCGACTGCATGAGTATATATGATTCTATATATTTTTTAGATGCGAATCCAATGTTACCTAAGCTCTTGGAAAGACGCATAGGTTTAGGGGAAAATTAGGGGGCTGAGATATGTTTGACCCAAGTGGGCGCACCTATCGCCGTGCATCGTGGCATAATGCGCTGTCTTCATTTGGAAAGGCCGTTCTGGCATTGGTCATATTGGCCACTTTGAGCATGGGCGTGATTTAAGCGCGCAATCAAATACATCGAACGAAAAAGACGGGGCGCGTGACGGCGTATGGGGTGGGAAAGTCGCCCCATACGCCGTTTTCGTTTTGATGGTAAAAGCGGAAATTAGGCAAATCAAAAAAATTATCATTTTGATCTTTTATGATAGGTAGTAATTTTATAGGCTCGGCTTAAGCAGCGCTGCCCATTTAGGAGTTTGGGACGGCGTTTTGGTTTCGTATGTTAGTTGGTGAGGGTAGTTTGATGTCAAAGCAGATGGCGCTGGTCGATCTTAATCTATTGGCCGAAACAAGCCGATTTCCAGTTTTGAAAGGTTTTATGCGTTCGCCAGCGCATTGGGAATTGCTGTGCAATATCTATGTCCTAGATGGCGATGAAACCTATGGCATCAACGACTATATCGACATGTGCAAAACGGGCAGTGTGACCCGATTGACGCTGTCCAATTTCCTACGCGCGCAAATTTCGAATGGCGCTTTGGAGGTGCAATTTGGCGCCAAGAAAAGCCGCAAAACCCTGACCTTGTCCAACAGCCTGAAGGCAGAGGTCGAGAACTACTTTGCGCTTCGCACTCGCTTGATGAAAGAGCAAGCCTAAGCCAAAACGCGCCCTGAACTGCGCCGCAAGTCGCCTTTGGCAGGCGCAGTGTCGCAGCATTGAGGGCGCAGATTGGTGAAATAGGTGTTTCACATGCCCCATGGCAGGGTTTATCAGCGTGATAGCAAACGCAATTGGCCGCGCCTATCTTGCGGATATGAACCTTGGGCTATCATTTTGGGGGATGGTTGGTGATGACCTCTTTTTCAGGACTTTCAAATAAACTCACTGGGCTGACACGGCGCAGCTTGATAGCGGCGGCCGTTGGCTTTGCCGCGCTTCCCTCGATGTCTCTGGCGCAAGAAGTGACGTTACGACTTCACCAATTCTTGCCCGCACAATCCGTTGTGCCTGCGCAGATTTTGGATGTCTGGGCCGATACTGTCGAAGCGGCCTCTGGCGGTCGGATTGAGATTGAACGCTATCCATCGATGCAGCTTGGCGGCACGCCGCCTGAATTGATTGACCAACTCCGCGATGGTGTGGCGGATATTGTTTGGACTGTGGTGGGCTATACGCCGGGCCGCTTCCCAACCACTGAGGTTTTTGAGCTGCCCTTCATGGTCGAAGATGCAGCAGCGGCCTCATACGCCTATTGGACGATGTTCGAGCGGCACATGGCGCAAGGCGAATTTGCAGATTATCATGTTTTGGGGACTTGGGTTCATGGCCCAGGCGTGTTCCATGCCAATGCGCCCATTTCAGTGCCCAGTGACCTTGAGGGGATGAAAATCCGTGGTGGCTCGCGACTTGTGAACCAATTGCTAGAGCAATTGGGGGCTGAGCCAGTTGGTATGCCTGCCCCCGCTGTTCCCGAGGCACTCTCGCGGGGCGTGATTGATGGTGCGACCTTCCCGTGGGAGGTTACATCCTCTGTGCGCGTGGCTGAGTTGATCTCTTATCACACCGAATTCGAAGGGCCTGCTGTCTACAACCTGACCTTCGTTATGGCGATGAATAAGGATGTTTACGCGGGGCTGCCCGATGATCTGAAGGCGGTCATTGACGCAAATTCAGGGCTAGAGTTCTCGGTTTTTGCAGGACGCACACAGCAAGCCGCCGATGCGCCTGCACGCGATATTGCTGTTGATTTGGGAAATGAGATCATCACGATCCCAGAGGCGGATGCAGCCCAATGGCGCGATCTTGCCGCGCCCGTATACGAGGCATGGGTGGCCGATATGGCGTCGCAGGGGCGTGATGGCGCGGCTCTGATTGACGAGGCGCGCGCCTTGATGGCCGAATATGAGGCCGCAAACCCCTAAGCCCAAGTGGAAGGGGATATGCGCCCCATGTTGGACAGGTTCACTCATCGCGTGGCGATTGGAATGGCCCTCGCGGGGGGCATTGTTTTGTGCGCTGTGATTGTGATGGTGGGCCTGTCCGTTTTAGGGCGCGCCTCTAGCGACCTTGCTCATGGTCTGCGCGATAGCCTGCCTTTCGCACAAGCGCTGATTGATCTGGGCCTTGGGGCTATTCGTGGTGATTTTGAATTGGTCGAAGCGGCCCTAGGGTTTGTCATTTTCGCCTTCATGCCCCTTGCGTCTTTGCAGCGCGCGCATGCACGGGTTGACCTCTTGACCCCCTATCTGCCCCGTAGCGTGAAGAGGGGAAGCGATCATTTGAGCGCATGGGGATTTGCCACGGCATTTGCGGTCATGGCGGCTATGTTGTCGGTGGGAACATGGTCAAAATATCAATCAGGTCAGACCTCGTTCATCCTCGCCATTCCCGTATGGATGCCGCAAGCGGCGGCTGTCATTGCGGCTTGGGTGGCGGCCATAGTCGCGCTCTATGTGGCGATGCGCCAATTTGGGCAAGGGTCGCAAGATGAGTGATCTTTGGATCGGCATCCTGTCTTTTCCGACCTTGCTTGCGCTGATTTTTCTGCGCATTCCGATTGGGTTGGCGATGTTTGGGGTTGGCTTTTTGGGCCTGTGCGCCGTGCAGGGTGACGCCAGTTTGGCCTTAGGGCGGCTGCGCAGTGAAAGCTACACGACATTCGCAAATTATGCGCTCTTCATCATCCCGATGTTTCTATTGATGGGCCATTTCGCCACTTTGGGTGGAATGAGCCGTGCGCTTTTTGATGCGGCGGCCTCTTTCTTAGGGCATCGGCGGGGCGGGGTGGCGATGGCTGCGATTGGGGCCTGTGCGGGCTTCGGGGCCATTTGTGGCTCCTCTCTGGCCACAGCGGCCACGATGGGGCGGGTCGCCTTGCCCGAACTGCGCGCCAAGGGCTATTCGGGGGGGCTTGCCACCGCCACATTGGCGGCAGGGGGCACCTTGGGCATTTTGATCCCCCCCTCCATCGTTTTGGTGATCTATGCGATCCTTACGGAACAAAATATCGCTAAGCTTTTTGCCGCCGCGCTCATCCCTGGGGTTTTGGCGGCCCTGGGGTATATGGCGGCCATTGCGATTTATATGCGCCGCCACCCTCAGGAAGGCAGGCTGAGCCCGCGTGCCCCTTGGGCGATGCGCGCGCGGGCTTTGCGCGCAACTTGGCCTGTGTTGGCGGTGTTTTTGGTGGTGGTGGGCGGTATTTATGGGGGCATCTTCACCCCCACGGAGGGCGCTGCAATCGGTGCGCTTGGGGCGGGTGGTGTGGCTTGGGCGCAGGGCGGGTTGACGCGCGAAACCCTCGCGCAAAGCCTGCTGCAAACGGCCAGTTCGACCGCGATGATATTTTTTATCATTCTAGGCGCTGCCTATTTCAATGGATTTCTTGCCCTCACCCAAGTGCCGCAAGGCTTGGCCGAATGGGTTGGGGGGCTGGGATGGAACCCCTATGTGATCCTCTTGCTGATCTTGTGTCTTTACCTGCTGTTCGGCTGTGTCATGGACAGCTTGTCGATGATCCTTCTTACGATACCGATTTTTTTCCCTGTCATCTTATCCCTTGATTTTGGCTTGTTGGATTTCACCTCGCTACAGCTCGAGGCTGTGGCCGAGGTTCTGCGCGGTGATCTCTCTGGCTTTGCAGCGGATCAATTGGCCGAGGCGCGGGCCGCTCTTGAGGCAGGCCTCCCCCTTGCGCAAGATACGGCGCGGGCATTGGGGATCACTTTGACCGAGGCGCGTGTCGCGCGGATGGAGGCCGAATTGGTGGCTATTTGGTTCGGCATCCTTGTGCTGATTGTGGTGGAAACAGGGTTGATTACGCCACCCGTTGGGATGAACCTCTTTGTGATTTCCGCAATGGATCGCGACACGCCTGTCTCGGCCACGTATAGGGCGGTTCTTTATTTTGTCACCAGTGATCTCTTGCGCGTGGCCTTATTGGTGGCCTTTCCTGCGATCACGTTGATCTGGCTGATCTAAAGCTTGCTCGTGCCGCGCTGCGGGCTAGGATAGCAGAAATCTGAAAAACTTCGGCAGGGAGAGAGACGGCAATGGCAAAACTTGCATTTTTGGGCTTGGGCGTGATGGGCTATCCGATGGCGGGTCATCTGCAAAAAGCGGGTCACGAGGTGACAGTCTATAACCGCACCACAGCCAAGGCAGAGAAATGGGCGGCAGAGTATGGGGGCGGCTTCGCCACCACCCCGCGCGCTGCCGCCGAGGGCGCAGATGTGGTTTTGTCTTGCGTGGGCAATGACGATGATTTGCGCGCCGTTGTGCTAGGGGATGAGGGCGCTTTGGCGGGTATGGCCAAGGGCGCGCTTTACGTGGATCACACGACAGTTTCCGCGATTGTCACGCGTGAGCTTGGCGCAACCGCCGCCGCATCTGGCGTGGGTTGGGTTGATGCCCCCGTCTCAGGGGGGCAGGCAGGCGCAGAAAATGGACAGCTTGCCATCATGTGCGGTGGCGCGGAAGCCGATTTCGTCCGTGCAGAGAGCATCGTTGCCGCCTATTCCAAGGCGACAGTCCATTTCGGGGAATTGGGCAATGGCCAAATCACCAAAATGATCAATCAAGTCTGCATCGCAGGCGCTATTCAAGCCGTTTCTGAAGGGCTGTTTTTCGCTATGCAGGCAGGTCTTGATGCGAAAAAGGTGGCAGCCCTTGTGTCGCAAGGGGCGGGTGGGTCATGGCAATTGGCCAACCGCGCCGAGACAATGGTGGACAATAAGTTCAATCACGGATTTGCGGTGGATTGGATGCGCAAAGACCTCGCCATTGCCTTGGGGCAGGCCAAGGAATTGGGCATTTCACTGCCTGTGACTGCCATAGTGGATCAATATTACGGCGATGTGCAGGCTTTGGGGGGCGGACGTTGGGATACGTCTAGCCTGATCCAACGCTTCCGCAAATTGCATGATATGGATATCTAACGCATGGAACAGTCGGCGGCCCCCACAGATCTTGAGGGGTTTTTGCGGGATATCTTTGACGCGGCGATTGCCGCCGTTGATCCGCGCGCAATCCTTGCCCCTTATTTGCCTCAACGCCCAAAGGGACGCGTGGTGGTTATGGGGGCGGGTAAGGCCACAGCGCGTATGGCGCAGGCGGTTGAGGCCGCATGGGGGCCATGCGAGGGGCTTATTGCCGTGCCCCATGGCGCAAGCCTGCCTTTGCAGGGTATTGAGGTGGTGGAAACCGCCCACCCCGTGCCTGACGCGGCCAGTGAAGCCACGGCCGTGCGTCTGCTTGAACTGGCGCAAGGCCTAGGCGCCGATGATCTTGCGCTGTTTCTCATCTCTGGTGGGGGATCGGCGCTGTTGGCCGCCCCCGCCCAAGGGGTTAGTCTCGCTGATAAGCAGGCGGTGCATCGCGCGCTTTTGCGCTCGGGCGCGTCCATTTCGCAAATGAATATTTTGCGAAAGCAACTCTCTGCGATCAAAGGCGGCCATCTGGCTGTGGCGGCCCATCCCGCGCAGGTGGTGACCCTCTTGATCTCGGATGTGCCAGGCGATGACCCCGCGATTATTGCATCAGGGCCGACTGTCCCTGACCCATCAACCATAGATGAGGCGCGCGCCATCGTGGGGCGCTACGCCCTTGATCTGCCGCCAAGCGTATCGGCGCGCCTTGCGTCAGGACAGGGCACGCCGTCCGCGGATCACCCTGTATTCGGGGCCGCACAGACCAATATGATCGCAACGCCCATGGCAGCGTTACGCGCCGCGCAGGCCCGTGCGAAGGCGCTTTGGCCTGATCTGAGCGTGGTGATCTTGGGTGACGCTTTGGAGGGGGAAGCGCGCGATTTGGGGCAAGCCATGGCAGGGATCACGCAATCCATCTTGCGTCACGGCGCACCATTTTCGGCGCCTGTGTTGCTCTTGTCGGGTGGGGAAACCACTGTCACCATTGGGCAGACCAAGCCCGGGCGAGGTGGCCGCAATTCCGAGTTTCTTTTGTCTTTTGCCACCCATGCGCCTAAAGGGGTTTATGCTTTGGCATGTGATACGGATGGGATAGATGGGGCAGGCACCAATGCAGGCGCGATCTGGTCGCCGCGCGTGGCCCGCCTAGGCGCAGATCTCGACAAACGCGCCTTTCTTGCTGCCCATGATGCATTGCAGTTTTTTGAGATGGCAGATGGTGTTGTCACCACTGGCCCAACCCATACCAACGTGAATGATTTTCGGGCCATCCTGATCCCTGCGGATGCCGCGCTATGATTGCCCTTGATGGTCTGAATTTTACGGCCCTTTCCGAATTTGACGCGATTTTGGATGTGCGCAGCCCATCTGAATTTGCAGAAGATCATATGCCCAATGCCATCAGTTGCCCCGTGCTGTCTGATGAGGAGCGCGCGCGGGTTGGCACAGTTTACAAACAAGACAGCCCCTTTGCCGCGCGCAAGATCGGGGCGGCCTTGGTTGCGCGGAACGCGGCGCATCACATTGAAACCCAACTGTCCCATCATGACGGCGCATGGCGGCCCTTGGTTTACTGTTGGCGCGGCGGGCAGAGATCCAATTCTTTCGCAACCATATTGCGCCAAATCGGATGGCGGGCAGAAGTGGTTGAGGGGGGCTATCGCGCCTATCGCAGATTGGTCGTGGCACGGCTTTACGAACAGCCTTTGGGGCTGCGGATCATTCGCCTTGATGGCAATACGGGCAGCGCCAAGACGGAAATTTTGAACCGCCTTGAGGCGCGCGGGGTGCAGGTTCTGGATCTTGAAGGCATGGCGCGCCATCGCGGTTCGAGCTTGGGTCAAATGGCAGGGGCGCAGCCGAGCCAAAAAGCCTATGAATCTGCGATTGCCGCAAAACTGAGTCGCTTTGACCCGTCACGACCTGTTTTGGTTGAGGCAGAATCCGCGCGTATTGGCACGTTGCGCATACCGCCCATGCTGTGGGTCGCGATGCGCGACAGCCCGCGTATCATGCTCGATATCAGCCCTGCTGCCCGCGCCACCTATCTGGCCAAAGCCTATGCAGATTTAACCGCAGATCAGGCGGAATTTGCCGCGCGACTTGAGCATTTGCGCGGGCTGCAAAGCAACGAACGCCTTGATCAGTGGCAAGATATGATCCGCCAAGGGGCGTGGCCCGATTTGGCGCTTGAGTTGATCAAGCATCATTATGACCCTGCCTATGCGCGCTTGCGCAGCACAGAGGCAGAGGCGTCGCAGATGATGCGCATCACAAAAGACAGCTTAGGCCCTGCAGAGATAGCCCAAATCGTGGATGAGATCGAAGCCGCGCTTTAACGGCGGCGGTCGCGTCTGGTGCTCATGGGTTGGAAGGCAACGCCAACATGGGCCTCGCAATAGGGTTTCCCCTGTTGCACAGGCAGGCCGCAGAAATAAAAATTCTCTGTGGCGGGGTCGCCAATGGGCCATTTGCAGGTGCGCTCGGTCAATTCCATCAGGCTGATCCGCTTGGCGTGGTTTTCCACTTCTTTCACCTTCGCCAAAGCCTCGGGGCTGATTTCATTTGCCGAAGGCTGCGGCGGCAATGGTTGACCTGCGGGGACAATCGGCTTGCGCAAAGGCGTGACATTATTCGCGCGTGGCACAGGGGCTGCGGCAGGGGCTTCTGTCGCGGGCTTGGCTTCTGCTGCGGGGCGCGGCTTGGGGCTTGGTTTCGTCTCTGCGGCTGTGTCGCGCTTTGCATTGGCGCGCGCTGTTGCGGCATTTGGCTCGGCGGGGGCCTTTGTCTCTTTGGGGGCTTTGGCCGTGCTTGCAGGGGTGGTGGTCGAGCGGTTCGACAAACCCAAGCGATGCACTTTGCCGATGACGGCATTGCGCGTCACCCCGCCCAACTCTTTAGCGATTTGGCTTGCGGATTGCCCTTCGGCCCACATTTTCTTGAGTAGCTCTACGCGCTCATCGGTCCAGGACATCACGTCCCTCCTGCATCAGATATGGCTTTGTGGCCCTTGCGGCCCATCCTTACACAGCGCAATCGCGCCAGTCATAAAGATAGGGATATGGGCGTTTTACACCCGAAAGTGAAGCCCTATTCTAACTGTCCCACTCGCCAAGACAAGAGGCGAAGCGGTGGCGAAAGGTCAAGGTGGGGGCTGACCTTGTCAAAGCATGGGGGGTTGAGATGCGACAGGGGCTGCTCTACCTGTTGGGCATTGATAAAGGGCGGAGAGCAGGCAATGTCAGCAGAGATGGGCGCGCGCCGATTTGGTCGGATGAATTGGTTGGGTCTTTATACCTTGATCTGGCGCGAGGTGATGCGCTTTGCCACGGTCTGGAGCCAAACAATTCTCGCGCCATTGGTCACGGCCGCCTTATTCATTGCGATTTTCTCACTCGCCATTGGTGCAAAGCGCGGGGATGTGATGGGGGTGCCGTTTGTGCATTTCATTGCGCCGGGGATATTGATGATGACAGTCATCCAGAACGCCTTTGCCAACACGTCCTCCTCCCTCGTCATTTCAAAGGTGCAGGGCAATATCGTTGATACATTGATGCCACCTCTTAGCCCGCTAGAATTGGTTGTGGGCTATATGGCGGGCGGCATCGCGCGTGGGATTTTGGTGGCGCTTTGCACGATGGCGGTGATTTTCCCCTTCATCGGGCTTGGGGTTGCGCATCCCCTTTGGGCGCTTGTCTTTGTGATCCTTGGCGCGGGGTTTTTGGGGCTTGTGGGCGTTGTCGCGGGGATCATCGCGCAGAAATTCGACCAGATTGCCGCGATCACAAATTTCATTGTGACCCCGCTGAGCTTTCTTTCAGGCACATTCTATTCGATCGAAGGCCTGCCTAATTGGCTTTATGTGGTGAGCCACGTTAACCCAGTTTTCTACCTGATTGATGGTTTGCGCTATTCAGTCTTGGGGGTGTCGGACAGCAGCCCCGTTTTGGGACTCGCTGTCGCAGGTGGCGCCACGGTTGCCATTGCCTTTGTGGCTTGGGCGATGTTTCGTTCAGGCTATCGCCTCAAAAGTTAAAGACCAAGACACCACCGCATCACGGCTTTTTGAGCGTGCAGGCGGTTTTCGGCCTCGTCAAAGATCACGGATTGTGGGCCATCCATCACCTCATTGGTGACTTCTTCGCCGCGATGCGCGGGCAGGCAATGCATGAATAACGCATCTTCCTTGGCCTGTGCCATCAGCGCGGCATTGATCTGATAGGGGCGCAATTGGTTGTGGCGGCGTTCCTTGGTGGTTTGGCTGTCATGCATCGACACCCATGTATCTGTCACCACCAAATCCGCCCCTTCCACAGCACGAGCAGGATCGCGCACAATTTCGATTTTCGAGCCTTTGGCGCGGGCTTCTTCGATGAAGACGCGCTCAGGATCAAGGGTTTCGGGGCCCGTGAAGGTCAGGTCAAACCCAAACTGCCCCGCGGCATGGATCATTGAGGCGCAGACATTGTTCCCGTCTCCCGACCAGACCACTTTTTTGCCTGCAATCGGCCCGCGATGTTCCTCATAGGTCAGGATGTCGGCCATGATCTGGCAGGGGTGGGTGCGATTGGTCAGCCCGTTGATGACAGGCACGGTGGCATTCTCTGCCAATTCCAACAGCACATCTTCCTCGAAGGTGCGGATCATGATCAGATCAACATAGCGAGACAACACCCGCGCCGTATCTGCAATGGTTTCGCCATGGCCAAGCTGCATTTCGCTGCCAGAAAGCACCATGGATTGACCGCCCATCTGGCGCACGCCCACATCGAACGAGACGCGGGTGCGGGTCGAGGGCTTTTCAAAGATCAGCGCCACCATATGCCCCGCAAGCGGCTGCGTGTCATCGGCTGCCCCTTTAGGCCTGCCTGCCCGTGCTTGTTTCATCGCGGCCGCCTGATCAATCATGGCCCGTAAATCGCTTGGCGTTGTTTTATGGATATCGAGAAAATGGTTCATTGTTTTTTTTCCATTCGCGGCAGCGATCACGCGCCTGCGTCAAGGGTTTCAAGCGCATGTGACAGGCGAGACACAGCCTCTTGCGCTTCGTTTTCGGTCAAGGTGAGGGGGGGCAGCAGGCGCACCACATTATCTGCGGCAGGCACGCTGAGCATCAATTGCGTTTGCGCGGCGCGCACAAGGTCAAGGTTGCTGATTTTGCACTTCAGACCGAGCATCAGACCTTTGCCGCGCACCTCCTCGAGATGGTTGGGGAATTGTGCGATCAAACCCTCCAAGCCCTGACGCAACACACCGCTGACCCGCGAGACATGATCAAAAAACCCATCCTCTAGCATGGCCTCCATAACGGCGGTGCCAACCGCACAGGCCAAAGGATTGCCGCCATAGGTTGACCCATGGCTGCCTGCAACCATGCCGCTGCCCGCGTCTTCGGTGGCCAGAACTGCACCCAGTGGAAAGCCGCCGCCAATGCCCTTGGCGACCATCATGATATCAGGGGTCACGCCTGCCCATTCATGGGCGAACAGCCGCCCCGTGCGGCCCATGCCACATTGCACCTCATCAAAGATCAGCAGCGTGCCTGTCTTGTCGCACAGATCACGCAGACCTTTTAGGCATTGCTCAGGCACCCGACGAATTCCGCCTTCGCCTTGGATTGGCTCAATGATGACGGCGCAGGTTTGATCTGTGATAGCCCCTTCAAGCGCGGCGTGGTCGCCCCATTTCAAATGCGTGAAATTTGGCATTAACGGGCCAAAGCCCTTGATCATCTTCTCAGACCCTGCCGCCGCAATTGCACCCGTTGAACGGCCGTGAAACGCGCCCTCAAAGGCGACAATCTCGACACGATGCGCCGCGCCTTTTTCAGCATGATATTTGCGCGCCATCTTGATCGCCAACTCGGCGCTCTCGGTGCCTGAATTGGTGAAAAAGACCCGATCTGCGAATGTATGTTCGGTCAATAGATCACCAAGGCGCTCCTGTTCAGGGATCGTGTAGAGATTGGAGACGTGCCACAGTTTTTGTGCTTGATCGTTGAGCGCCTGCACCAGTTTGGGATGGGCATGACCGAGCGCGTTGACCGCAATGCCCGCCGTCATGTCCAAAAATCGGCGACCATCTGCCTCGACCAGCCAAGCGCCTTCACCCTTCACGAAGGAAAGCGGGGTGCGGTTATAGGTTGGAAGAATCGAGGAAGTCATCGCTCGGAAATCCTTGTGGTTGACCGCGTCATCAGCGGTTTTGTGAAAGTCGAGATTGAACAGAGGAAAAAGCTGCTGCGCAAGGGCAGCGGGACAAAAAATGCACCAAATCCCACACCAGAAGCGGCGGGGAGGGCCAAGGCCTTAGCGTCGGCGGCGCTTTTGCGCGATAGGATGCGGTTTTGTTATCATAGGCTGCGGCATAAAGTGTTTTCTGCCAACAGGCCAGAGAAAAAACGGCGCCCATCTCAGGGCGCCGTTTTTATGCTTTATGCAACTTGTGCCAAGGCTTGTTTCGGTGTCACGCCAAGGGCAGCGCAAATATCGCGCGTCAATTCAGGCGTGTTGAGAGTGTAAAAATGCAAATCGTCAACGCCGCCTTCGATCAAATCGCTGCAAAGTTCGGTGCACAGGGCGGTCGACAGCAGCGTTTCGCGGTCATCGCGGATGGCCTTTTCATAGGCCTCATCCACCCAAGCGGGAATATGCGCACCGCAGGCCGATGCAAATCGGCGCACGCGTGTCCAATTGTTGACGGGCAGAATTCCAGGAATAATGGGTGCATTGATCCCCGCATCCGCACAAGCATCGCGGAAGCGGAAAAACGTATCAGCTTCAAAGAAAAACTGTGTGATTGCGGAATTCGCACCTGCATCAACCTTGCGCTTCAGGAACTCGACACAGGCATCTAGGTTTTCTGCCTCTGGATGCGGGTCAGGATAGGCGCCCACACGTAGGTGAAATTTGCCCGTTTTGGCCAAGGCCTCAACCAATTCGACCGAACTTGCAAATCCCTCAGGATGGGGGGTGAATTTGCCTGCACCTTTCGGTGGGTCGCCGCGCAATGCCACGATCTCGGTCACGCCCGCCTCAGCATAGCTGTCCGCAATGGCCAAAGTTTCTTCGCGGGTCGCGTTCACGCAAGTCAGATGCGCTGCAACCGCAACGCCATAATTAGCGTGAATTGTTTTCACGGCATCATGGGTCAAGTCCCGCGTTGTGCCGCCTGCGCCATAGGTCACGGAGACAAACTCGGGCGAGAGCGGGGCCAACTTGCCCAATGTGTCCCACAGGCGGAAGGAGGCCTCAATCGACTGAGGTGGAAAGAACTCGAATGAAATGCGCGGTGTGGACATGGTGATTCTGAAATCCTTGAATTGCTTGAGATCTTGTCGCATAGAGATGTTCAGTGAAGCAAATTCATAAAATTCATCATCAACATGAGGTTGATATGCATATCGAGTTTCGTCACCTGCGCACGATCAAAGCGATCCATGAATGCGGTGGCCTCGCCAAAGCGGCGGATCAGTTGCACATCACGCAAAGTGCTTTGAGCCACCAGATCAAGGGGCTGGAGGATCAAGCGGGGTTGGAACTATTTGTGCGCCGCTCCAAACCCATGCGGCTTTCTGCGGCGGGGATGAAGCTGCTGCGTTTGGCTGAAGAGGTTTTGCCACGCATCGAGGCCTTAGAAGATGAGTTTTCAGGCCTTCGGTCTGGCAAAGCGGGGCGGTTGCATATCGCCATTGAATGCCACGCCTGTTTTGACTGGCTTTTGCCCGTGCTTGAGGCCTTCCGCACCGCATGGCCAGAGGTTGATGTCGATATTCGCCCCGGTTTGCAATTCGAGGCCCTGCCTGCCCTTCTGCGCGAGGAGGTGGATTTGGTTGTCTCCTCTGATCCAGAAGATTTGGATGGGGTCGATTTTACCCCGCTCTTTGATTACGAGCCCGTTTTCATCTGCTCTAAGGATCATCCGCTTGCACAAAAGGATTTCATCAGCGCCGAGGATTTCGCGCAGGAAACCTTGATCACATACCCCGTAGATCGCGCGCGGCTGGATGTATTTACCGAAGTTTTGATGCCCGCAGGGATCGAGCCAAAAGCAATTCGGCGGGTCGAGCTATCTGCCGTGATCGTGCTTTTGGTGGCCTCTATGCGCGGGGTGGCAGTTTTGCCCGATTGGGTTGTGCGGGGGCAGGCGTTGCAAAACGCCTCTATTGTCTCGAAACGCCTGACGCAAAACGGGGTGACCAAACGTCTCTATGGGGCTACGCGTGCCGAAGATACGGCCAAGCCCTTCATGGCCAATGTGCTGCGCCTTGCGCGCACTGAGCCACCAAAATTACAGCGCCGTGGTTAAGGCGCGCGCAGATTTTGAAGAAATCGCGCCCCTGCACCCTTGGCACTTGGCCCCGCGCGGGCTATAGGGCGCGCCTGTTGCTTGGGCGAAACGCCCCCCGAAAGGAATACCGCGATGCAAGGTTCTGCAAATCTCAACGTCATGATCAAAGCTGCCCGTAAAGCGGGGCGCAGCTTGTTGAAAGATTTCCGTGAGGTTGAGAACCTTCAAGTTTCTTCAAAGGGGCCGGGCGATTTCGTAAGCCGTGCGGATCGGGCCGCGGAGGAAATTCTGCGCGAAGAATTGATGGGCGCACGCCCCAATTATGGTTTCTTGGGCGAAGAAGGTGGCGAGATTGCAGGCACTGACCCAACCCGCCGTTGGATTGTTGACCCGCTTGATGGCACGACAAACTATTTGCATGGTCTGCCCCATTGGGCCGTGTCCATCGCGCTTGAGCATAAGGGCGAGGTCGTCTCTGCGGTGGTATATGATCCAAGCCGCGATGAATTGTTTTTTGCCGAAAAAGGTGCGGGTGCCTGGCTTAATGACAGTCAACGCTTGCGCGTCTCGGCCCGCAATCGTTTGATTGAATCAATCTTTGCAATGGGCGTTCCTTTCGGCACGCAGAAATATCTGCCCGCTGTCTTGCGCGATATGGGGCAGCTTTTGCCTGTTTGCGCGGGGGTTCGCCGCTTGGGTGCAGGCTCGCTTGATCTCGCCTATGTGGCGGCGGGGCGGTATGAGGGTTTTTGGGATTACCACCTGAAGCCATGGGATTTTGCCGCAGGTCTGTTGATCGTGCGCGAAGCGGGCGGCTTTGTTGAGCCGATCCGCGAAGGGCAGGATATGATGGTGGATGGCCACCTAATTGCCGCTGCTGAGCCGATTTTTGAGGCTTTCGCGAAAATCATCCGCAGCCGCGAGGACAGTTAAACCGCGCGCGCTTTGGGATGGGCGGTTTCGTAAATCTCAACCAATCTTTTCGTGTCAATCGCAGTATAGGCTTGGGTTGTCGATAGGCTTGCATGGCCAAGCAATTCTTGAATGGCGCGCAAATCGCCCCCTGCATTTAGCAGATGGGTAGCAAAACTGTGTCGCAGCGCGTGCGGTGTCGCGCTTGGGGGCAGGCCAAGCTGCATCCGTGCTTTCTCGACAATCAGTGCAATGATGCGCGGGTTTAGCGCGCCGCCGCGAATGCCGCGAAAAAGCGGCGCATCGGCGGTCAATTCATAAGGGCACAGGTCAGCATAGCGCGCCAATGCGTTGCGTGCAGCGGGCAAAACGGGCAATTCGCGTTCCTTATTGCCCTTGCCGCGCACCCGTAAGACATCGCCTAAGGGGAGGGTCGCCCCTGTAAGGGCCAAAGCCTCACCACGGCGCAAACCGCACCCATACAGCAGCGTGACAATCGCCAAATCTCGGGCCTGCACCCACGGGCGGTGATCTTCGCTCGCCACTTGGTCAAGCAGGTGGCGTGCATCCCCTTCGCTCAGAGGGCGCGGCAGGCTGCGTTGATAGCGGGGCGCGCGCATAGAGAGCACCACGCTTGCATCAAAGCCATCGTGGTCTGACCACCAATTGTAAAAACTGCGCACCGATGACAAGGCGCGCGCCAAAGATCGGGCTGATACACCGCGCGCGCGCATCGCGGCCATATAGGCCCGCATGTCGCGCAAGCTGATAGATTTTAGGGCGTTTGGGCCGCGGTTGTCTGGGTCATGGCGGGCGTGAAATTCAAGAAAATCACGCAGATCCCGCCCATAGGCCTCGATCGTGGCCTCCGCACGCCCCTCCACCCCGCGCAAATGGGTGATCCATCGCTCGAAAAGATCACGGGTGGCGGGGGCAATCAGCATGGGTTTAGCCCAAATAGGTATGCATCACGCGCTCATAGACGCCTGCAAAAAACGCCAAGAGGTCAGTCCCTTGGCTGGGGCGGAATTGATGCGGGTCTTCTGCGGCAAAAGCCAACATCCCAGGCAGCCGATCTGGCCCCATATCCAGACGCACAAGACCTTCGGATTTGATCCATTCTGCGGCCGTGCCAAAAACCTGTTCGGCATGGGGGCTTGCGCCGCGCAATGTAACCTGACGCGAGGGCACATCGCGCCCGCCTGTGAGATAGGCATCAACAAAACCTGCCGGCACGATGGAGAGAACCTCATCAAGACCGCTCAGGTCATCGGGGTCACGTTCTTCGGCCTCATGACTTTCGAGAACCAGTTTCGCGCGATCAACACGCAGGATTTCAGGTAGGTCTGCGGCTGTAATTTTTAAAAAATCTTCGAAATTCTCGGCCTCTAACACACGCAAAACGGCGCGGTGAATTTGATTAGTGCCCGTCAGATTTTCATAGGCTGCCGCGATCACAGAGCGATGCGTGTCCTCTAGGCGTTCAAGGCGGCTTTCCAATCGCTCCATTGCAATGCCGCGCATATCGACCACATTACCGCCCATCAGCCGATCATTGGCCGAGATCAGAACGCGCATTAGGTCGCGATCCTCTAGGATGAGTTCGGGGTCTTTGAGAACGCGCTCACGCCAATCGCCGAGCATTTCTGCTTTCTGTGTCACTGTCCTTGCCTCATTCTGCGCGCCCCGCCTTTTGGGGGGCATCTCATTTGTGCCACGGTCTGGTGCCGTGCTGTTTACTTGCTACGCCGTCACCTTACACCAAAGCTTTTCCGATTTCTGCCCTGTTTTTTCGCTTCTGCAAATTATGGGGCGGTGGGGGCTTGGTTTTGGTGCTTTTCATCGCGGCGCTTGCGTGGTTCTTTGCATATATCCCGCTTGACCTTGAATGCAAAAGAGAATGAACGCCAACGCGATGGAAGCTGATTATTTCACTGAAGGGGCGCTTGTTGGTGTGCTGACCGCTGAACCGCTGGATCGCGTGCTGGATTATCGCGCGCCAGAGGGTGGCTGTGGGATCGGTGCCTTTGTCGAAGTGCCGCTTGGGCCGCGCCGCGTGATTGGCGTGGTTTGGGGCCGGGGGCAGGGGGGCTATGACCCTGCAAAAATTCGTAAAATCGCGAATGTGGTGGATGTGGCGCCAATGCGCCCTGAAATGCGCCAATTTCTAGAGCGCGCGGCGCAATACACCTTTACGCCCTTGTCGGCGATGCTGCGTTTGGCCACGCGCGCGCCTGCATTGGGGGCTTCGCCTCAAGCGCGCAGACTATACACGCGGGGGGCAAGCACGCCTGCGCGGATGACGGATGCGCGGGCCCGTGTCATGGATGTGATTGACGAATATGGGGGGGCCGCGCTGTCGCAATCCGAATTGGCGCAGGCGGCAGGGGTCAGCAGCGCGGTCATCAAAGGATTGGTCGAACAAGGCGCATTGGCGCAAGTCGAGGCCCCCCGCGATGCGCCTTTCCCCGCTTTGGATCATCACCTTGAGGGCAAGAACCTCAGCCCCGATCAGGCCGATATCTCACGCCGCTTGCGCCACAAAATTGCGGCAGGCGGCTTTGGAGCTAGTTTACTCAAGGGGGTCACGGGGTCAGGCAAAACCGAAGTCTATCTTGAGGCGGTTGCCGAGGCTTTGGCAAAAGGCCAACAGGCGCTTGTCCTTTTGCCTGAGATTGCCCTTTCTGCGGAATTCCTGACGCGGGTTGAAGCGCGGTTTGGTGCGCGCCCTGCCGAATGGCATTCAGGGATCACCATGGCAGAACGGCGGCGCGTCTGGAAAATGGTGGGCGAAGGGGAGGCGCAATTGGTGGTGGGCGCGCGCTCTAGCCTGTTCCTGCCGTTCCGAGATTTGGGTTTGATCGTGGTCGATGAAGAACATGATGCCTCTTACAAGCAGGAAGACGGCGTGTTCTACAATGCCCGCGACATGGCTGTTCTGCGCGGCTCCGTTGCAGGCGCGCAGGTGATCTTGGCATCGGCGACCCCTTCGCTTGAGACATGGGCGAATGCGGAGGCGGGCAAATATGAACGCTTTGATCTGCCCGCGCGGTTTGGCGCGTCTGAATTGCCACAGATGAGCGCGATTGATATGCGCCTTGAGGATGTGCCCTCGGGGCAATGGATTTCACCGAGCTTGGCGCATGAGGTGGCGGCGCGTATTTCAGCAGGTGAGCAAAGCTTGCTATTCCTCAATCGCCGTGGGTTTGCGCCGATTACCCTATGCCGTGCTTGCGGTGTGCAAATCGCCTGTGATCATTGTGATGCTCGCATGGTTGAACACCGCTTTCAAAAGCGGTTGATGTGCCATCAATGCGGCGAGACGAAAGATATTCCCGAAACCTGCCCCGCCTGTGGCGTTGATGGTAAGTTGACGGCCTTAGGGCCTGGGGTCGAACGCATTGCCGAAGAGGCGCAAGCCCTATTTCCACAGGCGCGCGTGGCGATTTTATCATCTGATTTGTTTGGCTCCGCCCGCGCGCTGAAAGCGCAGATTGCTGAGATTGCAGAAGGCGGATGCGATATTATTATCGGCACGCAATTGGTGGCCAAGGGGCATAATTTCCCGAACCTCACCTTGGTGGGGGTGGTGGATGCTGATCTTGGGTTGCACGGCTCTGACCTGCGCGCGGCTGAGCGCAGTTTTCAGCTGATGCGCCAAGTTGCAGGCCGCGCAGGGCGCGCTGAAAAAGCAGGGGTCGCCATGATGCAGACCTATCAGCCCGAGCACCCCGTGATCACCGCCATTCTGGCAAATGATGATGAGGGGTTCTGGCGTGCCGAGGCCGCGATGCGCGAAGCGGCCGCGATGCCACCCTATGGCAGGCTTGCGGGGATCGTGATCTCAAGCCCCGATTTGGCCGAATGTTTTGATCTGGGCAATCATCTGGCCCGCCATGATGGCCCGCTGCGTCAGATTGAGGCGCAGGTTTTTGGCCCTGCCCCTGCGCCTGTCGCACGGGTGCGGGGGCGGCATCGTGTGCGCCTTTTGGTCAAGGCCCCAAAAGGCGCGCCCATTCAAGCTGCGCTTGCGCATTGGCTGAACGGATTGAAATATTCCAACAAGCTGCGTCTCTCGGTCGATATTGATCCGCAAAGTTTCTATTGATCTGGCAATTTTTGCGCGGGAACTTCCCTTGGCGCGCAAGCCCCGTTAGAAGGCGGGGGTGATTTGACAAGAAGGATCGCATCCATGAGCGCGCGCGGCACATATCCTGACCCCAAGGCAGGGATCATGCAGATTGCCCTTTATCAGGGCGGATTAAGTGCGCTTCAGGGGCATCAAAACCCGATTAAACTTTCGTCAAACGAAAATCCGTTCGGGCCAAGCCCCAAGGCTCGCGCGGCGATTGAGGCGGCAACGGCGGATATGCACCGCTACCCTGACACGGGTCACACGGCCTTGCGCGCAGCCATAGGCGCGTTGCACGGGCTTGACCCTGATCGCATTATCTGTGGCGTTGGTTCGGATGAGGTGATCCAGTTTCTGTGCCACGCTTTTGCGGGGCAGGGGGATGAGGTTCTGTTCACCGAGCATGGATTTGCCATGTATCGCATCTGTGCGCTGATGGTTGGCGCCACACCCGTTGAGGTTCCCGAGGCGGATTTTCGTGTCGATATTGATGCCGTGATCGCGGGGATAACGCCGCGCACCCGATTGGTGTTTATTGCTAACCCTGCAAACCCAACAGGCACTTTTCTCAGCCATGAGGAATTGACGCGTTTGGCCGATGCTATCCCGCCAAATTGTTTGTTGGTGATTGATGCGGCCTATGCAGAGTTTGTTGATGGGTATGATGGCGGTGCAAGCCTTGCAACAGAGCGCGACAATGTTGTGATGACCCGCACGTTTTCCAAGCTTTATGGGCTTGGGGGCCTCCGGGTGGGGTGGGGCTATGGCGCGAAAGGGTTAATTGAAATTTTAACGCGTTTGCGTCAGCCCTTTAACCTCTCAACCCTTGCGCTTGCAGGGGCAGAGGCGGCGATTGCAGACCAAGATTTCGCCCAAAATTCGGTGCGCATCAACAATGCCGAGCGCGATACCCTGACGCGAGGCTTGCGTGAGTTGGGGATCAAAGTGTCGGACAGTGAAGCGAACTTCATCTTGGCCCGTTTCGAGGATGAGGCGACCGCTGACGCGGCTGATGCGTTTTTCAAATCGCGCGGCATTATCGTGCGGGCGCCAAAGTCTTATAAAATTCCGCATGGGCTGCGGATCACCATCGGGCGGCCCGAGGATAATGTTCATGTTCTGGCGGCAATGCGCGCCTTCAGGGGGGCGGAATGAGCCAGCTTTACACTCGTGTTGCCCTCATCGGTCTGGGGCTGATTGCAGGCTCAATGTCGCTTGCGATGCGCCGCGCGGGTCTTGCAGGCGAGGTGGTGGGCTATGCCCGCTCGCCCCAGACGCGGGATGTTGCGCGCGAAATCGGGCTTTGTGATCATATCGCGGATGATCTGGCCAGCGCGGTCGCGGGTGCGGATTTGGTGGTTCTTTGCGTTCCTGTTGGCGCGATGGAGGCCGTAGCGCGTGAAATGGCCCCGCATTTGGCCACAGGTGCCACAATCTCTGATGTGGGATCGGTGAAGCGCGCGGTGATCGATGCGGTCGCCCCGCATTTGCCGAACGGGGTGGATTTCATCCCTGCGCACCCGCTTGCAGGCACCGAACATTCTGGCCCTCGCTCGGGCTTTGCCGAGTTGTTTGATAATCGCTACGTGCTCCTCACCCCAGAGGCAGACAGCAACCCTGATGCGGTGGCGCGATTGCGCGCCCTATGGGAAGGGTGCGGTGCTAAGGTTGAGGAGATGGACGCAGATCATCACGATCTGGTTCTTGCCGTCACCAGCCATACACCGCATTTGATCGCCTACACGATGGTCGGTGTCGCCGATGATTTGCGCCGCGTGACGGATAGCGAAGTGATCAAATATTCTGCGGCGGGTTTCCGTGATTTCACCCGCATTGCAGCCTCTGATCCGACCATGTGGCGCGATGTTTTTTTGTCCAACAAAGATGCCACCCTAGAGATTTTGGGGCGCTTTACCGAAGAATTATTCGCATTGCAGCGCGCTATTCGGCGGGGCGATGGGGATCATCTGCACGCCTATTTCACCCGCACCCGCGCCATTCGGCGCGGCATTATTGAGGCGGGGCAGGATACAGATGCGCCTGATTTTGGGCGGATTGCGCGCAAGAAAGATTAACGCAGGATCAAGCGTGGTGCGGGGCCAATGGGGATCGGCCCTGCAAAGACCGCACCCCCGCTAAAGCGTAAGATGATATCAAGGTTTTCGGGCTGGCCCGAGAGCTGCGCAAAAAGCCCAAGCCCGCCATCTAGCATTTGATACAGGTCTTGCGAGATGACCCGAGCGCGCAAGGCCATATCTAACATCGCGCGCCAGTTTTCTGCCCTCAGCGCCAGATCACCCTCAGCTATGCCTTGTGCATCCACTGTGACCGCACCCGAAGCGCGCAAAACCATATCCCCCCAGATGGCAGAGGCTTCGTCAATTTGGATGGCCGTAAATTGCGGGCGGGCCTGTTCAAGCGCTTCCAAATCCCACGGGCGATCAAAGGTCAAAGTGGCATCAAGGCTGGATTGCTCGAAAATCGTAGGCATGACCCCCGCAGGATCAAGCCGCGCGCGCAGGCCTTGGGGGAGAGATAACCCCTCGATTGCGGCATTCAGATCATAGGTTTGATCCTCATTCTGCAATCGGGTGAATGTGATCGTGGCCGCGTCTAAACTGGCCTGCCAAGCAGCGTCATTCGCGCGCTGAAGGGTGAGATCGCGCAACTGGGTCGCCGCCCCTGACACTGCCAGATTGCGGGTTGGTTCAAGCTGCAAATTGGACTGAAACTGCGCCGAGGCGATATCGAAACGTGCTTCGGGCGTGGCAAAAACATGGGCGCTTGGCCATGTAACGGATATGTCCCCTGCAGACAGCAAGGCCTGATCAATCAAGATTGCTGGGCCTGACCAAAGCCACCCTGTTTCAGGGTCAGCCAGTTCCAAATTCGGGATTGTGGCATTCAGGCTGAGGGGAAAGCCCTTCACCTCAATCGGATCATGTGAGACAAGCCACCCATCGGCTTGGCGTGCTTCAAACCATGCTGCGAGGGTCGATTTGCTTGCTGCGGCAAGCCCAAACCAAACCCCACTGGCCAACAGGCAAAGGGCCGCGATGATGATAAGAACCTTTTTCATGCGCTATTCCTTAACGCTGCGCGTCAGGACTGCCAAGCGCCAAAGCGAGGTGGCATCTCATGTCTGAGGCACAGTTTGAACCTCTTTGGGTCTTTGGCTATGGCAGCCTAATCTGGAACCCGGGCTTTCCTGTGGCGCAGACCGCGCATGCGCGGCTTATGGGCTGGCGGCGGTCGTTTTGCATGTCCTCTATTCACCACCGCGGCACGCCCGAGGCACCAGGGTTGGTTTTGGCCTTGGATCAGGCCGAAAATGCCCATTGTGACGGGGTAGCGTTTCGCGTGACTGATGGTCATGAAAGCGCAACCTTGGAATATTTGCGCGAGCGTGAGTTGGTCAGCTCTGCCTATCTTGAGACGCGCCAAACGGTGCATCTGTCAGCGGGTGGGACGCTTGAGAATGTGCTGACTTTTGTCATTGACCCCGACCATTGCCAATATCGCGGCGATCTTGACCTTGAGACCCAAGCCCAGATTATCGCGCGCGCTGTGGGTGGGCGGGGGCCAAACGATGAATATCTGATCAACACAGCCGAGCATTTGCACCAAATCGGCGTTCCTGATGCCGAATTATCGTGGCTGCAATCACGCGTTGCCGAGATAAAAGCAGAGATAAAACCATCGTGATCTTGCGCCCCCCTGTTGGCAGAGCCATGGAAGGGCGGTAGGTTGGGCCCAAGCGAGGCCACGGGGCAGGAGAGTTTTTGATGAGCGGCAGCAACAGAAGCGGGGCGCAGTCTAGTTTCACACGCCCCACCCGCCAGATTTTCCTGATGATGATCATATGCGGCTTGGTCGCGGCAGGGGGCGCAGTGGTTTATCCTATGGTGCTGCCTGTTTTCCTCTCTAACCCATACCTCAATGGCACGATAGGCGTGGTGTTCTTGGTCGGCGTGATGGCCTGTTTCTGGCAGGTGCTGCAGTTATTTTCTTCGGTGCGCTGGATCGAAGGCGCGGCGCAGCAAGGTTTGACAGATCAACGGCGTCCCGAACTATTGGCGCCTTTGGCCGCCGCTTTGCAAGGGCGCGGTGCACGGATGCAACTGTCGACCATGACGACCCGTTCGGTCTTGGATTCCGTGGGCGCGCGGATGGAAGAAAGCCGCGACATCACCCGCTATTTGGCGAATTTGCTGATTTTTCTCGGGCTCTTGGGCACGTTTTTTGGATTGGCCACAACAGTGCCTGCAGTTGTAGATACAATTCGCGGTCTACAGCCCAGTGCCGATGAAGACGGGCTTGCGGTTTTCGCGCGGCTGATGACGGGGCTTGAAAGCCAGTTGGGCGGGATGGGCACGGCCTTCGCCTCCTCGCTTTTGGGGCTCGCGGGTTCTTTGGTTGTGGGGCTTTTGGAACTTTTCGCGGGACATGGCCAGAACCGATTTTACCGTGAAATGGAAGAATGGCTGTCCTCCATCACGCGGATGAGTTTTTCCTCGTCAGATGCTGATGGGGACGGCGGTGGGGTGGATCGTGCGGCCGTGGCCACAGTCTTGGATCACATGGTTGACCAGATCGACAGCTTGCAGGCGATGTTCACGCAATCCAACGCTCGGCAGGCCGAAGTTGAAGCGCGGATGGTAGAGATGACAGGCGCGGTTGTGGCCTTAGCTGAACGGATGACCCCGCAATCGCAAGAAATCGCGGCGCGTCAGGCCCAAGCTCAAGAACAACTGGTCGAGCGATTGGAAATTCTGGGTAGTCTCGGCGGATTTGACGATGAAGCCCGCGCGCGGATGCGGTCGATTGACCTGCAGCTTGTGCAAATTTTTGAACAAATGGCCGCGCGGGTGAACCAATCGTCTGAAGGCGATGGCGAAGTGCGCGCGTTACGCCGTGAGATGGCGGCACTGACCGCGGCTATTCGGCGTGTGACCGAGACGGATGAAAACGGGGAAGGGCAAGCCTGATGGCGTTTCACCGCAGAACAGGCAATCGGTTTTCTGCCGCGATTTGGCCGGGTTTTGTGGATGCCATCACCGCATTGCTGATGGTGATGATTTTTGTGCTGACCATTTTCATGGTAGTGCAGTTCGTTCTAAGCGATCAGATTGCTACGAAGGATAATGAGCTTGATGCGCTCAATGCAGAATTGAATGCGCTCAGCGATGCGCTTGGGTTGGAACAGGCCCGCTCCAGCGATCTGGAAACCCGCCTTGCCACATTGGGCGGCCAGTTATCCGAGGCACAGGCAAGCATCGCCTCCTTTGAGGAGCAGGTGGCCAGTCTCTTGGCGCGTCAGGCTGATTTGCGCGCTCAAGTGGACAGCACGCGCGCTGAACTTGCAGAAACACTCTCCCGCGAGGAGGCGTTGAACCTTGCGCTTGCACAAGCGCGCAGCGAGATTGACAGCGCCGCTGAGGCCGCGCGCCTAGCAGCAGCGCGGCGTGAGGCGCTTGAGGCATTGTTGGCAGATTTGCGCCGTGAGAACAGCGATCTGCAAACCCAACTGTCTGGAGAAGAAGCCGCACGCATGGCCGATGCCGCGGCAGCCGAAGCCCTACGCGAGAGATTGGCCAATTCTGACGCAGAATTGACCGCGCTCACCCTCGCATTAGAGGAGGAGCGCGCAAGGGCCGAAGAAACGCTGACCCTGTTGGCCGCCGCGCGGGCGGCGCAAGAAAACCTACCCGCCGTTGAAGATTTGCAATCCCAACTGTCTGAGCGAGAGGCCCTTTTAGCGGTCGCCAATGCCGAGCTTGCCACGGCGCAGGCGCAATCGACCGAAGCGCAGCGGCGTGTGGTTGTGCTAAATGAGCAGCTTGCAGCCCTGCGCGCGCAGCTCGCCGCGCTTGAAACTACATTGGACGAATCCGAGGCGCGCGATGAGGCGGCACAAGTCCAAATTGACGCGCTAGGAACGCGATTGAACACGGCTCTGGCGCAAGTAGCGGCCGAGCAGCGCGCGCGTGCTGATCTCGAAGCCGCAGAAGCGCAGCGTTTGGAACGCTACAGATCCGATTTCT
Organism: Rhodobacterales bacterium HKCCA1288; assembly: GCA_015693905.1. NCBI lineage: Bacteria > Pseudomonadati > Pseudomonadota > Alphaproteobacteria > Rhodobacterales > Rhodobacterales bacterium HKCCA1288. Next base: position 1,241,850 of record CP065161.1, on the reverse strand, counting down.
TTGGTCGCCTGAGAGAGGTGCTTGAGGGGCGTGATGGCGTGCGGATCGTGGGCGACCGTTTCGTGTTTTCGTCTGAGGTCTTGTTTGACAGCGCCCGCGCTGATCTGAGCCCTGAGGGGCGCGCACAAATTGCCAATGTGGCAGAATTGCTGTTGCAGGTTTCCGATGAAATTCCAGATACCATCGATTGGATCATTCGTGTTGATGGCCATACCGATAATGTCCCCCTATCAGCCAATGCGGAATTTTCGAGCAACTGGGAATTGTCGCAGGCGCGCGCCTTGTCCGTGGTTCTTTATATGAGCGAGGAATTGGGCATTCCGTCCGAGCGATTGGCCGCCACAGGGTTTGGTGAATTCCACCCCGTAGCCGAAGGGGATAGCGCCGCAGCGCGGGCGCAAAACCGCAGGATAGAACTTAAATTGACTGAGCGTTAGCGCAGCTCGATTTCTGTTTGACGGATTGAGATAAGTTCACCTTCGCGGATCAGTCGGATTTCCCCGATATATCGTCCCGCGCCCCATCCCCCGTTTGGCGCGCGGCGGCCAGAGGCGCGAAAAAACTGCGCTTGGGCGCGCTCTAATGTGACACTGTTTTCGTGCAGAAGCGCCCCGTTCGGCCCTGTGATTTCAAACTCCATACGATCGCCGATCTGCCCACTATGGGCAAAGCCCCAGACCACCAAGGCGCTTGCGCTGCGGGTGGCCATGGGCAGATGCGCGCGCCCTGCGCGAATTGCATCATAATCGGGCAGGGCATCGGAAAAACCTGCTGCCATGACATCTGCGGTGGGCGCGGGCAATGCAGGGTGCCAGAGTTGGGCCGTGTCGAGGCCGCAATGCCCCTCAGCACTTTGATTGAAAGGATCAATCACCGTGCCATTGTGGCGCAAGGTGAAATGCAGATGCGGAAATTCGGTGCGCCCTGACAGCCCGATCACCCCAAGCCGCGCGCCGGCTTGAACATTTTGCCCGTGGGTCACGGCGATGCTGCCTTGGGCAAGGTGGCAATATTGGCTTTGCCATCCATCGCCGTGGTCAATCACAACACCGTTTCCGCAATCCTGCCCCTTGGGCATGGCGGCGATGCCTTGATCGAGAACCCCATCTCGCGTGGCCTGCACAATACCATCCGCCGTAGCCAGAACGGCGACATTGCGCGTTAGGGCTGCCAGATCAGAAAGGCGGAAATCAGTGCCTTGATGCCCGTCATAGCTTTGGGGGCCGCAGGTGTAATCGCGCGCCGCTATGCTTGGATCATGGTCGACATATTGCTGAATGAAACAGGTCTCACCCAATCGGCAGTCGACAGGAAAGCTGAGGCTCGGCGGGGTGGCATTACCTGCAAAAGAGGCGCAGAAAAAAGCGACCCCACTCAAAAAGGGGGTCGCTTTTGATGTTAACGCTGCGCCGCAGGTCATTCTGCCGTGAGCAGCGGTGGCTTTTTCGAACTGATCCGCGGTGGCGCACCGTTTTCAATGCGCAGGTCGATTTTGCCGTCTTTAACACCAACCTTCACATTGCCACCCTTGGCCAGTTTGCCAAACAGTAATTCTTCGGCCAGTGGCTTTTTGATTTGTTCTTGGATGACACGGCCCAATGGGCGCGCGCCCATACGATCATCATAGCCCAAATCGGCCAAAAGTTCAGCTGCGGGTTTGGTCAGCTCGATCGTCACATTGCGATCAAGCAGCTGCGCCTCAAGTTGCAGCACGAATTTCTCAACCACCTGCAGGATTACATCTTTTGGCAGTGCGCCGAAACTGATCACCGCGTCCAAGCGGTTGCGGAATTCAGGGGTGAAGGTGCGCTCAATCGCGGCGGTATCCTCACCTTCGCGGCGGTCGCGACCAAATCCAATAGCCGCCTTCGCCTGTTCGGCTGCGCCTGCGTTTGAGGTCATGATCAAGACGACATTGCGGAAATCGACTGAACGTCCATTGTGATCGGTCAACGTACCGTGATCCATGACCTGCAACAGGATGTTGAACACATCAGGATGGGCTTTTTCGATTTCGTCCAACAACAGCACGCAATGAGGATGCTGATCCACACCATCAGTCAGAAGTCCGCCCTGATCGAACCCGACATATCCCGGAGGCGCGCCAATCAGGCGGGATACTGCGTGTTTCTCCATGTATTCGGACATGTCAAAACGCAGCAACTCGACCCCAAGGATATCTGCCAGTTGTTTGGCCACTTCGGTTTTACCAACACCTGTTGGCCCCGCGAAGAGATAGTTGCCAATCGGCTTTTCTGGTTCCCGCAGACCCGCGCGGGCCAATTTGATCGCAGAGGCCAAGGCCTCGATCGCTTTGTCTTGGCCGAACACCACGCGCTTGAGTGTTTTTTCCAAATCGCGCAGCACTTCTGCATCGTCCTTTGAGACGTTCTTTGGCGGGATGCGCGCGATTTTGGCGACCACGGCTTCGATTTCCTTTGGGCCAATGGTCTTGCGCCGCTTGCTATCTGGCAGCAGATGCTGTGCCGCACCGGCCTCGTCTATCACGTCAATTGCTTTATCGGGCAATTTGCGGTCGTTGATATAGCGCGCCGACAGTTCCACCGCGGTGCGGATCGCATCGGCGGTGTATTTCACATCATGGTGGCTTTCGAAATAAGGCTTCAGCCCCCGCAAGATTTTCACCGAATCCTCAACGGATGGTTCATTGACGTCAATCTTCTGGAAGCGGCGCGAGAGCGCGCGGTCTTTTTCAAAATGTTGACGGAACTCTTTATAGGTTGTCGATCCCATGCAGCGCAATTTGCCGCCCTGCAACGCGGGCTTAAGCAGGTTTGAGGCATCCATGGCCCCACCCGATGTCGCACCCGCCCCGATGACAGTATGAATTTCATCGATGAAAAGAACCGCGTCAGGATGGTCTTCCAATTCGTTGACCACGGCCTTCAGCCGTTCTTCAAAATCACCGCGATAGCGTGTGCCTGCCAAAAGCGCGCCCATGTCGAGCGAATAAATGGTGGATTTCGCCAAAACCTCAGGCGTTTCGCCCTCGACAATCTTTTTCGCCAGACCTTCGGCAATGGCAGTCTTGCCAACACCGGGATCGCCGACCAAGAGCGGGTTGTTTTTGCGGCGGCGGCACAGCACTTGAATGCAGCGTTCCACCTCATCATGGCGACCTATCAGCGGGTCAACATCGCCATCATGCGCCTTTTTGTTCAGATCAACGCAGTATTTGGCAAGGGCGGATTCCTTGGCATCACTACCCTCGGGCGGGTTGCCACTTGTTTCACCGCCCTCGTCCATCGGATCAGTCGCGCCTGAAACAGGGCGGCTTTCCCCAAAAGACGGATCTTTCGCCACGCCATGGGCGATGAAATTCACCGCGTCATAGCGGGTCATATCCTGCTCTTGCAGGAAATAGGCTGCGTTTGACTCGCGCTCTGCGAAAATCGCGACAAGGACGTTTGCCCCTGTGACCTCGGTGCGACCCGAGGATTGCACATGGATCGCAGCGCGTTGGATCACCCGCTGGAAGGCCGCGGTCGGCACTGCCTCAGAGCCCTCGATATCTGTCTCAAGCGTGGCCAATTCTTCATCAATGAAGGTGATAAGCGTCTCGCGCAGGGCATCAATGTCTACGCTACAGGCGCGCATGACTTTGGCCGCGTCAGGCTCGTCCAACAGCGCCAGCAGAAGATGTTCCAATGTTGCCAATTCATGCTTGCGCGCATTCGCCTGCGCCAAAGCCGCATGGATGGCCTGCTCTAGGGTATTTGAAAACGACGGCACGATAAGTGCTCCTTTCGTTGCGGCCAGAGGCGCAAGCGGGTTCGGCCCGCCTCCACTGAGTCTAGCCATAGCCTCATGGTATTAAGCTTCGGTTTTATTTTGCCAGTTTCAAGCTAAACTTGAAAAAAAACCTGTGATCGGCGCAAATTTGCGTGAAAATCCATCAGAAGTGATCTTTGCGCTGCCTGATCTCAGCAAAGCATTCTGCGTCACTGGCTTGTGTCATCCCTAAATGTGCTTTGATTTGGGGATCATTGGCGCGCAGGAATGGGTTTGTGTCCAATTCCATGCCAAGGCTGCTTGGCACTGTTGGCAAGCCTTTTGCGCGCGCCTCGTCAATGCGGGTGGCGCGAGCTTGGAGCGCCTTGTTTTCGGGATCAATGGTCAAGGCAAACCGCGCATTTGATTGGGTGTATTCGTGACCCGAACAGACAAGCGTATCACGCGGAAGTGCGGTCAGTTTTGACAGGCTTTGCCACATCTGAGCGGGTGTGCCCTCAAACAGGCGACCACAGCCAAGCGCCATGAGGCTGTCAGCGGTAAAGATTACGCCCGCCTGTGGGAAATGAACGGCGATGTGCCCGACAGTATGGCCAGACACATCATAAACCGTGCCACGCAAGGCCCCGATTTCCATGACATCGCCTTCGTAGAGCGCGTGGTCAAGCGCGGGCAGTCGGTGGGCATCTGCGGCGGCCCCCCAAACGCGAATTGGGCTGTCGGTCGCCGCATGCAGATCGGGCAAGCCGTCCACATGATCCCAATGGTGGTGGGTTAAGAGAACGTCTGTAATCACCCATCCGCGCCGCGCACATTCGGCAACAATGGGCGCGGCTTCTGGCACGTCTACGATCAAGGTTTGACCCGTTTCGCGTAGATGCAACGCAAAGGCATAATTGTCCTTGAGGCAGGGGATTGTCATAATTTCAGTGACGGGCGCGGTGGTGGTCATGGCAATCTCCTCAGCTTCGTGGCACATATGGCCTCAGACAATCGCAGCGGACTGGCTTTTGCAATGCATCTTGATGTCGTTGATTTGCGTCAATTTTACTATCGCACCCGATTGGGGCGAATTGCGCAAAAGGCTGTGCGCGATGCGATGTTGTCACTTTGGCCTAATGCAAGTGGGCAGACTGTGGTGGGCTTTGGCTTTGCTGTTCCACTGTTGCGCCCGTATCTCGATCAATCGCGCCGCGTGATTGGCTTGATGCCGCAAGGGCAGGGGGTGATGCCTTGGCCTGCTGGGATGTCGAATGTTGCGGCCCTGTGCGAAGATGCGCGTTGGCCCTTGTCTGAGGGGATGGCAGACCGCTTGGTCATGCTGCATGGGCTTGAGACAAGCGATGATCCTGCGGCGCTGTTGGATGAAGCCGCCCGCGCGCTTGGCGCAGGGGGGCGGGCTTTGTTCATTGTGCCAAATCGCGGTGGCTTGTGGGCGCGCAGCGATGCCACGCCCTTCGGCTATGGGCGGCCCTACAGCCTCAGCCAGCTTGAGGCACAATTGCGCCACCATGGCTTTGTGCCAGAACGTCACCGTGCCGCACTTTTTGCGCCGCCAAGCCATGCGCGGTTCTGGCTCAGGTCTGCCGATATGATGGAACGCGCGGGGCGCTGGATGAGTTCGCACTATGCAGGCGGTGTGATCATGGTTGAAGCGAGTAAGCAAGTCTTTGCCCCTACAAAACGGGGTCACGCCGCACGCATGCGCAATCCCTTGCGCATCCTTGATGGTGTTCCAAGCCCTGCAACAGGCCGCGTGCGCCGCCAAAAAGGCCCCTCTATTTCGCAGATGCAGAATCGCTAAGGTGGGCCAAAAGAGGCCAACTCGGGACGTTTGCGCCTAAATTAGGGGCAAAATCGTCTCCATGGGCGCGTTTTTTTTTAGCTTCAAAGCGTCGCATCTGCAGAAAGATTTGGTTAACCTCTGAAAAACAAGGATTTTGTCAAAATCATGTTTGCGCCATCGGCGGTTGCAGCAAATTAAACCCTCTGCTAAACGACCGCCAAATCTGAGGAACGGCGGCATCTCCAAGTCGCGAAGAACGAACTGCTCGGGCGTGATCCTCACGCTGCCCGAGCCAAATTGTTGAAAGGGTGGACGTGTCCGAATCGGCTTCGATCTCAACTGGCATCGCCGCGCGCTACGCGACCGCGATGTTCGACCTAGCCACCGAGGCGGCAGCGATTGATGCGCTGGCCAAAGATGTTGACGCGCTCGAAGCCGCATTGGCCGCAAGCGCAGACCTGCGCGATTTGATCTCCTCCCCGATCTACCGCCGTGACGAGTCTCAGGCTGCCGTTGGCGCTGTCGCCAAGGCGATGAAATTGGGTATGGTCGCAACCAACACGCTGCAAGTTATGGCGCAAAAGCGCCGTCTCTTCGTTCTGCCGATGGTGCTGCGCGCCGTGCGCGCCCAAATCGCAGAAAGCCGTGGCGAGATGACCGCAGAGGTCGTATCTGCCAAGGCCCTGACCAAAACCCAAGCGGATAAACTGGCAAAAGCCTTGTCAGCTTCCGTGGGCAAGAAAATTAATTTGAATGCGACCGTTGATGAAAGCCTCATTGGCGGTCTTATCGTAAAGGTTGGCTCGAAGATGATCGATAGCTCGATCCGCTCCAAGCTCAACTCCCTCCAGAACACCATGAAAGAGGTCGGATAATGGCGATCCAAGCTGCAGAGATTTCCGCGATCCTGAAGGAACAGATCAAGAGTTTCGGTCAGGATGCAGAAGTGGCCGAAGTTGGCCGCGTGCTGAGTGTTGGCGATGGGATCGCCCGCGTTCACGGGCTTGATAATGTTCAAGCGGGTGAAATGGTCGAATTCCCAGGTGGAATTATGGGCATGGCCCTCAACCTTGAAGCCGACAACGTAGGTGTCGTGATCTTCGGCTCTGACCGTGACATCAAAGAAGGTGACACTGTTAAGCGCACGAATTCAATCGTGGACGTTCCTGCTGGCCCAGAATTGCTTGGCCGCGTTGTAGACGGCTTGGGCAACCCACTTGATGGCAAAGGCCCGATCAAGTCGAAAGAGCGCCGCGTTGCGGACGTCAAAGCGCCTGGCATTATCCCGCGTAAATCTGTTCATGAGCCTATGGCAACAGGCCTCAAGGCTGTTGACGCGATGATCCCCATCGGCCGTGGTCAGCGCGAATTGATCATTGGCGACCGTCAGACAGGCAAAACTGCCGTGGCTTTGGACGCGATCCTGAACCAGAAAAGCTATAACGAAGCGGCTGGCAAAGACGAAAGCAAGAAGCTTTACTGCATCTATGTTGCGGTTGGCCAGAAGCGTTCGACTGTGGCGCAGTTGGTGAAGAAGCTCGAAGAGACAGGCGCGATTGAATATTCCATCGTTGTGGCCGCGACCGCGTCTGACCCTGCCCCGATGCAGTTCCTTGCGCCATATTCCGCGACCGCTATGGCCGAGTATTTCCGTGACAACGGCAAGCATGCGCTGATCATCTATGATGATCTGTCCAAGCAAGCTGTTGCTTACCGCCAGATGTCCTTGCTGCTTCGCCGTCCCCCAGGGCGTGAAGCCTATCCTGGTGACGTTTTCTACCTCCACTCTCGTTTGTTGGAGCGTTCGGCGAAGCTGAACGAAGATCTTGGTGCAGGGTCTTTGACCGCTCTGCCCGTGATTGAAACCCAAGGCGGTGACGTTTCGGCGTTTATTCCGACCAACGTGATCTCGATCACAGACGGCCAGATCTTCCTTGAAACCGACTTGTTCTATCAGGGTATTCGCCCTGCTGTGAACACAGGTCTGTCCGTGTCTCGCGTGGGCTCTTCGGCCCAAACCAATGCGATGAAATCGGTGGCAGGTTCGGTGAAACTGGAACTGGCGCAGTATCGCGAAATGGCGGCCTTCGCGCAGTTCGGGTCTGACCTTGATGCGGCGACACAGCGTTTGCTGAACCGCGGCGCGCGTCTGACCGAGTTGATGAAGCAGGCACAATATGCACCGCTGACCAACGCAGAAATCGTCTGTGTGATCTTCGCGGGTATCTCTGGCTTCCTTGACAAGATCGCCGTGCGCGAAGTTGGCCGCTTTGAGCAGGGTCTGCTTCAGCATCTGCGTGGGAAGCACAAGGATGTTCTCGATTGGATCACCAATGAAGATCCAAAGATCAAAGGTGATGCAGCCGACCGACTGAAGGCAGTCATCGAAGAATTCGCCGCAGATTTCTCGTAAGGGGACGGGTTTATGCCAAGTCTCAAGGATCTGAAAACACGGATCGAGTCGGTCAAATCGACCCGCAAGATCACCAAGGCCATGCAGATGGTGGCTGCTGCAAAACTGCGCCGTGCGCAGGAAGCAGCCGAAGCTGGGCGGCCTTATGCCGAGAAAATGGCAGCGGTGATTGGCGGGCTGGCCGCTTCGGTCGGTGAGTCGGACAGTGCCCCGCGCCTTTTGGCAGGGACGGGTCAAGACCAGACACATCTGCTCGTTGTCATGACAGCCGAGCGCGGTTTGTGTGGGGGCTTTAACTCCTCCATCGCGCGTCTTGCAAAAGCGCGCATTGCCGAGCTGACCGCACAGGGCAAAACTGTGAAGGTTTTGACTGTCGGCAAAAAAGGCCGTGAACAACTGCGCCGCGAATATGCAAACCTTTTGATTGGTCACGTTGACCTCTCGGAAGTGAAGCGCGTGGGTTACGAAAACGCAGCAGCCATCGCAAAGGATGTGATGGCACGCTTTGATGCGGGCGAATTTGATGTCGCCACCATCTTCTACAATCGCTTCCAGTCGGTGATTTCTCAGATCCCAACTGCGCAGCAAATCATCCCTGCTGTTTTTGAAGATGCTGCAGAAGATGTTGGGGCAGAAACGCCCTATGACTATGAACCTTCCGAAGAGGCAATCCTGTCTGATCTGCTGCCCATTGGCGTGACAACGCAGATTTTTACAGCGCTTCTCGAAAATGGGGCCTCGGAGCAAGGGGCGCGTATGTCCGCAATGGATAACGCAACCCGCAACGCAGGCGACATGATCGACAAACTGACGATTGAGTTTAACCGCTCGCGTCAGGCTGTGATCACCAATGAATTGATTGAAATTATCTCGGGCGCGGAAGCGCTCTAAGGAAACCGGAGACACGACATGGCACAAGCAGTCGGCAAAATTACTCAGGTCATCGGCGCTGTCGTTGACGTGCAGTTCGAAGATCACCTGCCGGAGATCCTGAACGCGCTTGAGACCGAGAACAATGGCAAGAAACTGATCCTCGAAGTGGCGCAGCACTTGGGTGAAAACACCGTGCGCACCATCGCGATGGACGCAACCGAGGGTTTGGTGCGCGGCGCGAAAGTGACCGATATGGGCGCGCCAATCACCATTCCAGTGGGCAACGCCACATTGGGCCGCATCATGAACGTTGTGGGCGAGCCCATTGACGAAAAAGGCCCTGTGAAAGCGGATGAAACCCGCGCCATTCACCAGCCTGCGCCTGAGTTCGCGGAACAGTCCACCGAGTCTGAAATCCTCGTCACAGGTATCAAGGTGATCGACCTTCTCGCGCCTTACGCGAAGGGTGGTAAAATTGGTCTGTTCGGTGGTGCGGGCGTGGGTAAAACCGTTCTCATCATGGAATTGATCAACAACATCGCAAAAGTGCACTCGGGCTTCTCGGTGTTCGCGGGCGTGGGTGAACGCACCCGTGAAGGCAATGACCTTTACCACGAGATGATCGAATCTGGCGTTATCAAGCCAGACGCGTTGAGCGAAAGCCAAGTGGCCTTGGTCTACGGCCAGATGAACGAACCTCCAGGGGCGCGCGCGCGTGTGGCTTTGACGGGTCTGACCTTGGCGGAACAGTTCCGGGACCAGTCGGGCACAGACGTTCTGTTCTTCGTGGACAACATCTTCCGCTTCACGCAGGCGGGTTCTGAGGTGTCGGCGCTTTTGGGCCGTATTCCTTCTGCGGTGGGCTACCAGCCAACACTTGCGACCGACATGGGCGCGCTGCAGGAGCGGATTACATCGACCAAAGCTGGTTCGATTACTTCGGTTCAGGCGATCTACGTTCCTGCGGACGACTTGACCGACCCTGCACCTGCAACCTCGTTTGCGCACCTTGACGCAACCACGGTTCTCAGCCGTGCGATTTCGGAATTGGGCATCTACCCTGCGGTTGACCCGCTCGACTCGACCTCGCGCCTGCTTGACCCTGCTGTCATTGGTGAGGAGCATTACAACGTGGCTCGTGACGTTCAGGGTATCCTTCAGCGTTACAAATCGCTGCAGGACATCATCGCCATCCTCGGCATGGACGAATTGAGTGAAGAAGATAAGCTGACAGTGTCTCGCGCACGTAAGATCCAGCGTTTCTTGTCGCAGCCATTTGACGTGGCGAAGGTCTTCACTGGCTCTGATGGTATTCAGGTTCCATTGGAAGACACGATTGCCTCCTTTAAGGCGGTTGTTGCAGGCGAATATGACCACCTGCCAGAAGCCGCGTTCTACATGGTGGGCGGTATCGAAGACGTGAAAGCCAAGGCCGAGCGTCTGGCAGCAGAAGCAGCCTGATAGGAGGGCCGAATGGCCGAAGCGTTCAAATTTGACCTCGTCTCTCCCGAGCGCCGCTTGGCCTCGTTAGATGCAACCGAGGTGCAAATCCCTGGTGCAGGGGGTGATATGACGGCGATGGCAAACCACGCGCCTACGATCACCACGCTGCGTCCGGGTTTGCTGCAGGTCATCCATGCGGGCGGTCAGGACGATTACATCGTTCTGGGTGGCTTTGCCGAGATCAGCGCCGATAAGGTCACTGTTCTTGCAGAGCGTGCATTGCCCCGCGCGGAAGTGACTAAAGAACTCTATGCCGAAATGGTGGAAGAGTATCGCAAGGCACATGAGACTGCGAAAGAGACATTCAAAAACGAGCCTGGCCCCGTGGATGACGCGGCCAAGCTTCTGTCTGACATGGTGGCATTGGGCGATCACATCAACCTGTGATTCCCTGTCCCCTTGAGGACGCAATTTAGAAAAGGCGCGCCTATAAAAAAGGCGCGCCTTTTTTCATGGGCGCGCTGTTGAGTGTGTTATGCCAGAATGTGGCCGCTTAGCGGCCCCACATTCCGTTGGGATACAGCCCTTCATAGATCGGCACGAGGGTTTCCGTCTCAAACAGGGATGAGACGCTTGTGCCATTCCAAATGTTCAAAATCGCCTGCGCAAACATGGGCGCCGTTGGAACGATGCGAATATTGGGGCAGTTTTTGACAGCTTCGGTTGGCTCGATCGTGTCGGTCAAGACCAACGATTTCATAACCGATTTGGTCACGCGCTCTACCGCAGGGCCAGACATCACGCCGTGGGTGATATAGGCATGCACTTCGGTCGCACCATGTTCAAGCAACACTTCGGCCGCTTTGCACAATGTGCCAGCGGTGTCGCACATATCATCCACGATCAAGCATCGCTTGCCTTCGACATTCCCGATCACGGTCATTTCAGCAACCTCACCTGGCTTTTCGCGGCGCTTGTCCACGATTGCCAAAGGCGCGCCAATACGCGTGGCAAGTTCGCGCGCACGCGCCACGCCACCAACATCAGGCGAGATCACCATGACATCATCCACCTTGCCCTCAAATTGATGCAAGATATCCAGCGCGAAAATCGGGCTCGCATAAAGGTTGTCCACGGGGATATCGAAAAAGCCTTGGATCTGTGCGGCGTGTAAATCCATGGTCAATACGCGCTCAACGCCGCCTTCGGCAATCAGGTTCGCTACAAGTTTCGCAGAGATTGGCGTGCGCGCCTTGGTGCGGCGGTCTTGGCGGGCATATCCAAAATAGGGGATCACCGCCGTGATACGTGCAGCAGATGAGCGGCGCAGCGCGTCAGCGATAATCAACAGCTCCATCAAGTTGTCATTGGCAGGCTTCGATGTGGGTTGGACGATGAACATATCCTCGCCGCGCACGTTCTCGTAAACTTCTACGAAAATTTCTTGGTCGTTGAAGCGTTCCACGCGGGCATCCACAAGACCGACTTTCATGCCGCGATGCATCGACATCCGTTTTGCAATCGTCTTGGCCAATTCGCGATTGGCGTTACCAGAAATCAGTTTTGGGTCTGAGGCGCTCATCTTTTCGCAAAGTCCTTGATCTGTGCAGGGCGCGCCCCATTTGGCGCGTTGACACCCCCTAGCACTCAGGCCAACGTGACGCAAAGCCAAAAAGGATCCGCGAAATGTCGCATATTGATTATTATTTCTCGACCATCTCTCCCTACACCTATCTCGCGGGAAAGCGACTTGAGGAGATTGCCGCCGCACATGGGGCGACAATTCGGTATCGACCTTTGGATATTATCGCCCTTTTTGCGCGCACGGGCGGCACACCACCCGCCGAACGCCACCCCGCACGGCAGGCCTATCGCCTTCAAGAGCTGCAGCGCCAGTCTAAAAAGACGGGGCTTGCCCTTACGCTGAAGCCTGCATTTTTCCCAACCAATTCTGCGCCTTCATCTTATGCCATTATTGCCGCCCAAAACGAAGGTGGCGGGGATTTGGCCGAACTGGTTCACGGGGTAACGCGCGCGGTGTGGCGCGAGGAAAAGAACATTGCAGAGGATGATGTGATCCGCGCTGCTCTGACGGCGACAGGCTTTGACCCCAACTTGGCAGATCGCGGGCTGTTATCAGGGGCCGAAGAATATGCTGCCAATCTCGAAACCGCGGTTGAGGCAGGTGTTTTTGGCGCGCCCTTCTATGTGGTGGATGGGGCCACGCATTTCTGGGGGCAAGACCGCCTAGACGATCTTGCGCTCCATTTAGAGGGTAAGCTTTAGCCCGCCTTAAAGCAGTCCAATAGAGCCTGAACCTTGCTCTGTGAGCATGACCAATCGGTGACGAGGCGGCAGAGGATCAACTCATCCTCTGGCCCCTCAAGCGTGGCGTTGAAGGGAAAGAGGTAATATTGCGCCCCCGCCGCAAAAGCGCGTTTATGGGCTGCACGGGGCAGATGCGCAAACAGCATATTGCCCGCAGGTTCATGCGCGATATGCACCCCCTCGATCTGCGCCAAACCTGCGCGCAATTCTGCCATGCGCGCATTGGCGGATTGCGCCAATCGCAGCCAGAGATCATCACGCGTATAGGCCTCCATCTGTGCCGAGAGAAAGCGGTGCTTTGACCATAGATGTGCGCCACGCTTGCGGCGCAATTCAAATTCCCACGCCTTTTTCGGGTCGAACAGGATCACGGCCTCAACACCCATGCAGCCGTTCTTTGTGCCGCCAAAACTGACTGCATCCACACCCGCTTTCCATGTCATATCGGCAGGGCGGCAGCCAAGGGCCGCGCAGGCATTGGCAAAACGCGCGCCATCAAGATGAACGGGCAGGTCATAGGATTTTGCAACATCACTGAGCGCCTTGATCTCGCTTAGGCTATAGGCGGTGCCAACTTCGGTGATATTGGTTAGGCTCACAGGGCCGCGCTGCATGCCATGCACACCTTTGTCGCCCGTATGTGCAATGGTCTGCGCCAAGCCATCAGGGGTCATCTTGCCCCCTTCGCCTTCGACCAAGGCCAGTTTCGCGCCATTGGCATAGAATTCAGGTGCGCCGCATTCATCTTCTTCGATATGGGCGATGCGATGGCAGAAGATCGACTGCCACGGCTGCACCATCACCGACAAGGCCAAAGCATTGGCGGCTGTGCCCGTGCTGACGAGATAAACCGCCGCCTCTGGGGCATCGAACAGGTCGCGGATGGATTGGCGCACGCGTGCCATGGCGTCATCTGCGCCATAGGGCATAGCATAGCCCTCATTGGCCGCTGTAATGGCCGCAATCACATCTGGATGGGCGGGGCCTGTATTGTCGGAGGCAAAGTTCATAATCCTGGCTCCTCGATAATGTAATCTTCCCAGTCTTCTTCTGGAATGTCGAATTCGGCAACCGTGATCCCGCGCGCGGAAATCCCCGCTTGGTGCACAGTTTCAGGATCCCTTGACACCAAAGGGTGCCACCAATACAAATCCTTGCCCTCATGCAGCAATCTATAGGCGCAGGTTTCAGGCATGAAATAGGCGACATCCTTCATGCCCTCAGGGGTCAATTGGATACACTCGGGCACAAGTGTCTTTCTAATCTCATATTGTCCGCATCGGCAGGTTGCATCATCAAACAGGCGACATGCAACCCGTGTCAGGGCCACCTCACCCGTATCGGCATCTTCTAGCTTGTTGAGACAACATTTCCCGCACCCATCACAGAGGCTTTCCCATTCTTGTGCCGTCATATCGGCCAAGGATTTGCGTTTCCAAAAGGGGGCTTTCTTGGTCATAACGCAGCAAGGATCTCGCGCGCCATCTGGCTGTCGCGATCCATTTGGGCGATCAAGGCCTCAAGGCTGTCGAATTTCTCCTCACCACGCAGAAACTCGACCAGACCGACAGACATATCCATGCCGTAAATATCGCCCGAAAAATCAAAGATGAAGGTTTCGAGATTTGGCTCTTGCCCATTGAACATGGGCCGCACGCCAAGACTGGCCACGCCGTGATACTGGCCCGCATATGGCCCGCTGCGCAATTCAACCAAAACTGCGTAAACGCCAAGTTTGGGAACGTGCAGGCCATCCAATGACATATTGGCGGTCGGGTAGCCCAATGTGCGCCCCCGTTTCTCGCCATGGATCACGGGGCCTTCGATGCGGTGCCAGTGGCCAAGCATGTCGCGGGCTTGGCGCGGATCACCCGAGCTGAGCGCGTCTCGGATAGCGGTGGATGACACGGCCACACCGCCCGAATTCAGCAGATCGACCACGGTCACATCAAACCCATAACGCGCCCCGAAGGCGCGCAGCATATCGGTTGTGCCTTTGCGGCCTTTGCCAAAACAGAAATCCGCACCCACGACCAGATGCTTCAGACCCAGCCCCTCAACCACCACTTCGCGGATGAAATCTTCTGCATCAAGTGCGGAAAGGGTGCGATTGAAGGGCAGCTCATAGAGGATCTCCACCCCCATTTTCTCAAGGCGATTGGCGCGGGCTTCGGCATTCATCAGCCGAAATGGCGGGGCGTCAGGGTTAAAGAATTCGCGCGGATGCGGCTCGAAGGTCAAAACCCCTAAAGGGGCCTCATGACCGCGGGCAAGGTCGATGCAATGCGCGTGACCCAGATGCACACCATCAAAATTCCCAATGGCCACAGAGGCGCCACGGTTTTCGGGTCGGACAAATTGATGGTCACGAACGATACGCATACTGCCCGAATATCCAAGCCCGCGATCTAGGGCAAGCATCGGGTCGGTAAAAATCCTGCGCCGCTGCGAGGTTAATCGAATTTCCGTGACGGGGCGAGGACGACTGCTTCGCCTTTGAGGACAGGTTTGCCATCAATCAGGCAGCGCGTCTCAAGGGTCACACGGCGCTTCGCGTGGTCAATCGCGGTCACTTCCACCTCGGCCCGCACTTGATCACCAGGGCGCACGGGTGCCATGAATTTCAGCGTTTGACCTAAGTAAACAGTGCCATGCCCTGGCAGTTGTTCGCCGATAACGGCTGAAATCAGCCCTGCGGTTAGCATCCCATGGGCGATGCGCCCCTCAAAAATCGTGTCACGGGCGTAATCATCGTCAAGATGAACGGGGTTTCGGTCGGTTGAGACCTCTGCGAAAAGCTCAATATCGCGGTCGCTGACAGTTTTGGTCAAATGCCGCGTCATCCCCAATTCGATATCTTCGATGCAGATCGTCCCACGGGGGAGGTTATGACTCGTGTCCAACATTCCAGTCTCCAAGAGAAATGCCCTTCGCTTGGAACTGACCATAGCAAATTTCTGCAATGCAGCAACAATTAAATTAACTCAGGCGCGCAAATGTTGTAATTTTGTTGCGCGACAATTTGCCCGATTAGCGTAAGAACCCAATGCTAAATGTTGGATTTTGACCGCTATCTTTCAGATATTGAGCAAGTTTTTCTGGATTTGGCTGATCGGTTGTCGCTGTTTCTTCGCGGGCCAAACCGCCTGTGATAAACAGGGTATCAATGCCTTCGCCAATCCCGCCCTGCACATCGGTAAAGATGCCATCTCCAACGGCCAAGATTCGCTCGTCACTGATATCATGGCCATTTTGCACCAAGCGCCGCCGTGCCAGATCATAGATGGGGGGGTGGGGCTTCCCGAAATAAAGGCTCTCGCCGCCCATCTCGGTGTAAAGTTTCGCCACTGCGCCAGCGCAATATTCGCGGCTTTCTCCACGGTCCACCACGATGTCAGGGTTTGCGCAGAGAAGCTTGAGCCCGCGTGTTTTCGCCAAAAGCAATTGCGGGCGCAGCACATCAGGTTCGGCATGGGGATCAAACGGGCCTGTGCAAACAATCCCTTCGGCGTCGGCCACATCGACCTTGGTCAGGGTTACAGGGTTTTCAATCAGTTTCATCGGTGCGAAAAATGTGTCATCGCGCGGCTCGCCAATGAAATAGACCTTCTCGCCAACTGCCCCCGTTAGCATCGCCGCCCGTGCGCTGTCGCCAGAGGTTGCGATCATGTCCCATGCATCGCGGGGAACCCCCATTGCATCCAACTGTTTGGCAATCTCGACATGGGCACGTGGGGCATTGGTGACCAAAACCACAACACCCCCTTTGGTGCGAAAGGCCTGCAGCGCCGCAATCGCGTCAGGAAAAGGGGCGATGCCATTATGCACGCAGCCCCAAAGGTCGCAAAAAAGCGCGTCATAGCGGTCGGAAATCTCGGAGAGGTGAGAGATGATCGCGGGGGCGTCTGCGCTATGGCTCATGGGGCGTGCTTTCTCTTTGAGGCTCTTCGCGCCTCTCTTACCGCGCCCTGCGATGGGATAAAAGGAAAAGGGCGGCCCTCAGGCCGCCCTTTCATCAAACTTTCATCTGATCAAAGCGCGAGGTTCGGGATGATCTGCTTTTTGCGGCTCACAATCCCTGGCAGCACGACCTGATCGGCATCGCCCACAACAGTGGAAAAACTTTTCTCGGCCACTTGGCGCACCAGATCGTTTGGCACCAAAAGCGTGGCTTCTTCGCGCAAAATATCGATGACAAACAACAAAACCTGATCGGCGCCGTCCTCTTTGGCGACTGTGATCATGCTGTCCATCAGGCTTGCTTTGCGAGACAAAACCGTTGCGGGCGCAGTTGTTTCCAGAACGGAAACACGGAAGGTCTTGCCCCCCACCTCATAGGTTTTGCTGTCCATGCGCAGCAATTCTGCATCAGAAAAGCGCGAGACATCAGATTTCGCCGCAAACATTTCAGCAGCATAATCGGGGATAGACACGCCCAGATCAGCAGCGAGGCCTTCGGCCACGGCGCGATCATGATCGGTTGTGGTCGGGGAGCGGAATTCCAACGTATCAGACAGGATGCAGGACAAGGCAGCACCTTTCGCCCAATTTGGCATTTTCGCCGCATCATCACCCATCAGGTCAATCATCAAGGTCGCTGTGCAGGCCAAGGGGCGGATGGTGATATCAATCGGCCCTTTCGTCTCAAGCCCGCCCACCAGTTTATGGTGGTCAATGATGGCCTGAACATCGGCAGCGTTGATTGAGGCAGGCAGTTCTGCAGGGTTGTTGGTGTCGACCACAACGCACGCCTGACCTTCTGCAACATCGTCAATAAGACGCGGTTTTGGCAAATCCCATTTCTGCAAAACAAAGGCGGCTTCGGTGTTTGGCTCACCCAAAAGAACGGCTTCTGCCTCTACGCCTTTCACCTCATTAAGATACCATGCCCACAAAATCGGGGAGCCAGTGGAATCTGTGTCTGGCGATTTGTGGCCAAAGACCAAGGTGCTCATGTCATTATCCATCTATTTTTGTGAAAACTCGCGCGCCTTATAGGGCAGGGCTTTGGCCATGTCACGGGGGGCAAAGGCGGGAATTTGTCGCGGCTTAGGCTTTAATTTCCATAATTTCGGCAGGGTTCTCGCGCGCAGAAACTTTTTTCGAAATTTTCCGCCTGCGGCCCGTTGACACCTCCGCATCCCCTGCCTATCTGCCTGTCGTTAGCACTCGCATAGACTGAGTGCTAATACAGTGAAACATACGAACCTTAAGGAGTGTTCGACAGATGGCATTGAAACCACTGCATGACCGCGTGCTGGTTCGCCGCGTAGAGAGCGACGAAAAGACCAAAGGCGGTCTGATCATCCCCGATAGCGCAAAAGAGAAACCCGCAGAGGGCGAAATCGTCTCCGTTGGCGAAGGCGCACGCAAGGACTCGGGCGAGCTGATCGCAATGAGCGTCAAAGCTGGCGACCGCGTCTTGTTCGGCAAATGGTCTGGCACCGAAGTCACGGTTGATGGCGAAGAACTGCTGATCATGAAGGAATCGGACATTCTCGGCATCATCGCCTGAGACCGTTCCTGATCGAATTTTTAACCTGATTTCATCCAAGGAGGAGCCCTGAAATGGCTGCCAAGGAAGTCAAATTCAATACCGATGCCCGCGACCGTATGCTCAAAGGCGTCAACATCCTTGCCAATGCGGTAAAGGTGACTCTCGGCCCAAAAGGCCGCAATGTGGTTCTTGAAAAATCCTTCGGTGCACCACGCATCACCAAAGATGGTGTTTCCGTGGCGAAGGAAATCGAACTGGAAGATAAGTTCGAAAACATGGGCGCGCAGATGGTCAAAGAAGTGGCATCGCGCACCAATGACGAAGCGGGTGACGGCACCACCACTGCAACTGTTCTGGCCCAAGCCATTGTGCGCGAAGGCATGAA
This sequence comes from Rhodobacterales bacterium HKCCA1288, assembly GCA_015693905.1. Classification (NCBI taxonomy): domain Bacteria; kingdom Pseudomonadati; phylum Pseudomonadota; class Alphaproteobacteria; order Rhodobacterales; species Rhodobacterales bacterium HKCCA1288. The sequence continues at coordinate 1,223,372 of CP065161.1, read as the reverse complement.
GTCGGTTGCGGCGGGCATGAACCCAATGGATCTGAAGCGCGGCATCGACAGCGCAGTGACGAAAGTCATCGACAGCATCAAAGCATCTGCACGCCCTGTTGCAGATTCCGATGAGGTTGCGCAGGTCGGCACGATCTCGGCAAATGGCGAGGCGCAAATCGGCCGCATGATCGCGGACGCGATGCAGAAAGTCGGCAATGACGGCGTGATCACTGTTGAAGAGAACAAAGGCCTTGAGACCGATGTTGAGGTCGTAGAGGGCATGCAGTTCGACCGCGGTTACCTTTCGCCTTACTTCGTCACCAACCCTGACAAAATGGTTGCAGAGTTGGACGACTGCTTGATCCTGTTGCATGAGAAGAAATTGTCTTCCTTGCAGCCAATGGTTCCACTGCTCGAGTCTGTGATCCAGTCTCAGAAGCCTCTTCTGATCATCGCTGAAGATGTAGAAGGCGAAGCCTTGGCGACCCTCGTGGTCAACAAGCTGCGTGGCGGTCTGAAAATCGCTGCGGTGAAAGCACCTGGTTTTGGCGATCGCCGCAAAGCGATGCTTCAGGATATCGCCATTTTGACCGGTGGTCAGGTGATCTCCGAAGATCTCGGCATGAAGCTGGAAAGCGTTACGCTTGATATGCTCGGCTCCGCGAAGAAAGTGATGATCAAGAAAGACGACACCACCATCGTTGACGGCGCAGGCGATAAGGCCGAAATCGAAGCACGCGTTTCGCAGATCCGTCAGCAGATCGAAGAAACCTCTTCCGATTACGACAAAGAAAAACTGCAAGAGCGCGTTGCCAAATTGGCAGGTGGTGTTGCGGTTATCAAAGTCGGCGGCATGAGCGAAGTCGAAGTGAAAGAGCGCAAAGACCGCGTGGATGACGCGTTGAACGCAACCCGCGCTGCCGTTCAAGAAGGTATCGTTGTGGGCGGCGGTGTTGCCCTCGTTCAAGGTGCAAAAGCCCTGGACGGCCTGTCTGGTGAAAACGCGGATCAAGACGCAGGTATCGCCATCGTGCGCCGTGCGCTTGAAGCGCCACTGCGCCAGATTGCGGAAAACGCAGGCGTTGACGGTGCGGTTGTTGCGGGCAAAATCCGCGAATCCAAAGACGTCAAGTTTGGCTTCAACGCTCAGACCGAAGAATATGGCGACATGTTCAAATTCGGTGTGATCGACCCTGCGAAAGTGGTGCGCACTGCGCTTGAGGATGCAGCTTCTGTTGCAGGCCTCTTGATCACCACCGAAGCAATGGTGGCCGACAAGCCAAAGAAAGAGGACGCACCTGCAATGCCTGACATGGGCGGCATGGGCGGCATGGGCGGCATGATGTAATCATGCCCCCAAGGCCCTGTGGCTTTGGACAAAAGAAAGGCCCGCGTCATGCGGGCCTTTTTTCATTTGGGCTAAATGAAACCGTTGCGTGTTAATGGACGCTTACAGGTGTCAGATCATTTTGGCGCGCCACAACGAAGGCCAAGGCGCGATCTTTGACGAGGGCCAATTGCGTGCCTTCCTCGGTTCCAATTGCGTAAAGTTGTTCGCGCGCACCCGCTTGGGCGCGGATCTCCGAAGGGAGGCTCGCCACATCAACGGGGCGGATATAAACGATAGGCCGCTCGGACTTGCTCTTTGGGTGTTCGGGATTGGTCATGATCTTCCCCCTTTCGTTTGCAGCGATTTTGAGGCTGCACCAGAATTTGAAATCTCAATCTTGCGCACAACGCTATCGGGCTGCAGGCGATGCAGGTCGATATGCAACAGCCCATGCTCCATCGTGGCGCCTGTCACCTCGACCCCATCGGCCAAGACAAAGCTGCGCTGAAATTGCCGCGCCGCAATCCCACGATGTAAAAAGATGCGCTCCGCATCCTCATCTGATTGGCGGCCACGGATCACCAATTGGCGATCTTCTTCTGTGATTGAGAGATCTGTTTCGGCAAAGCCTGCCACCGCTAAAGTGATGCGATAAGCCGTGTCGCCGCGTTGTTCGATATTATAGGGGGGGTAACCATCATTCCCAGATTTCACAGTGCGTTCGACCAAACGTTCGAGTTGATCAAAGCCCAACAGAAACGGGTGCGTCCCTAGGGTTAGTTTCGTCATAAGGCACATCCTTTGATAAGCGATCTGTGCAAGCGCCAGCCCCGTAATTCGGCAACTGGATCTGAGGTAAATATGGGGCCTGCCCAGTCCCCCTGCAAGCCCTGTTTGCATCTGGCGCACGCAGGCGCGCCATTTCCTTTGCGTGGCGTGCAATGTCACAGTATGGTGCGGCACCACCCCAGATTCAGAAAGACATAAGCGCCCCATGAACGCCCCGACCGAAATGAGCCACGAAGACGTGCTGCGCATCCGCTTGGAGGTGCTTAAGCGCGAGCATCGGGATTTGGACGAGGCGATTGCCGCCCTTGAGACACGGCCAAGCCCTGATCAATTGACGCTGCGTCGTCTGAAAAAGCAGAAGTTGTCCCTCAAAGATGCGATCACCCGCATTGAGGATGAACTCACCCCTGACATCATTGCATAGCGGTTTGATCTCGCTATAGTGCGCCCCTCTCACAAGGCTTATTGCAAAGGATCCTCCCCATGGCGGATATCGAAATTGGCATCATCATGGGCAGCCAGTCTGATTGGCCCACCATGCGCGAAGCCGCCGAAATGCTTGACGCGTTGGGCGTTCCTTACGAAACCAAAATCGTTTCTGCGCATCGCACACCTGATCGGCTGTGGGACTATGGTAAAACCGCCGCAAGCCGTGGCTTGAAGGTGATTATCGCAGGCGCAGGTGGGGCCGCGCATTTGCCGGGTATGATGGCGTCAAAGACGCGGGTGCCCGTCATCGGCGTGCCCGTGCAAACCAAGGCCTTGTCTGGGGTTGATTCGCTTTATTCGATTTTGCAAATGCCGCGCGGATTTCCTGTCGCGACCATGGCGATTGGCGCTGCGGGGGCGGCCAATGCCGGGCTGATGGCGGCGGCCATTTTGGCCGTGCATGACGCAGATCTTGCCGCGCGTCTGGATCAATGGCGCGCCGATCTCTCCGCTTCGATCCCCGAGGAACCTCAAGATGACGCATGAGGTTCTGCCCAATGGCAGCGTGATTGGTATTTTGGGGGGCGGTCAATTGGGGCGTATGCTTGCTATGGCCGCAGCACGCCTTGGATATAAAGTTCGGATTTTCGAACCAGGCGCACAGCCCCCTGCGGGTGATGTGGCAATATCCGTGACGCAAGCGGGATATGATGATCATGAGGCGCTCAAGGCCTTTGCGCTGTCTTGCGATGTGTTGACCTTTGAATTTGAAAATATCCCAAGCGCGGCCTTGGCCCTGCTCGAAGATACGCGCCCGCTCTTTCCTGCACGCACGGCGCTTGAAGTGTCTCAGGATCGCTTGGTGGAGAAGGATTTTCTCAACAGTCTTGGTCTGAAAACCGCGCCATATTGTGCGATTGATGCGGCCGAGGGCGTGGCGCAGGCGCTTGAAAAAACGGGCTGTCCCGCGATCCTCAAGACCCGCCGTTTTGGGTATGACGGCAAGGGGCAAGCGCGGGTTATGGCCGCGTCCGAGGCGGATGCCGCTTATGCTAGTCTCAATGGGGCGCCTGCAATTTCCGAGGGCTTTGTAAAGTTTAGCCGAGAGGTTTCGGTGATCATTGCGCGCGGGCGCGATGGCCGTGTCTCGGCCTATGATCCAGGTGAAAACATCCACCGCGATGGCATTCTTGCAACCACCACTATCCCTGCTGACTTGCCTGCCATGCTGCGCGCTGATGCAGTTTTGCTGGCCTCAAAAATTGTCACGGCTTTGGATTATGTGGGTGTCATGGGGGTCGAGCTGTTCGTCACGCCTGAGGGCTTGGTCGTCAATGAGATTGCACCACGGGTGCATAACTCTGGCCATTGGACGCAAGCAGGCTGCGCAGTCGATCAGTTCGAGCAGCATATCCGGGCCATCACTGGCTGGCCTTTAGGGGATGGCAGCCGTCACGCGAATGTTGTGATGGAGAATCTCATCGGTGATGATGTGGCGCGCGCGGCTGAAATGGCCGAGACAAAAGGCGTTCAAATCCACCTATATGGTAAGGCTGAAACCCGTGCAGGCCGTAAGATGGGCCATGTTAATCGAGTGACAGGCCCAGCGTGATCCTGCCTCTTGGGAAGGGTGTAGGAAATTTTGCCGCGCTTCTGCCCTTGCGCCGCGCTCTCGCTTGACTATAACGCCATCAATTTGCACCGCTCTCGAAGCGCGCCTTTGCGTGCGCGGTCGCACCCTGATGTTTCGCCGTTTGTAGGCCCGCAGCCAATACCGAGGTTATCCGATGCCCAAAAGAACCGATATCCGCTCCATCATGATCATCGGCGCGGGGCCAATCGTCATTGGGCAAGCCTGCGAATTTGACTATTCGGGCGCACAAGCCTGTAAGGCCCTACGCGAAGAAGGATATCGCGTTATTCTGGTCAATTCTAACCCCGCGACCATTATGACCGATCCAGAATTGGCCGATGCCACCTATATCGAGCCAATCACCCCCGATGTTGTAGCAAAGATCATCGAAAAAGAGCGCCCCGATGCGCTGTTGCCCACCATGGGCGGCCAGACGGGTCTGAACACCGCTCTCTCACTTGAAGAAGCGGGTGTGTTGGAGAAATTCGGGGTCGAGATGATTGGGGCAAAGCGCCCTGCGATTGAAATGGCCGAAGACCGCAAGCTGTTCCGCGAGGCGATGGAACGTATTGGCCTTGAAAACCCGCGCGCCACGATCGTTGCGGCGCCGAAAAAAGAGAACGGCAAATTCGACATCGCCGCAGGTCTGCGCGATGCGATGGAGGCCTTGGAAGACATCGGTCTGCCCGCCATCATTCGCCCCGCCTTTACCTTGGGCGGCACAGGCGGCGGTGTGGCGTATAACCGCGAAGAATATGAGTATTACTGCCGTTCTGGGCTTGAGGCCTCGCCCGTGGCGCAGATTTTGGTCGATGAATCGCTGCTTGGTTGGAAAGAATACGAGATGGAGGTCGTCCGCGACAAAGCGGATAACGCGATCATCGTCTGTTCCATCGAAAACGTAGATCCGATGGGTGTGCATACGGGCGACAGTATCACAGTCGCGCCCGCGTTGACCCTGACCGATAAAGAATACCAGATCATGCGCAACGGCTCGATTGCTGTATTGCGCGAAATTGGCGTTGAGACGGGCGGCTCCAACGTGCAGTGGGCGATTAACCCTGCCGATGGGCGGATGGTGGTGATCGAGATGAACCCGCGCGTGTCGCGTTCATCGGCGCTTGCCTCTAAGGCCACGGGGTTCCCGATTGCGAAAATCGCGGCGAAATTGGCCGTAGGTTACACATTGGATGAGTTGGACAATGACATCACCCGTGTCACCCCGGCCAGCTTTGAGCCAAGCATCGATTATGTTGTCACCAAGATTCCACGCTTTGCTTTTGAGAAATTCCCCGGCTCTAAGCCTGAATTGACCACGGCGATGAAATCCGTTGGCGAGGCAATGGCCATTGGCCGCAGCTTCCACGAAAGTTTGCAAAAAGCCTTGGCCAGTCTTGAGACGGGTCTGTCTGGCTTTGACGAGATCGAGATTGCCGGCGCGCCTGATAAGGCCGCCATCACGAAGGCGCTCAGCCTGCAGACGCCTGATCGTCTGCGTGTGATCGCCCAAGCCATGCGCCATGGTCTGACCAATGATGAGATCGGTCATGTCACCAAATTTGATCCATGGTTCTTGGCCCGCATTCGCGAGATCGTGGATGTCGAGGAAGATATTCGCACCAATGGCCTGCCGCGCGAGGCGGATGCCTTGCGCAAGATCAAGATGATGGGCTTCACCGATGCGCGTTTGGCGACACTGACGGGCCGCAGCGAGGCCTCTGTGCGGGCTGATCGCACCAGTGCAGGGATTGTTGCCGCATTTAAGCGGATCGACACCTGCGCGGCCGAGTTTGAGGCGCAGACCCCCTATATGTATTCCACCTATGAGGCCCCTGCGATGGGCGATGTGGAATGCGAGGCGCGTCCCTCGGATGCAAAAAAAGTTGTGATTTTGGGCGGCGGGCCAAACCGCATTGGGCAGGGGATCGAATTTGATTATTGCTGCTGCCACGCGTGTTTTGCGCTGACCGCGCAAGGCTATGAAACCATCATGATCAACTGCAACCCAGAGACGGTTTCAACAGATTACGATACATCCGACCGCCTGTATTTCGAGCCTCTCACCTACGAGCATGTGATGGAAATTCTGCGCGTGGAGCAGGACGCAGGCACATTGCATGGGGTTATCGTGCAATTTGGCGGTCAGACCCCGCTGAAATTGGCCAACGCGCTGCATGAGGCAGGTATCCCAATCCTTGGCACATCGCCCGATGCGATTGATTTGGCGGAGGATCGCGAGCGGTTCCAGCAGCTTGTTCAAAAGCTCGAGCTTAAGCAGCCCGAAAATGCGATTGCCCATTCTGACGAGGAAGCAAAAGCCGCGGCTGAGGCCTTGGGGTATCCTTTGGTGATCCGCCCCTCTTACGTTCTGGGGGGGCGCGCAATGGAGATCGTGCGCGATACGGCACAGCTTAACCGCTATATCGCAGAGGCTGTGGTGGTGTCTGGCGACAGCCCTGTGCTTCTTGACAGCTATCTTGATGGCGCGACCGAGGTTGATGTGGATGCGCTGTGCGATGGTGACGCGGTTCATGTCGCGGGCATTATGCAGCATATTGAGGAGGCGGGCGTGCATTCGGGCGACAGTGCCTGTTCTTTGCCGCCTCATACGCTTAGCGATGCGATTATCGCAGAGATCACCCGCCAGACCGAGGCACTGGCGCGCGCGCTCAATGTGGTTGGTTTGATGAATGTTCAATTCGCGGTCAAAGGCGATGATATCTATTTGATTGAGGTCAATCCACGCGCTTCGCGCACTGTGCCCTTTGTGGCCAAGGCCACGGATAGCGCAATTGCCTCTATCGCAGCGCGCTTGATGGCGGGAGAGAAACTTTCGGTTTTCCCCAAGGCCGCGCCTCATCAACCTGTGGATGATAACGCGTCTATCCCGATGGGCGATCCGATGAGCCTGTCAGATTTCCGCACGCCGTGGTTCTCGGTCAAGGAAGCGGTGCTGCCCTTTGCCCGTTTCCCTGGCGTGGATACGCTGCTTGGGCCAGAAATGCGGTCAACGGGCGAGGTTATGGGGTGGGATCGCAGCTTTGCGCGTGCCTTCCTCAAGGCGCAGCTTGGCGCGGGAACTGTTTTGCCAACGGCAGGCACAGTGTTCTTGTCGATCAAAGATGCGGATAAATCGCCGCTCTTGGTGGAGACTGCGCAAACCTTGACCGATTTGGGCCTCAAGATTTTGGCCACCTCAGGCACGGCGAAATTCTTGGCCGATCACGGGATTTCATCTGATGTGGTCAACAAGGCCTATGAAGGTGGGCGCACGATTGTCGATATGATGAAGGACGGGATGGTTGATCTGGTCTTGAACACGACCGAAGGCGCGCAAGCGGTGGAAGACAGCCGCTCGATGCGCACAGTCGCGCTCTATGACAAGATTCCCTATTACACCACGCTTGCAGGCAGCCATGCGGCAGCCTTGGCCATGAAAGCCGCACGTGAGGGTGAATTGGCGGTGCGTTCGCTGCAGGGGTAAAGCCCTAGTTACAGCCCCGCGCGGAGGTTTGGCCAATTGGCGTCTGCGCGGGCAATATGCCCCGCAACATCCTGTTCCCAACGGCGTTGAATGCGCCGGTTGGCGTTGAGGTATAATTTTCCGTCAACAATGCGCCATGCATCAGGGTCAATCGGGGCCGTGTAACCTTGCGACACGGCCCAAGCGCAATAGCCCCCATATTGCGGGGCAAAGGCTTCGGGGCTGTTCAAGAATTGCGCGCGGTTGGCTGCTGATGCAAAATGCCATATGGCGTTGTCCCAGTGCGCGGCGAAGTCTGCCGCACCTTTGGTGGCGGCGCTATTGGTGAAATAGGCCACAGGATCATATCCCCGCAAAGCCACGCCATCACGTTGGAAGACGGCCTGAGCAAGCAGAGGCTGTGTGACGAGCGGCAGTGCTAAGCCTGACTTTATGACTGCGCGGCGGGTGATCATAGTGGGTGCTCCTGTTGCCAAAACTTGGCTTGGGTATAGCCTGTTTTTAGATCACGGGTTTTGAACTTCGCGTGAGAGGGCGCGCTTGCAAGGCGGGCGCATCTATTGGCATATGGCGACAAAGGAACAACAGGGCGCGCCATGGCCAAGCTATATTTCAATTTTTCGACTATGAATGCGGGCAAGTCGACCCTGCTTTTGCAAGCGGCCCATAATTATAGCGAACGCGGCCAGACCCCATTTCTGCTGACGGCGCATCACGATACGCGCGCAGGCCAAGGCCTTATTGCAAGCCGCATTGGGCTGTCGAAAGAGGCCGTAACCTTTGCCCCTGATACGGACTTGTTCGCGCTTATCGAGACGGCGCACAGAGCGCAGCCGATTGATTGCGTCTTTCTGGATGAAGCGCAGTTCCTCACAAAGGCACAGGTCTGGGAATTGGCGCGCGTGGCTGATGATTTGGGGCTGCCCGTGATGACCTACGGCCTTCGGGTCGATTTCCGTGGTGAATTATTCGAAGGCTCCGCCGCGCTTTTGGCCTTGGCGGATGATTTGCGTGAGATCAGAACGATTTGCCATTGCGGGCGCAAAGCCACGATGGTGGTGCGAAAATCTCCTGATGGCAGCGTTGCCAAATCGGGGGAGCAGGTGCAAATCGGCGGCAATGAAACCTATGTCAGCTTGTGCCGCCGTCACTGGCGCGAAGCGGTCGGCGATAGCCCGTCAGCATAGTCGCGCGCCAAGGGGCGCATCCTTGTCGGGCACGGCCAAAACCACATCCCCGCCCGCATCATGAAATCCAAGCACAAGCGCCTCGGACATGAAGGGGCCGATCTGGCGGGGTGGGAAATTCACCACCCCCATAACAAGCTTGCCCACCAATGCCTCGGGCGCATAATGCGCGGTGATTTGGGCCGAGCTTTTTTTGACCCCAATCTCTGGCCCATAATCCACCCATAACTTGATTGCAGGTTTGCGGGCCTCGGGAAAGGGCTCGGCGCGGGTGACGCGCCCCACGCGAATGTCGACCTTCAGGAATGTTTCAAAATCGGTTTCCATCAGGCTTATCCTTTCAGCGCGCGGGATCGCGCCGCCGCAGCCTTGACTGTTTCGCGGATGAGGGGGGCGAGGCCGCTTGTCTCATCCATCAAAACCTCTAGCCCCGCCTGCGTGGTGCCATTGGGCGATGTCACGTTGATGCGCAATTGTTCTGGGCTTTCGCTGGCCTCTCGGGCCAAGGCCCCTGCGCCCGCGACTGTGGCCTTTGCCAATTCCATCGCCATCGCGTCAGGCAGGCCTTCGGCGCGCGCGGCAGCAGCGAGACAGTCAATCATATAGAATACATAAGCAGGGCCAGAGCCCGAGACGCCTGTCACAGCGTCAATCTGATCTTCCGTTTCAAGACGCACCACCTGACCGACCGCAGATAACAGGGTTTCGCCAAGCGCAAGATCGGCTTGGCTGCATTGCCCGTTGCCAATAAGCGCGGTGATCCCTCGCCCGATTGCGGCGGGGGTGTTGGGCATAGCGCGGATAATTTTGGTGGATGCGCCAAATTCGGCTTCAAATCTGGCGATTGGTGTGCCTGCCGCCACAGAGATCACCAATGTCTCACGGCCCATATGCGCCGCAAGATTGGGTAAAGCTTCGCCCATCATCTGCGGTTTTACCGCGATAATGGCCACAGCGGCATTTGCGGGCAGGGGCGTGTTGAGATTTACCCCCGCAGCCTTGAGCCAATCAGAGGGGTGCGGGTCAATTACGGTCACGCAGGCAGGTGGTATTCCTCGTGCAAGCCACCCTGCCAACATTGCAGAGCCCATTTTCCCACAGCCGAAAATCACCATGCCGCGCGCGGCAATATCGTCATACGTCATCACTCATCCCCTGTTGCGGTTTGCAACAGGTTAGGCGCGACCGAACCCTTCGGCAATGGCCACTTGGATTGCTTCGCTCGGTGATTGGCTGCCCCAACAGGCCAATTGGAAGGCGGGGTAATAGCGCTCGCTTGCCAAAATCGCGGTTTCAACCATGCAGGCAATCTGCTCAGGGCTTGCCAGTTGATCCCCTGCGAGAACCAAGCCGTAGCGATAGACCATCATCTTTTGCTCGGCCCAGAAACTGAACGCACCCGCCCAGCATTTGTCATTGGCAAGGTTCAATGTCTCGTAAAGCTTGCCCATAGATTCGGCGGGTGGATCCATGTCGAAGGTGCAGATCATCCGCAGCGTTTCGTCATAGCTCGACCATGCCAGCGTCACCGAATAGGTGCGCCACTGCCCCTCGAGGGCCATTGCGATTTGATCATCGGCAACACGGTCGAAATCCCATTCATGCCGTGTGGCAAGGGTTTCAACGATATCGATGGGATGGAGGTCTTCGACATCCATATACTGCTCGGAAAGTGACATTGCCCTAGGCCTCATTCTTGGCAGCCTGTTGCGGGCGTTGGGTTCAATCCCAATTTGCCCACTAAGGCTGGGTGTCTCCACTAAGGGTCGGCTGATTTGCGCGGCCCCATACCAAATATGGTGCGGTTACTTTCTTCACCTGTAAAGCAATATTTTGATGACGCACCCAGAAATTGCGGTTTTCCTAATCCTGTCCACAAGAAATTGGGGGCTGTGCATAAAGATAGGGCGGGTTTGGTCTGGCCAAACCCGCCCTTGTTCAACTGCGCTGTGACCGCGCTTATTTCTTTTTCTTTTCCAATGCCTCTAGCCGCGCAGACAGCGCCTCATTTTCTTCGCGCGCTTTTTGGGCCATTGCGCGCACGGCATCAAATTCCTCGCGGGTGACAAAGTCGCGATCCGCAAGCCAGCGATCCATCAGCGATTTCATCGCATTTTCCGCTTCCTCGCGTGCGCCTTGGGCCACACCCATGGCGTTGGTCATCAATTGGCTGATGTCATCCATCATCTTATTGCGGGTTTGCATAGGCTGTCCTCTTGTCTCGCGGCGGGGCGCGTTCATACGTTCGACCTTGATATGGGGTAAATGGCGCGCCGCTTCAAGGTTGACATCGCCGCATGGGAGTCTATCTAACAAGGGTTCCCACGCGCATCTAAAAGGGCCGCTATGTTTTACGCGATACCGTTTCCAGATATCTCGCCTGCGCTCTTCTCAATTGATTTTGGTGGGTTTCACTTTGCCCTGCGGTGGTATGCGCTGGCCTATATCGCTGGGTTTCTCATCGCTGCATGGATGATCGGACGGCATTTGCGCAAATCCACGCTGTGGAGACATGCCACCGCCCCGATGTCCCCCGAAGTTGTAGAACCGCTTTTGACATGGATGGTCTTGGGTGTGATCCTTGGGGGGCGGCTTGGATATGTGCTGTTCTATCAGCCAAGCTATTACCTGCAAAACCCTACTGAGATTTTGCAGGTTTGGCAGGGGGGGATGTCTTTTCATGGTGGCTTTTTGGGTGTTGTCATCGCGGGGCTTTTGTTTTGTCGTGTCCACAAGGTCAGCATAGCCAGCCTTGCCGACCTGTTAGCCTTGGCCACCCCGCCTGCGCTCTTTCTGGGGCGCAGCGCAAATTTCATTAATGCCGAGCTATGGGGGCGACCCACCGATGCGCCTTGGGGCGTGATCTTTCCCGGGGCCGCGGCACAGGACTGTTCGGGCCCTGTGGGGATTGTGATGGACGCAGGCATGCAAGTTTGCGCGCGCCACCCGTCACAGCTTTACGAAGCGCTGCTTGAGGGGCTCATCTTGGGGCTTGTGATCCTGTATGTGATCCATCGCCAAGGGGCGTTGCGGGTGCCAGGGCAAGTGGCGGGTCTGTTTCTTGCAGGCTATGGGGTGGGGCGGTTTATTGTCGAATATTTCCGCCAACCTGATGCACAGTTCTTCGTGAACCATCCGCGCGGTTATGCGCTGTGGCTGTCTGATGATATTGGTCTGAGCATGGGGCAGATCTTGTCATTGCCCATGGTCATTGTGGGGCTAGCGGTGATCTTGGTCGCGCGGCAGGTCGCGCGGCGTAAGGCAGGTGCCTAATGGGGGCAGGGCGCGCGCAGGATCGGCTGTTGCGCCGTATCGCGCAGTCAGGCCCGCTTTCTGTGGCCGAGTTTATGACCGAGGCGCTGCTTCACCCTGAATTTGGGTATTACATGAAGAAACCCGCCATCGGTCGGGGCGGGGATTTTGTGACGGCACCCGAAGTCTCGCAAATCTTTGGCGAGATGATTGGGTTGTGGTTCCTGCAGGTTTGGTCTGACCAAGGCAGACCATCCGATGTAAATTTGGTCGAGCTTGGCGGCGGGCGTGGGACGTTTATGGCCGATATTTTGCGCGCTGCAAAACTGCTGCCCGAATTCACCCAAACGATCAGATTGCACATGGTCGAAGCCTCGCCCTTGATGCGCGCAGCCCAAGCAGAGGCTTTGGGACAGTATCAACCGCAATTTCACGACACTATTGCCACCCTACCTGACGGGCCGCTTTATTTGGTCGCGAATGAATTTTTTGATGCTTTGCCCATTCGGCAATTTCAAAAAGGGCGTGACGGATGGCATGAACGCCAAATTGGTGCAGATCAGGGCGCGCTCATATGGGGGCTTGGCCCTGTCATTGCGCCCGATTGGCTAACGGCCCGTTTTGGTGACATGCCAGAGGGTGCGATTGTCGAGGTTAATGCTGCGGCCGAGGCGATTGCATCAGATATAGGGCGGCGCATTGATGCGCATGGCGGCGCGGCGCTTTTGATTGATTACGGGGATTGGATCAGCGCAGGCGACACCTTTCAAGCCGTCAAAGATCACAGATACGCTGATCCATTGGTGGATATTGGCACATCCGATCTGACCGCCCATGTGGCGTTTCAGCCTTTGGCGGCCAGTGCCGCACCCGCCCGCGCGGCACCGCTACAGACGCAAGGTCTGTTTCTTGAGCGTCTTGGGATCACCGCACGGGCGCAGGCGCTTGCGCAAAAATTGCACGGTGACGCGCTTCAATCGCACATTGCCGCGCATCGTAGGTTGACCCACCCCGAAGAAATGGGACAGCTATTCAAAGTGCTGGGTCTTACACAACAGTCTGCGCCCGCCCTGCCAGGTTTGGATGATCTTGAAATAAGGGATATGTGAGATGGCTGCGCATTTTGCTCCAATTGACCCGATCACATCGCCGCTTTTGGGGGCAGCAAAGCATGGTTTTTTTACACGCAAGGGTGGTGCATCTAGCGGCATTTTTAGCAGTCTGAATTGTGGTGCGGGATCATCTGATCAATCGGATTTGGTCGAAATCAACCGCGCGCGCGTGGCGCGTGAGATGGGGGTGGCGGAAGATTGCCTTGTGACGGTGTATCAAACGCATTCCGCGGATGTTGTCTTGGTTGAAGGCCCGATTGGTGGTGGCACCCCTGAGGCAGATGGTCTGGTGTCCTGCAGCAAGGATTTGGCCATTGCGATTCTCACAGCCGATTGTCAGCCCGTCCTGTTTCATGAAGCGGAGGCAGGCGTGATTGGCGCTGCCCATGCGGGTTGGAAGGGCGCGCGGGCAGGGGTGCTTGAGGCCACGATTGACTTGATGGTTGCACAAGGGGCGGTGCGCGAAAAAATCAACGCGGTGATTGGCCCTACGATCAGCCAAGCCAATTATGAGGTCGGGCAAGAATTCTTTGAGGAATTCGTAGATGATGATCCGGAGTCTGCGCGGTTTTTTATCAACGGGGCAGCACCTGATAAATATCTCTTTGATTTACCAAGCTACGGATTAACGCGCCTGCGCAACGCGGGCATCGGGCAGGCAGAATGGTGTGGGCATTGCACCTATCGTGACGAAGAGCTGTTCTTCTCCTACCGCCGCGCCACACATCGGGGCGAGGCGGATTACGGGCGCCTCATTTCGGCTATTCGCCTTTAGGCTTTGCCGCGCAATCACCTTTTTCTTTCCCCAAGCTGACGGGATTTCGTCCAATCTTTGACAGATTTGGACGCGACTTTAGACCCATCGAAGCGCAATGTTGCGCGAATCTTTTTGGAGGGTCTGAGATGAAAACACGTTGGATGGAGTCGGTTATCGCGATGACCGAGCACGAAGCGCCACGCATGCCTTGGATGCGCGAAGAAACCGAAGTGCAGCGACCAGCGATGACGGATCGTGCAGAAATTGGCTTGAAACGGGCAGGATAATCCGCTTCGCCTTAATCCATCTTAGCCAGTCGGTCTTCGAGAACTTCGAAGGGTACGCCTGGTTGATCCTTAGCCCCACGAATGACAAGCGATGTGCGCACGCTTGCAACATTCGGGGCGGCGGTTAGGTGTTCGGTGAGGAAGCTTTGGAATGTGGACAGGTCAGGCGCCACGCATTTCAAGATGAAATCAATCTCGCCGTTCAGCATATGACATTCGCGCACGAGGGGCCACTCGGCACAGCGGTTTTCAAAGGCGACCAAATCAGCCTCAGCCTGACTGTGCAGGCCCACCATGGCGAAAACCTGAACTTCGAACCCAAGCATCCGCGCATCGACATCTGCGTGATAGCCGCGGATATAGCCCGACTCCTCCAAAGTGCGCACGCGCCGTAGGCAAGGGGGTGCAGAAATCCCAACGCGTTTGGCCAATTCCACATTGGTCATCCGCCCGTCATTTTGCAGTTCCGCAAGAATCTTGCGGTCAATCGGATCGAGTTTGGTCGTTGGCATTATTGTTATCCTCTCGCTCGCGACTTTGCGATCCTGAGCGATAATGCCAGAAATACGCAATTTTATTTCGCACCCGCGCAATATATGGAATATTGAGCGCCGCTTTGCAAGGCTTAGGCGGGGCTTTCATCGCGGGCGATCGGTGGTTATATCAGGATTAAGATAAGTGTCGCGCTGTGTCGTTCGGGTGTCATTGCCCATGCTGCGATGGCGGCGCGTGACAGGTTTAATGAAGGATCCATCTCATGAGTGCAACCCGCCATACCCGTCTATTGATTATTGGCTCTGGCCCTGCGGGCTATACGGCGGCGGTTTACGCCAGCCGTGCTATGCTCGAGCCGATTTTGGTGCAAGGCATCCAACCGGGCGGACAGTTGACCATCACAACGGATGTTGAAAACTGGCCGGGTGATGCCTCCGTCATGGGGCCTGATCTCATGGTGCGGATGGAGAACCACGCCCGCGAGATGGGGGCAGAGATCATCTCGGATCATATTTCTGATCTCGATTTATCGCAGCCCCCTTTCCGCGCTTCGGGCGATACAGGCACAACATATACGGCCGATGCTGTGGTTCTGGCGACAGGCGCGCAGGCGCGGTGGTTGGGCTTGCCCTCTGAAGAGCATTTCAAGGGCTTTGGCGTGTCGGCTTGTGCGACCTGTGATGGGTTCTTCTATCGCGGGCAAGAGGTGGTGGTTATCGGTGGCGGCAATACAGCCGTTGAGGAGGCGCTGTTTCTCACCAATTTCGCCTCAAAGGTCACATTGATCCACCGCCGCGATAGCCTGCGTGCGGAAAAGATCATGCAAGATCGCCTTTTCAAAAATCCGAAAATCGAGGTGATCTGGAACCACGAGGTGGATGAGGTGGTCGGGACAGATGCCCCCCGTGGTGTTGAGGCGGTCAAAGCGCGCCATGTCGAGACTGGCGCCATCACCGAAGTGCCTTGCAAAGGGTTTTTCGTGGCCATTGGCCATGCACCTGCCAGCGATTTGATCAAGGATCAGCTTAAGCTGCATTCGGGCGGTTATGTTTGGGTTGAACCCGGCACGACCCGCACCTCGATCCCTGGCGTTTTTGCGGCGGGGGATTTGACCGACCACACCTATCGCCAAGCGGTCACAAGCGCGGGCATGGGCTGTATGGCCGCTTTGGATGCCGAGCGGTGGTTGGCGGAACAAGCGGCAGGTGATGTGAAAGCCGCCGAATAGGGCTAAGAACAGGGGCTGCGTGATTGCCGATTTTTCAGCACCGCCATTTCGTTTGCGGCGGATCGGCAATCACGCTGTTTCTTTTTTCTTTGAAAAAGACAGCTTTGCTTGAATTTCGCCACATTCGGGGTCTATGGCGGCGCTGAATGCGGGGCCGTGTCGTTTTTTGCGGCCCCTAATGTTTTGACCCTTGTTGGAAAGTAAACTTGATGGCTGCCCAATTTCACGCCCCGATCCCTGAACTTTATGTTTCTTACGACTCCGCGCAGAAGCTCAAGCTTGAGGCCGCGGAGTTGGTTTCATGGGATCTGACCCCGCGCCAAATCTGCGATTTGGAATTGCTGATGAATGGCGGGTTCAACCCGCTCAAAGGGTTTTTGGGGCAGGAGGATTATGACAGCGTGGTCGAGACCATGCGTCTGGCAGATGGCACGCTTTGGCCGATGCCGATCACGCTTGATATTTCCGAGGACTTCGCCGCCAAGGTCGAGACGGGCCAAGATATCGCACTGCGCGATCAGGAGGGGGTGATCCTTGCGATCCTCTCTATCTCTGACAAATGGGTGCCCAATAAGGCGCGCGAGGCAGAAAAGGTGTTTGGCGCAGATGATCTGGCCCATCCTGCGGTAAACTATCTGCATCATGTGGCAGGCCCCGTTTATTTGGGCGGGGCGATCACGGGGATCCAACAGCCCGTGCATTACGATTTCCGCGCACGCCGTGATACGCCCAACGAGATGCGGGCCTATTTCCGCAAATTGGGGTGGAAGCGGATTGTTGCCTTCCAAACCCGCAACCCGCTGCACCGCGCGCATCAGGAATTGACCTTCCGCGCCGCCAAAGAGGCACAGGCAAACCTACTGATCCATCCTGTGGTTGGCATGACTAAGCCCGGCGATGTGGATCACTTTACCCGTGTGCGCTGCTACGAGGCTGTGCTTGATAAATACCCTGCCGCAACCACAACCATGAGCTTGCTGAACCTTGCCATGCGCATGGCTGGCCCGCGCGAGGCGGTTTGGCACGGCTTGATCCGCGCCAATCATGGCTGCACCCATTTCATCGTGGGGCGCGATCACGCGGGGCCAGGAAAGAATTCAAACGGCGAAGATTTCTATGGCCCCTATGACGCGCAGGAGCTGTTCAAGCAGCACCAAGACGAAATTGGCCTTGAGATGGTGGATTTCAAGCACATGGTCTATGTGCAAGAAAAGGCCCAATATTACCCCGCCAATGAGGTACCAGAGGGCGACACTGTTCTGGATATTTCGGGCACGGAACTGCGCCGCCGTCTGCGCGAGGGGTTGGAAATTCCCGAATGGTTCTCCTTCCCTGAGGTGGTTAAGGAATTGCGCCGCACCTCTCCACCGCGCAGCAAGCAGGGCTTTACAGTGTTTTTCACGGGGCTTTCAGGCTCGGGCAAATCGACCATTGCGAATGCCCTGATGGTCAAGCTGATGGAAATGGGCGGCCGTCCTGTGACGCTGCTTGATGGGGATGTGGTGCGCAAGCATCTCTCCTCGGAATTGGGGTTTAGCAAGGAACACCGCGATATCAATATTCGCCGCATTGGCTATGTCGCTTCGGAGATCACGAAGAATGGCGGGATCGCCATTTGCGCCCCCATCGCGCCTTATACAGCGACCCGCCGCTCAGTGCGCGAGATGGTTGAAAGCTTTGGCGCTTTTGTTGAAGTGCATGTGGCCACCAGCCTTGAAGAATGCGAGCGCCGTGACCGCAAGGGTCTCTATAAATTGGCGCGCGAGGGCAAAATCAAGGAATTCACTGGGATTTCTGATCCTTACGAGGCCCCAACCGCCGCAGAATTGGTGGTCGATACCGAAGGCACAGAGGTGGATTACTGCGCGCAGCAGGTGCTGTTGAAACTCGAAAGCATGGGGCTGATTGCAGCCTGATTTTACTGCGATTGCGGTTCGCTGACATCAGGGGTTTCGGGGGCAGGTGGCAAATCCGCCGCCCCCGCGCCCACGAATTGGCCGTTTTCCCACAGTCCTTCTACCACTTGGCCCGTGGCGTAGGTCAGTCGCCCTTGACCTTGGCGGGTTCCGTTTTCAAACGTCCCTTCATAAACATCGCCCGAGCGATAGCGCGCCACGCCTTGACCTGTGATTTCACCTGCGCGCCAAGCGCCCTCATAGGTAAACCCATCGGCCATCTCGAGGCGGCCTATGCCTTCGCGCGCCCCGCCTACGAATTGCCCACGATAGCTGCTGCCATCAGGATAGGTTGTGATCCCTTCCCCCTCGCGCAGGCCTGCGTTCCATCCGCCCTCGTAGCGATAGCCGTTGGTTGAGGTCATGACCCCTTGGCCGTGTTGGCGCCCATTGAGGAATTGGCCCTCATAGCGCAACCCATCGGCATATTCCGCAATGCCAAAGCCTTGCATCGCCCCCGCGACCCAATCGCCCTCGTATTTGGTGCCGTCAGGATAGGTTATGGTTCCCGTCCCATGGGCCAAATCATTTTCAAATCCGCCAGCATAGACCACCCCATCTGGGTAGGTCATCACGCCTTGCCCCTCAATGCGCCCTTCGACCCATTGGCCTTCATAAACAAGCCCCTGATGCCCTGTGAAACGACCTTGGCCATGGCGGCGGTCATTGAGAAATTCGCCCTCATAGAGATCGCCATTCGCATAGCGCACTACGGCTTGGCCTTGGCGCGCGCCATTGACCAAACCGCCCTCATATATATCGCCATTGGGTTGGGTCAGGCTGCCTTGACCGTTGATCTGATCATTTTCCCATTCGCCCTCAAACACCATGCCATCCGAGGTTTCCAAACGTCCTGCGCCGTGGCGCATATCGTTGAGAAATTCCCCCACATATGTTGAGCCATCTGGGAAAGTGAGGCTTCCTTGGCCATGCTTCTGGCCAGATTGCCACCCACCTTCATAGACGTAACCATCAGTGTTAGACAGCCGCCCCTGTCCCTCTTGAAGGCCTGCGACAAAGCTGCCCGTATAGGTCATTCCGTTGGAATAAAAGGCGCGCCCTTCGCCCGACATGAGGCCGTCTGCCCAAGTGCCTGTATATGTTGATCCATCGACAAAGGTGATCGTGCCTTGGCCATTGGGTTTGCCCGCCACAAACGAGCCTTCATAGACCGACCCATCAGGAAAGGTTGCGCGGCCTTCGCCCATAATTTGGCCATCAACCCACTGCCCCGTATATTCATACCCGTTGGGCAAAGTATAGGTGCCCGTCCCGTGTTGCAGCCCGTTGCGGAATTGCCCGCGATAGATCGCGCCATTGTCATATTGCTGTTCGTCACGGATGATTTCGCCCTCTTGGGCAAGCCCGCTCTGCGGCGCTAATCCAAAAAAAAGACCAAGCAAAGCTGCCTGTGCTGTCCTTTCCAAGGGGCGCATTTTATTTCGCATATTTAGCAAATGTCCCATCTGCTTCCTCTGGCCTTGTCAAAGAAACTATTGAAGCCCGCCTCATCTCGCAACGTCTTTTGCGCCTTTGGGTGCGATCAATATGCGCAATGGCCTTGGCCTGCGGGTTTGATCTGCTAGAACCTCGGGTGAGTGAGTAGGGAAGGCACAGCTAAATGGCGTCTCGGTTTTGTTTGAGTGTTGCGCAGATTAACCCCACAGTCGGTGATCTCGCAGGCAATGCACAAAAGGTCTTGGCTTATTGGGCCGAAGCGCGGGATGCGGGGGCTGATTTGGTGGTGTTCCCCGAAATGGCGCTGACGGGCTATCAGCTGCAAGACCTTGTCACGCGGCCCGCTTTTTTGGCCTCAGTCGTGCAGGCCTTAGAAGATTTGGCAGAGGCCACCAAGGATGGCCCTGCCTGTGGGATTGGCGTGCCTTTGCCTGCCGAAGGCGGGGGTATCAACAATGCCTATGTCATTTTGCAAGGCGGCGTGCAGATTGCGCGGATCAATAAACATCATTTGCCTAATGACAGCGTTTTTGACGAAAAGCGGTATTTCAAGTCAGGCAATCCGTCTGGCCCCGTGCGCATTGGCCCTGTGCGGATCGGCATCCCGATTTGTGAAGATGCGTGGCATGAGGACATTACCGAGACGCTCGCCGAAGCGGGATCAGAGGTTTTGCTTGTCACCAATGGCTCGCCCTATCATCGCGGCAAGATGGGATTGCGGCAGACCCATATGGTCGCGCGCGTGATCGAGACGGGCCTGCCATTGATCTATCTGAACCTTGTCGGTGGGCAAGATGATCAGATTTTTGATGGGGCCAGTTTCGCCTTGAACCAAGGCGGGGCCTTGGTGGCGCAGATGCCCGCCTTTGAAGAAGGACTGACCCATCTGACACTTCAAGAGGGGGCTGAGGGCTGGCAGATTGACAAGACTGACCTGACGCGCCTGCCCGATGACATCGAGGCGGATTATCACGCGATGGTTTTGGGTCTGCGTGATTACATGGCCAAGGCAGGGTTTTCTCGCGCGGTTTTGGGCCTGTCGGGTGGGGTGGATTCGGCCTTGGTTGCGGCCATTGCCGCCGATGCCATTGGCCCTGAAAACGTGCATTGCGTGATGCTGCCTTCGCGCTATACCTCGCAGGCTTCGCTTGATGATGCCCGCGATGTGGCCCAGATGCTTGGGGTCAGGCTTGACAGTTTGCCGATTGAGGCCCCGAAAGAGGCGGTTGAGGCCACGCTTGCCCCGCTCTTTGCAGGCCGCGATCCAGATTTGACCGAGGAAAACATCCAATCCCGTTTGCGCGGGGTTCTTCTGATGGCGTTGTCGAATAAATTCGGCGAAATGTTGTTGACCACAGGCAATAAATCCGAGGTCGCGGTAGGTTATGCCACCATCTATGGCGATATGGCGGGGGGCTATAACCCGATCAAAGACCTTTACAAAACGCGCGTCTTTGCAACATGCCATTGGCGCAATGCCAACCACCGCGCTTGGATGAAAGGGCCAGACGGGCCTGTGATGCCTGTGTCAGTGATTGAAAAGCCGCCATCGGCGGAATTGCGCGATGATCAAAAAGACGAGGATAGCCTGCCGACATATGAGGTTTTGGATGCCATCCTTGAGGGGCTGATAGATCATGAGGCAAGCGTTGCAGATTTGGTTGCACAAGGGTTTGATGCCGCGACAGTCAAGCGGGTTGAGCATCTGATCTACATTTCGGAATATAAGCGCTTTCAATCCGCACCGGGGGCGCGGCTGACGTCCCGCGCATTCTGGTTGGATCGGCGCTATCCAATCGTCAATCGCTGGCGCGATCCATCTGCGGAATAGGGCGCATGCTGGGTCTGAACCTAACGCTAATGGGGGCTGAGGTCTTGGGCCCTGAGGGGCTTGCGCCGCGCCCTGTGAGCATAGCGGAGGGGGTTATCACCCAAGATCAAGGCCCGCGCTGTATTGATCTATCTGGCTATATCATCTTGCCGGGATTGGTCGATTTCCATGGCGATGGGTTCGAACGCCATGTTGCGCCCCGCCGTGGGGCCGTTGTTGACCCGCGCGAGGGGATACGTCCCATCGAAGCGGAGTTGGCGGCCAATGGGATAACGACAGCTATGCTTGCACAATTCTACTCTTGGGAGGGGGGGATGCGCGGCCCCGATTTCGCCGCCGCCATGGCCCGCGCCTTGCAAGATGCGCAGGGCTTGATCTGTGATTTGCGTCTGCAATTGCGCGTTGAGATGAATATGGTCGACCATTTCGCCGCGATTTTAGACTTGGTGCGCGATCACCAAATCGCGTGCGTGGTGTTTAATGATCATCTGCCGCATGAGGCTTTAGCGGCGGGAAAACGCCCGCCACGTTTGACGGGGCAGGCGCTTAAGGCGGGCCGCTCGCCTGAGGCACATCTCGCGTTTCTGCACAGCCTCCATGACCGAAAGCCCGAAGTGATGCCTGCCTTGCGTGATCTGGCGGGACAGCTTTCTGAACTTGGGGTGGTGATGGGCAGCCATGATGACGCAACCCCCGCCGCACATGCGCAATTCTCGGAGATTGGCGTCAGCTTGGCGGAATTTCCTGAAACAGTCGAAGCCGCAGAGGCCGCGCGCGCAGAAGGCCATGGCGTGGTGATGGGGGCGCCCAATGTTCTGCGTGGCGGGTCGCATGCGGGCAAGGTCTCTGCGCGGCTTTTGGTCGAAGCGGGTTTGGTCGATGCGTTGGCGTCAGATTACCACTACCCTGCTTTGCTGCGCGCCGCGCTGACTTTGTGGCAAGGGGGAATGGGTTTGACAGAGGCTTGGGCGCTCGTGTCCTCTGGCCCCGCGCGGCTTTTGGGTTTGGAGGATCGTGGTGTGATTGCCACGGGCAAGCGCGCCGATTTTGTCATCCTAGATGCCAAAAGCCATGCGGTGGCTGCCACAATCGCGGGCGGGCAGATTGCCTATGCGCGCGGGGATATTGTGCAAAGGCTGTTGTCATGACGCGGTTGATCTTCGCGGCCCTTCTGACCTTGATTGCCTTTGCTGCCAATTCGGTGCTGAACCGTATGGCCGTGGCGGGGGGGCATATCAGCGTTGGGGATTTCGCAATTTGGCGTGTGGCTGCGGGCGCTGTGACGCTGCTTGGCCTGAGTGTGATTTTACGCGGGCGGACGTTTCTGACGATTGCGCGCGCCAATCCCAAGATGCGCCTTGCGGGCGGGTTTTGCCTTGCGACCTATATGTTGGGCTTTTCATTGGCCTATTTGAAATTGGATGCAGGCTTGGGCACTTTGCTGCTCTTCGGCGCGGTGCAATTGACCATGTTTTCAGGATCGCTCCTTTTGGGGGAGGGGGTGTCACCCCGCCGCTTGGGGGGCGCGGCTGTCGCGCTTGCAGGGTTGGTTTGGCTGCTTCTGCCAGAAGGGCAGATCACTTTGCCGCTAGATGCGGTCACTGCAATTGCGGTCGCAGGGTTAGGATGGGGGGGCTATTCGCTTTTGGGGCGAAAGGCCCGCGACCCGATCCCTGAAACAGCCGTGAATTTTTGGATTGCCTTTGGCCTTTGCGCCTTGGCCCTGTTCTTGTTTCCCCTTCCCGAAGGTCAGACTGCCGATGCAACGGGGCGGGGTTTGGCGATCCTGTCAGGTGCGGTGACTTCGGGAATGGGTTATGCGCTGTGGTATACGATCTTGCCGCATCTGGGTGCCGCCCGCGCAGGGCTTGCGCAGCTCAGTGTGCCGCCTTTGGCAATTTTGGGCGGTGTGCTGCTGTTGGACGAGGTTTTGACGCTGCATTTGATCGCTGCAAGCCTCGTGGTCATTGGTGGCGTGGCCTATGGTCTGACGGGCGCGCATAAAGCGCCTTAGCGCAGAATTGGCTCTAGCGCGTCATAGATCATGATCTCGCCATCCCATGCAACGCGTGCAAGACTATCAGGTTTCACCCTTAGGGTCGCAAGCTCTGCACGCGTCACCCAGCGCCTTTCGCTCACCACACCCTCTGGATCGCGCCACTC